>JAEZQX010000024.1 GCA_023441105.1 Pseudomonadota bacterium | reverse complement strand
GCCGGAAGCCGTCGTCGACGGCGCCGGCGCAACCCAGCCGCGGCTGCCAGGCCCGGCCATAGAACGCAAAGCCGCGCGGCTTGGGCCGCGACCGCCAATCATGGACGAGGTCGCGCGGATCCTCGATGTTCGGCAGCAGGCGCCCGTGCAATTGGTCCATCCCGGCCTCGCTGACTAGCCCCCTACCGACCGGATTCTCGACGCAATACTCGCCCACGTCGATGCCGCCGAAGGCGCGCTCGTAGCGCAGCTCCTTCCTCGAGAAAGGCACGGCTCGTCCAATGGCGGCCGATCCGCCCGTGCGCTGCCATTGCCGATCGCCGAACACGCGCAACCGATGCTGGCGTGCACCGAGGCGCAGGCCCACATCGAGAACCTCCACCGCCCGGCCGCCGGGCGCGCAGGCCTCGCCGACCAGCACCACGTCTGCTCGCGGCTTGTACGGCACCATGTCGGATTCGAAGCGTAGGGTCGACGCGGCACCATCCGGCCACGGGACATCCGCACCGAACACCGGCAGTTGCCTGTGCGACTCGTGCAGCGTCCGCCCCGACCAGATGGAGGTACGTTTGACGATGACGACCAGGCTGGCACGCCCGGCGGCGGATTGGTGACGCAGCAGCGCCACCGGCCAGCTGGTGTCGTTGACGATCCGGTCGAATGCCTCCGCTCCCACCGTCTCGACGTGGTCGGCGGCCCTGCCTTCCGCGGATCTCAGCGAAGTCGCGTCGCTTGTCATGGTCATGGACACATGAAGATTTCGCCCGTGTCCAGGTTCACCGCGCCCACGATGTTGCCCGGCGGGATCGGCTTGCGGAAGGCGATCTCCTGCTCGCTCGAAGAATTGCCCCATTGCGCAGCATGTGCGATTACCCCCGGATCGCAATCCACTTCAACGCCGCAGCCCGGGTTGACAATCTCGTAGACCCAGGGGCCGGCCCGACCCGGATAGTTCTGGTTGATGTCCGCGTCGTGCCTGCTGCCGTAGCCGGACGCGTCATTGGCCATCTGGCGGTTGTAGGTCGTGGAGATCCATGGCGAGGTCTCGTTCGAGCCGTTGACGTGGTCGGCGAGCGACATGGTTCCGGACGGATTCCACTGCTGGAAACCCTCGTTGCAGATCTGGTCGGGCGGACGTCGATCGGCCCGATACAGGGCCGGGTCATCGGTCTTGCCGCGGCACTGCAGGCCGAGCGGATCGTTGCGGTTGACGGGGTCCGCGGCGTAGGCGTAGGCGTCGAAACCACCCCACAAGCCGCTCGGATCCGGCGTCAGATAGTGCGCCGTCTCGGAGAAATACCAGCGGTGGCGGTTGTAGTACAGGCCGGTATCCGGATGATGCAGCTGGCCGGGCAACCCCAGCAGGCATTCCAGGTCGGCATCCGTACGCCCATGGGCTCCGGTGCGAACGTCCGGCAGGTTCCCCCACACGCCGGCGCGATTCTCCCATGCCACGCTGCCGTCTGCATCGATCAGTTCGCAGACACGACCGTTGTGGTCGGTGTGCACCGTCCAGGCCGCCACGCCATCATGCTGCTCGATCGGCTGCAGCTCCCCGGCTAGCTGGACGAACCAGGTCACAGCGTGCTTCCCTTCAGCCGTTGCACTTGCAGGTGGCGAGGCGACATCGAAGTACGCCCACGGCTGCTCCCTATCCCACAGGAACCGACGCTTGCGCGCCGGGTCCGACGACCAACTCAACAGCCGCGAATGGCCGTCGTAGGTGAAGAGGTGGCTGGATCCGTCGCTGCGCGCGATGCGTCGAAGCAGCCCGTTGCTCGAATACTGCATGAGATCCTGGACGGGTCCCGAGCGCCGACCGGTCATGAAGCCCCGGCCATCGTAGTCGACCGTCCAGCCGCGCGCCTGGGTGATCATCTGGCCGCGTTGATAACCACTGTCGGGCAGCACGACGCTGCCTGCGGCTGTCCATCCGAAAGTCTCGCCGCCGCTGGGGCATTCCGCCTCGAGCAAACGCCCGACGACGTCATAACGGTAGCGGAACCGGCCGCGCCGGGAATCCGTCAGTTCAATCACCCTTCCCAGGACGTCATAGCGATAACGCCGCTCCACGACCAGGCGAGCGCGGTTTTCGATCCGCTGCAACGTCATCCGGCCGCGGGCGTCGAAGCCGCGTAACTCACTGGTACCCGTCGGCGCATGCCAGGCAACACGCAGTCCGCGCCGGTCATACTCGAAGCGGTGGGTGCGTTCCGCAAGCACGCGTCCCGCCGCAACCTCGTCGCCTTGACCGGTCGCCTGGGGCCATTGCACGGCTCTGACGTCGACCTGCGCGATGTGCCCGTCGGCGTCGTAGCCGTACTCGACCTCCTGCCCCAGCCGGTCGGACACGACCCGGCATCGGCCAAGCTCGTCGTACTGCCGATGGATTGCCAGATCATCCTGCCATTCGACCAGGGGCGCGCCATCCACCGACAACTCGCGGCGACGGCGATGGCCCGCATAGAGAACCTGCAGCCATCGGCCGTCCGCGTCGTAGGAAATTTCCTTGCGCATCGAGTCGGCATAGTCGAATGCGACGGGGCGGCTCGCGGCATCGTATTCCGCGCGAATCACGGGGCCCGACGCATCATGGATGGCGATCGGCAATCCGCGCGGATCCCATTCGTAGCGCTCGACGCGGCCATCGGCAAACGCTTGCTCGCTCACCAGGCCCCGCTGGTCATATCGGTAGCGATGCTGCAGCCCGCCCGGCAGTGCGATGTCGGTGAGCCGGTCATCGGAATCGAATCGCACGGCATAGACATCGCTGTTCGCCGCCTGGCATGCCACGCGGCGGCCCGCGGCGTCGATCTTCCAGCGCGTCACATTGCCGGCCTCGTCGATCAACCCGGTGATGCGGCCCCGCGCATCATGTTCGAACCGCCGCGCCGTGCGATCGGGATGCTCCATCCGGGCAAGGTAGCCGAGGGCGTCATGATCGAACTGCGTCACGCCCCCGATGGCGTCAGTGAAGGACACGAGCCGGTCGCGAAGATCGAAGCGATACGATGCCCGAACCCCGTCATCATCGGACTCCTCGAGCAGCCTGGCATCGGCGGACCAGCGGCACCGCAGCTTCTTCCCATCGGGCGACTGGATCAACGACACCCGGCCGTCGGCACCATAGCCGAAGCGCCACCAGGCGCGGCCATTCCTGGTCATTGCGGCGATCAGCCCGTCGTCGCGAAAGCTGTACCCCGATTGCGCACCGCATGGGGACGTCATGATGACCGCATCCTTGCGCTCGCTCACGAGCCAGGCGGCTCCATCCGCACCGACCTTGCCGGCGGGCCGGCCGGCGGCGTCGAACAGGATCGTCGTCTCGTGGCCGGCCTGGTCGGTGGAGCGCACCAGCCGGCCATCGCCGTCATAGTCCCACGAGGACTGGTGCCCCAGTGGGTCTGTGGCTAGCAGCAACTGCTCGGCGTCATTGTGCTGGTAGGTCCATTCGGCACCGCCGCCATCGGTCACGACCGTGACCAACCGCGCCTCGTCGTACCGATAGCGCCGCTCGTGGACACCCCCGGCGCCGTGCGTCCTGACGCAGCGGCCCACAGCATCGAACTCCGATCGGCAGGGCTCGCCGGCCTCGTTCCAGTGCTCGACAAGGCGATGCGCATCGTCGTAGCCGAAGCGCTTGATGCCGGTGCTGGTTTTCACGCCGACCAGATCGAGACGCTCGTCATAGGCATAGCGGGCAAGCGGGAGTAAGGTGCCGTCGGCGCCGCGCAGCGACACGCCGGCGAGGAGCCCGTCACCGCGCCGCTCCAACTCAAGGACCCGACCGCCAGGATCCACCAGGCGCGCAGGAAGCCCGTTGGCATCTGCAGTCACCTGCGTGACGGCTCCGCTGGCATGGACGATGGCGGACCAAGGCAAGCGCCGGCGAACGTCGAAGACCAGCGTCGGCCGTGCGCGCCTGCGCACCGCGAATGCACCTTCCGGGAGGCGTTCACGCAACTCGCCCGGCGGAAGTGCATCCCTCGGCACGCGTTCCAGCTCGAAACCCTCGGCGGGTATCACCCGCAGCTCGCCGGGTGCCGGGATGCCCGTCAACAGCCGCCTGCCATCGCCACCGAGGAACGCGAGCGTTTGCTCATCCTCGCGCCAGAGTCTGCAGGCGAATGGATGACCCCAGCCGAACCCGAGGTCGCCGGGACGCGCATTCGAGGACCGGTAGTACCTGAACAGTTCCAGCGGAATGGGCCCGCCCAGACGCAAGTCGACCTGCTCGAGCGTCAGTCGGCCGGTCGCGATGTCGACGAGACACATGGCATCAGCGCTTGGTGCAATTGCAGGCTCCGTCTGGAGATCCTCCGCCACCGCCCATGCCGATGAGCACCGTCGGCTCGCCCATGACGATCGGGTTCGGCGGCGGCAGCGGGACGAGGGCGCCAGGCTCCGTGACCATGTCGCCCAGCCGTGCAGCAGGCTTGCCGCCGATCAGCACGATACCGGGCGCTCCGTCCGGGATGCCGGTCGTGATCCCCGGCCCGTGGGGCGTGCCCGGACCGGCGGGTGGAGGCAGGTTCGGAATGGCGCACACATGCTGGTCGCCGATCCGCCATGCGGGCTTGCCGCCGATCAGCACCGTCATGCAGGCTGCGCCGGTGAGCGGCGAGCCGTGCATGGTGCTGTCGCCGAGGCGTGCTGCCGGTTTGCCCATCTCGTCGAACCCTCGATCAGTTGATCTTGACCAGCGCGCCCTTGACCGTGTTGACGCCGGAAGCATTCACTTCAACCATCGCTCCCTTGACCACGTTCTTGGCCGACCCATCGGAAGTCACATTGGGTGCCTTGACCTCGACCTGTTGCGTGCCCTGGATCTTCACGCTCTTGCCTTCGATCTCGATCGTGCCGTCCTTCTTCATCGTGATGCTTGCGGCGCCGGTCTTGATGGTGATGGAGTCGGCCGCGTCGATCACCAGGTTCTTGCCGACGGTGAGCTTGTCGTCCTTGCCGACGCTGATGGTGCGCGCCTCGACGATCCCGACCTGCTGGTTCTTGCCGACGTTGAGCGCCTGATCCTTCTCGACGTTGGTCCGGTCGTTACCGGACACCTTCAAGCCGCGGTCCTTGCCAACCGAGATCTCCTGGTTGCGTCCGATCGAAGTGGTCTGGTTCATCCCGACCGTCAGGACCCGCATTGCGCCCACCGTCACCTCCTGTGCGGCGCCGATGGTGATGGTTTCGTTCACGCCAACCGTGTGCGTGCGCTGCAAGGCCACTGTCCAAGTCTCGCTTGAACCCACCGTATGCGTGCGGTTCGAGCCGATGCTCACGCTCTCGTCGCTGCCCACCGTCTCGGTCCGGTTCACGCCGATGGTGATCGTCTCGTTGTTGCCCACCGTCTCCGTCCGGTCGTGCCCCACGACCGTCGTCTCGTCGTGATCGACGTTCTTCTTCCGGTCATGGCCGACCCAGTGCGTCTCGTCGTTCTCGACCTCGATGTCCTGGTTCTTCTCGGCATGGATCCAGACCTGCTCCGCGCCGATCTTGTCCTCGAAACGGATCGCGTTGGCGTTGGCGTCGCTGCCGCCGAGCGACGAGCGGGTCAGAAGTCCCGACTGGGTCTTGTTGGCCGGCAAGGCCCAGGGCGGCAGGTTGTCGCCGTTGTAGACGACGCCGGTCACCAGCGGCCGGTCGGGGTCGCCTTCCAGGAAATCCACCACCACCTCATGCCCGATGCGCGGGATGGAGACGAATCCGAAGCGCGGGCCGGCCGCGAGGAAGGCGACTCGCAGCCAGCAGGACGAGCGCTCGTTCTTCTCCTCGGCGCGATCCCAGTGGAACTTGACCTTGATGCGGCCGTACTCGTCGGTGTGGATCTCCTCGCCGGCAGGTCCGGTGACGACGGCGGTCTGGATGCCCTGCACCACCGGCCGCGGCGTCGTCCGTGGCGGCCGGAACTGCTGCTTGAGCGGGATGGCGGAGAAGCGGCAGCGAAAGCTCGAGCCTTCTTCCTCGCCGGTTTCCAGCGGCGGGTCGATGTAGTCGTAGTCGACCGAGACGATCAGGTACTCGCCGTTCTGGTCCTTGCGCGGATGCTCGACCAGCTTGAACTTGCGACCGGCGTGGAACTGGCGCAGCACGCCGGCGCCCTCGAACACCAGCGACTGGTCGTGCAGCTCCTCGATGCGGCTCGCGACATACGATTCGCCTTCGCTGTGCCTGTCGTACTCGCCGGGGTAATCGAACACCTCGTAGTCGGCCTTGGCATTCTCCGGCTGGTTCTCCGGCCGCCTCACCACCTGCAGGTCGTTGCCGGGGGCCTTGAAGTCGTAGTCGTCGATGACGTACTGGCCGGGCTGGATCTCCTGCACGGTGGTCCAGCTGGTGACATGGTCGCCTGCCTGCGTCTGCGCCGACGAATCCGGCACGTAGCGGATGGACACATCGCCGGCCACCGGGGCAAACGCCTTGCTGTCCGCCAGCACCAGCTTGTGCGCGCCGTCGGCATGCTCGAAGAAATAGCCGATGCCCTCCTGCTCGAGCAGCCGCGACACGAAGTTGAAGTCGGTTTCGCGGTACTGCACGCAATATTCCCAGCGCTCGTACTTGCTGGCATCGCCGAGGCGGTCGTCCACTGCCTTGGTCGGCTCGTCCGACAATACCGCGTCGACGATGTCCGGCACCGCCATGTCCTGGAAGATCCGGCAATCGGCCGTGCGCGACAGGAACCACAGCCACGGGTGCAGCGTCAGCTGGTAGATGAAATGCCGGCCGTCGCTCTGCCCGGCCGAAAATCGCGACACATAGCCGTTGTAGTGGCGAACGGCGCCATCGTCGAACTCGACCTTGATCGACACCGACTTGCCAAGCAGGGCGGACGGCTTGATGTCGCCCTTGAGGCTGTACGTCTCGAGCTGGATCACGAACAGGCTCGACAGCCGCTCGCTGACATGCATCCGCGCGAACAGCAGCGCGTCGCCCAATGGACTGGTGAGGGTGCAGAGCCGCGCCATTCAGCAGCCACTCCCGCAGTCCGCGCCGCGCCGCCGGCGCTTCGGGGGGTTATGCAAACTCATAGGCGAAATCCCCGCTCTTCACTCCGATCCGGATCGCCTGCAGCGCCCCGCCCTGCGCCAGCCGCGTCAGGTACTCCTCGCTGATCCGCGGCAGCACGGTGTTGGTGAGGATGGCGTCGATCATCCGGCCACCGGATTCCAGCTCGCTGCAGCGGCTGATGATCAGCTTCACCACGTCGTCATCGTAGGCGAGCGGCACGGCATGGTTCTCCTTCACGCGGCGCACGATGCGATCGAGCTGCAGTCGCACGATGCTGGCCAGCATCTCGTCGCCGAGCGGAAAGTACGGAATCGACACGATGCGGCCGAGCAGAGCAGCCGGGAATACCTTCAGCAGCGGCTCGCGCAGCGCCTTGGCGATCGCTTCGGGCTCGGGTATCAGGTCCGGGTCCTTGCACAGGTTCATGATCAGGTCGCTGCCGGCGTTGGAGGTCAGCAGGATGATGGTGTTCTTGAAGTCGATGAACCGTCCTTCGCCGTCCTCCATCCAGCCCTTGTCGAAGACCTGGAAGAAGATCTCGTGCACGTCGGGATGCGCCTTCTCGACCTCGTCGAGCAGCACCACCGAATAGGGCCGCCGGCGCACGGCTTCGGTCAGCACGCCGCCCTCGCCGTAGCCGACATAGCCCGGCGGCGCCCCCTTGAGCGTCGAGACGGTGTGCGCCTCCTGGTACTCGCTCATGTTGATGGTGATCAGGTTCTGCTCGCCGCCGTACAGCGTCTCCGCCAGCGCCAGCGCCGTCTCGGTCTTGCCGACGCCCGACGGCCCCACCAGCATGAACACGCCGATGGGCTTGTTGGGATTGTCGAGCTTCGCCCGCGACGTCTGGATGCGCCGCGCGATCTGCTCGAGGCCGTGGCGCTGCCCGATCACCCTTGCGGACAGCGTGTCCGCCAGCCGCAGCACCGCCTCCACCTCGTTCTTCACCATCCGCCCGACCGGCACGCCGGTCCAGTCGGCGACGACGCTCGCCACCGCCTGCTCGTCCACCGACGGCAGGATCAACGGCGACTCGCCCTGCAGGTCGGCGAGCTTGCCCTGCAGCTCCCTGAGCTCCGCCAGCATCGCTTCGCGGTCTGGACCCGGCATCGCGGCGGCCGTTCCCGCAGTCCCGGGCGCCTGTGCGGTCGCCGGCGCTGCGCCGGCCGTGGCCGCGCCAGCGAACGATGCCGAGCCGGGAACCGGTCCCGTTCCGCCGGCACCCGCCACCACCGCCGCGCCTTCATCGACCGGCTCCGCCCCCGCCCGCAGCTGCGCGCGCAGCGCGAGCACCCGGTCGACCAGCGCCTTCTCCTCCTGCCACTTGGCCTGCAGCTGGGCGAGCCGCTCGCGCTCCTGCTGCAGCTTGGCCTCGACGTCGCTGCGGCGGCTGCCGATGAGCTCGCCGATGGCCGACTCCTTGTCGATGATCCGCGCCTCGGTCTCGAGCCCTTCGATGCGGCGCATGCAGTCTTCGACCTCCGGCGGCGTGGCATGCTGGCTGACCGCCACCCGGGCGCAGGCCGTGTCGAGCAGGCTCACCGCCTTGTCGGGCAGCTGCCGCGCCGGAATGTAGCGATGCGACAGGCGCACCGCTGCCTCGATGGCGCGGTCGAGCAGCTGCACGCGATGATGGTTCTCCAGCGTGCTCGCGACCCCGCGCAGCATCAGGATCGCCTTGGCCTCGTCCGGCTCGAGCACCTGCACCACCTGGAAGCGGCGGGTGAGCGCCGGGTCCTTCTCGATGTACTTCTTGTACTCCGCCCAGGTGGTGGCGCCGATGGTGCGCAGGTTGCCGCGCGCCAGCGCCGGCTTGAGCAGGTTGGCGGCGTCGCCGGTGCCGGCCGCGCCGCCGGCCCCCACCAGCGTGTGGATTTCGTCGATGAACAGGATGATCGGCTTGGGGCTCGCCTGCACCTCGTCGATCACCTGTCGCAGGCGCTGCTCGAACTCGCCCTTCATGCTGGCGCCCGCCTGCAGCAGCCCGATGTCGAGGGTCAGCAGCGACACGTCCTTCAGCTGCGGCGGCACGTCGCCGCGCGCCAGCCGCACCGCGAAGCCTTCTACCACCGCCGTCTTGCCGACGCCCGCTTCGCCGGTGAGGATCGGGTTGTTCTGCCGCCGCCGCATCAGGATGTCGACGATTTGGCGGATCTCCTCGTCGCGGCCGGTGACCGGGTCGATCTCGTTCTTGCGTGCCTTCTCGGTGAGATCGATGGCGAAGCGCCTGAGCGCCTCCTGCTTGCCCATCTGCGCCGGTGCCATCGAGCCGCTGGCCTCGCCGGGCGCGGCGGCGCTGAAGCCGTCACTGGCGCGCAGGCCGGCTTCCGGCGAGCCGCCGGTGATGCGCGAGAAATCGTCGCACAGCGCCTCGAGCTTGATCCGCTCGAACTGCCGGGAAATCGACAGCAGCGCGTTGCGCAGCGACGCCGTCTTCAACATCCCCACCAGCAGGTGGCCGCTGCGCACCTGGCTCTCGCCGAACAGGAGCGTGCCGTAGACCCAGCCCCGCTCGACCCCATCCTCGATGTGCGGCGACAAGTCGGACAAGGCAGTGGCCCCACGCGGCAGGCGGTCGATCGCGTCGGTCACGTCCTTGGCGATGACGGCGGCGTCGACCTCGAAATGACGCAGGATGCGATGCAGGTCCGAGTCCTGCAGCTGCAGGATCTGGTTGAGCCAGTGCACGAACTCGACGTAGGGATTGCCGCGCAGCTTGGCGAACACCGTCGCCCCTTCGATCGCCTTGTACAGCACCGGGTTGAGCTTGCCGAACAGCTGCACACGACTGATCTCGGACATGACGTCTCTCCTGTGCTCAGATGCCGCTCGGCGCCGCCGCAACCGGCAAGGACAGGTCGGTCGCCGGCGCCTCGCTGCGCCGCCGGCCGATCCACGTGTTCCAGCCCAGTCGCCCCGCGCGTCCCAGTTGGGCGGCCGGAACCTGGCCCGCCCGCAGGTGCGGCACCAGCCGCACGCCGAACTCCTCGCCGGCGTACTCCCGCACCCACTCGCGCGCCTTGCCGAGCCAGTCGCCGGGCGGCAGCAGCCGCTCGTACTCGGCCAGGCCCAGCGGCCCCACGTGGATGTCGAAGTGATGCTGCGCATCCAGCACCCGCGAGCCGAGCACCGCGCTCTGGCCGAGGATGGCGCTGTCGTTGCCGCGAAAGCCCGCGCCGCGCTGGGCGATGCCGTTAGCCCCGCCCAGCGACGAGCGCTGCGAGGGGGGCAGCTGCAGCCAGCGCGGACTGAACGTCCGGATCCGTACCGACACCCCGAAGTAGCCTTCGAGGATGGCGGCCAAGCCCTCCGGATGCCGCGCGGCGCGGCCGAGGTGGCCGGCGAAATGCCGCTTCGACTGCGCCAGCTCGAGCTCCGGGCGCTGCCAGGCGGGCGAGCCATGGCCGAAGAGGGCACCGATGTAGGTGCGATAGCGGTCCTCCGCCGGCCGGTCGTTCGTTGCCGCCGGCTGTGCCTGGCGCCAGGCGCGATAGAACATCAGCAGCAGGCGATGGTGGAAGATGTCGGCGAAGCGCGCGAAGCCGGCGTCGCCATGGTTGCGCTCGCGATCGCGCACGAATTCGGTCAGGTGCAGCGGCAGCGGCCCCTGCGGACCGAACAGGCCGAGGAACCTCACCGACACTCGCGGCACGCCGCTGCGGGTCTGGCCCACCCGCGTGACATTGACCGCCGGAAACGCCAGCTCCGCCTCCTGCGCCAGGCGCACCGGCTCGGCCGACGGCCGTCGCGCCTCGCCCAGCCGCGGCAGCGTCGGGTTGCCCGCCTCGATGCGGCGCAGGACCTGATAGAAATCGAAGCGCTCGGGCACCCGCCGCAGCGCCTCCATGAACATCAGGCGACGATCCGCATTCCCGTCCGTGCCGGCCACCTGGCAACCTCCCCTCGGCTTTCCGAATTGAGCACCGTCTGCGTGAATGAATTGATCGAAACATGGCGCGCGAGGAACTTCTCGAGCACCGACCCGAACAGGTAGCTGCCCGCGCCGCCGAAGGCTTCCTCGTTGACCTGGAGCGCGACCGACAGGCCGCGCCCGAAGGTGATCGGGCCGGCCAGCGGCAGGCGCCGCACCACCGGGTTCGCATCGATGCGGAACAGCGATTCGATCCGCTTGCGCTGCGCCGCATCGCCGGCGTCGGCGTACAGCCCGAGCAGCTCGCGCAGCGCGGCGGCCGACTTGCGGCCGTCGCCGTCGGGATCGAGCAGCGACAGGTAGTTGAGCGAGAGATGGCTCACCAGCCGCCAGGCATGATCGCCTTCGGCAAGCCCGGCCCGCGGCCGGCTAGGTCCCTTCAGCACGCGGATTCCGGCCACGGGCTTGGCATCCTGCAGCATCAGGGCGTTGAGCGAGCCGATGGGCAGCAGCAGCGGCAGGTCGCGGTTGGTGGCCAGCACCTCGACGGCGAGCTGCCGCATCGCGGCGGGATAGGGCGCTTCGCGCTGGTCCACCAGCGAAAGGTAGATCTCGCTGCCGATGTAGCCGCTGCGCGTGCCCTGGCGCCGCTGGCGCTCGGACAGCTGGCGCGGCTCGCGCCGCATCGTGTAGTAGGCGCCGGCACCGCCGCCGTCGTGGTGGACCAGGTCGCCGTAGAAGGGGCGGAATTCGGTCGCGTCGCCGGCCTCCTCGCCCATGCCCTTCACCGCGCCGATCGAGAACACCTCGAAATCCAGCGGCCGGGCGCGATCCACCACCAGGTGGTGCTCGAAGCGCTCTTCCGAGAGATGGATGCGGTCGGCGCGGCGCGCGAACAGGTTGACCACCGGCGTCGCATAGAGCGACAGGCTGTCGGCCGACACGATCGCCTCAAGCCGCGGCTGGCTGCTGTCGAAGAGCAGCACCAGCTCGCATTCCGCCGCGCGATGCGCCGCAAACGCCGCCTTCAGTCCGCGCACGCCGAAGAAGTGGAAGCGCTCGGGGAAGGCGAAGTACTCGCGCAGCAACCGGTAGCCCTGGAACGAGCGGCGGTCGTACGGCAGCAGGGCCTGCGCATCGTCGAAGCCGACCTCGTGGATGCCGGCCGGCGACAGGTTGCCGATGATGCGCGCCGGTTTGTCCTTGCTCAGCACCAGCGCCCCGATGCAGTGACCATGGATCAGCTCGTAGAGCGGTCCGCTCAGGTCGTCGGCGCCGTTGATGAAGAACTGCAGCGCGTCGCAGCCGATGCGCGCGAAGTCGGCGCCGCCTTGGGCGCGCAGGCCGATGCGCAGGCCGCTGCGCACGCGGGTCGCCAGGCCCAGCTGGCCGAGCGGCAGGTCGGGGGCATAGCTGAAATATTCGGTCCCCGCCAGCTCGATCGGCCACAAGGTCACGTCGTGCGCGGTCCGGAATTCGCAGGCGGTCTGCTCGCCCTTGGGAATCATGCTGCGCAATGCGCTGCCACGCGGCAGCGCCACGCCGTTGACCAGGGACGGATCGCCGGAACGCGGCTGGAAGGCTGCGATCATCATCGCCGGCGTCGGCGCGAGGTAATGCGGATAGACGATCTCGAGCAGGTGCTGCGTGAAGCGCGGGAACTCGGCATCGATCTTCAGCTGGGTGCGGCTGGCCACGAAGGCGAAGCCTTCCAGCAGCCGCTCCACGTAGGGATCGGCTACCTCCAGCCCCTCCATGCTCAGGCGCGCCGCGATCTTGGGAAACTCGCGCGCGAACTCGGCCCCCATCTCGCGCACGTGGCCGAGCTCCTGGTTGTAGTACTCGAGCAGGCGGGGATGCATGGATCGGTCCGGGCGCGCGTGGCGGGCTATTGACCCAGGATGGTGTTGCCGCTGCGGTCCTTCAGCTCGACCATTCCCGTCTCGAGGTCGAGGTCGGTCTTGAGCAGCAGCTCCAGGGGGTAGGGCTGGGCCCACAGCCGCGCGGTGATCTCGAAGCTCAGCGCGTTGTGGTGGCCGAGCGGGTCGGTCGGCGCGATGCCGCGCACCACCACGCTGTCCGGCAGCAGGCGCGGCTCGAAGTCGATGATCGCCTGGCGCAGCATCTGCTCGAGATCGCCGAGATCGAGCTTGGACACCAGGATGCCGGACAGCGGCGCAATGCCGTAGTTGATGGTGGAATGCAGCGCATGCGGGAAGACCTCGCCGTCGATCGCGCCGCCCACCGATGCCTGCGCATTGAACAGCCAGGCGAGGTCGCGCAGGACGCTCTGGCGCAGGCCGGCCTTGCTGAGGACGCGCGACTCCGTGGCTTCGACGGCTTCATGCGGTCGATCGTCGATCAGCCGGTCGAGCAGCGCCGGCAGCAGCCGGTCGCGGGAGAATTGCTCGGGCATGGGCTGGATGTGCCGGGCTACCCCGCCGACGCCGCGGGAGAGCCCGCGGCGGCCGGGCCGAGCACCAGTCGGCGCACGTCCAGCAACGCCTTCTCGCCGCGATCGGTGACCCATTCCCGTTGGCCGAGGCCGCGATAGCCGGTTTCCTCCGACCCGCTCCAATCGGTGCGCCGGCCGGTGCGGATCTGCTCGTCGTCGCTGGTTTCCGACCCGGGGTAACGGGTCGGCACCAGCGCCGCCTTGCTGCCGCCATTGCCAAGCACCAGCTCGACACGGGTCCAGACCAGATCGATGAGGTCGTCGGGCGGCTCGATGTCGAGCTGGGCGATGCGGTCGAACGGCAGCCAGTAGTACTTGCCGTCGATGAACGCTTCGCAGACCGGTCCGAGGCGCGGATCCGCGTCGGCCAGCCATTCGAACGGTTCGCCATCGAGGCTGCCGGGGCAGGCATCCGCGGCCGCCAGCGCCTGCTCGCGCAGCGCCTGCGCCCGGCCGGCTTCGGCCTTGAGCGCTTGGATCATCCAGCCGAGCCAGGGCTGCGGCTCGCCGACCACCACCGGCGTGCGGCTGCCGGCAAAGACCTCGGCGCGAAAGCGTTCGCAGGCGATGGCCTGCTTGTAGACCAGGCTGGTCATGGCCAGCGCCGCATCCATGCTGCTGGCGGTGTCGAGCTGGATCACCGCGCGGTCCCACTGACCCGTCAGGCAGAAGATCCGGAACAGCCTCATGCGCGCCGACACATCGGCCGGCGTCGCCTTCACCGCGGCCAGCGCTCCCGCCAGCATCTCCGCAACCGGCTCCATGCCTGCGCCCTCCTCAGCCTGGCCGGCGTGACCGGATGGGGTGTCGCCAGCGCGGCATCGCCTTCATTTGGCGCTGCCCGCGACCCAGGTGAAGCTGTGGCGCCCGCCCTGCGCGCCGCCGATGGCCGCCTGCGGCGTGTAGTCCATGGTGACCGACTCGAAGGCGAACGAAACCGTCTCCAGCGGGATCTGGTTCTCGTCCGACATGGCCACCGCCACGTCGACGATGCGCACCTGCTTGAAGCGGATCTCGAGGAAGCGCTGCGCCGCCGTCCCGCCCGCCCGGCGCTGGGTCAGCAAGCCGTTCGGGATCATCATGTTGGTGACGCAGCGCGACCAGAGCCCGGAGGTGGCCGAGTCGACCTGGTGCCGGAAGGTGAAATGGCGCACGTCCGCGGCCGCGCGCGGGCTGGCACCCATCACCTGATCGCCTCGCGAGCTCACGCCCCAGTTCCAGCCGACCACCTCGATGTGGCCGGCGAACGCCGACTCCTGCGCCTCGCCGGGAACCTGGTCGAGGCTCAGGAAGCAATCGCAGGCGCCGCCGGCGACCGGTGCCCGCGGCACGTCACGCCGCCTTGGCCGACGGCAGCTTCGACACCAGCCGCAGCGACACCGTGAGTCCCTCGAGCTGATAGTGCGGCCGCAGGTAGAACTTGGAGGTGTAGTAGCCGGGATTGCCCTCCACGTCCTCCACCACCACCTCGGCGGCGGCCAGCGGCCGCTTCGCCTTGGTCTCGTCCGACGAGATGGACGGGTCGCCGTCCACGTAGTTCATGATCCAGTCGTTGAGCCAGCGCTGCATGTCGGAGCGCTCCTTGAACGAACCGATCTTGTCGCGCACGATGCACTTCAGGTAGTGGGCGAAGCGGCAGGTGGCGAAAAGGTAGGGCAGCCGCGCGCCGAGGTTGGCGTTGGCGGTGGCATCGGGATCGTCGTATTCGGCGGGCTTGTGCAGCGACTGCGCGCCGATGAAGGCGGCGAAATCGGAGTTCTTCTTGTGGATCAGCGGCATCAGCCCCGCCTTGGCGAGCTCCGCCTCGCGCCGGTCGGACACCGCGATCTCGGTCGGGCATTTCATGTCGACGCCGCCGTCGTCGGTGGGGAAGGTATGCACCGGCAGGTTGGCGACCGCGCCGCCCGACTCGACGCCGCGGATGCGCGAGCACCAGCCGTAGAGCTTGAAGGCGCGGGTGATGTTGGTGGCCATGGCGTAGGCCGAGTTGGCCCAGCCGTACTTGTTGTGGTCGGTGCCGGCGGTGTCCTCCTCGAAGGCGAACTCGTCCACCGGATTGGTCTTGGCACCGTACGGCAGTCGCGCCAGGAAACGCGGCATCGCGAGCCCGATGTACTGCGCCTCCTCGCTCTCGCGCAGCGAACGCCACGAGGCGTACTCGGGGGTCGTGAAGATCTTGGTCAGGTCGCGCGGATTGGAAAGCTCCTGCCACGAGTCCATCTGCATCAGCGACGGCGCGGCTCCGGAGATGAACGGGCAGTGCGCGGCCGCGGAGATCTTGGCCATCTCCGACAGCATCTCGACATCCACCGGGCCGTGGTCGAAGTGATAGTCGCCGACCAGGCAGCCGAACGGCTCGCCGCCGAACTGGCCGTATTCCGCCTCGTAGACCTGCTTGAAGAGCGGGCTCTGGTCCCAGTTGGTGCCCTTGTAGCGCTTGAGGGTCTTGTGGAGCTCGTCCTTGCGGATGTTGACCACGCGGATCTTGAGCATCTCGTCGGTTTCGGTGTTGTTCACCAGGTAGTGCAGGCCGCGCCAGGCGCTCTCCAGCTTCTGGAACTCGTCCTTGTGCAGGATCGCATTCACCTGCGCCGTGAGCTTGCGATCGAGCTCGGCGATGATCGACTGGATGGAGGCGATGACGTCGTCGCCGATGAGCTTCGTCTGGTCGAGCGCCTGCGCCGCCAGCGTCTTGACGGCCTGCTCGACGGCGCTGCGCGCGTCGTCGCTCTTGGGCCGGAATTCCTTCTGCAGCAGCTTGCTGAATTCGTCGTACTGCAGCGCGCCCTGCGCCGACTGGAGTTCGGT
>JAEZQX010000017.1 GCA_023441105.1 Pseudomonadota bacterium | reverse complement strand
GTCATGCCGGTTTGCCGGAGCACAGTTGGCGCCGCCGTCGGCAGTTCCGTCGCGGGTTCCGTGGCAAGCGCCATCGTGGGTGCCGGTACCGCTGCCGGTGCCGCTGCGCCCGCGGTTGTCGCTGCGGACGGCGCGACATCCGTCAGCCCCGCCGGGTTGGGCGCCGGCTGGAGCCGCTCCTCCTCGACCAGCCGGTTGAGCGTCGGCAGCAGTTGCAGCGTCAGCCGATCGATGGTGACGGAATAACGGGCGCTCGCCTGCGCACCGCGCGGCACGGCACACAAGCTCGGAATCCGCCGGCTGGCGCCGGTCAGCGCGGCGATCGCGTCGAGCCCGCGCGGATCGATGGGATTGGCGATCAGGATGTCGATGCCGGCAAGGTCGAGCTCGCCGAGCATCCGGAAGTCGTACTTGTTGTATTGGCTGTGCTGGAAGACGATGCCGATCAGGCGCGCGTCGCGCGGATCGAGACCGGCCGAGGCCACGCGGAACACAGGTCTGATGCTCATCGGATGCTCGTCGGGAGAGGACCGCCTAGTTGCCCGGGTGCGCCGGTGTCGACGCAGGTGGCTGGATTGTCCTCCGCCTGGTGCCCTGCCCCGGCGCGTGGCCGCCGGAACCAACGCTTTGCCTGACCGGCGGTCTGCGAGGCAAGTCGGACGGCTGCCGGCACGCGTGCTAAATTGCATCGCTCCGCATCGAATGCAGAAGGGCATCGTGAGCCAGAAAGACTACTACGGCATGGACACCCTGGCGGTGCATGCCGGCGCCTCACCCGACCCTGCCACGGGCGCCAGGGCGACGCCGATCTACCTCAGCACCTCGTTCGTCTTCCCGGACTCCGACCAGGCGGCGGCGCTCTTCAACATGGAGCAGTCCGGCCACGTCTACTCCCGGCTGAGCAACCCGACGGTTGCCGTGCTGGAAGAGCGCATCGCAGCGCTGGAGCGCGGGGTGGGCGGCATCGCCACCGCGAGCGGCCAGGCGGCGCTGCACCTGGCCATCGCGACCATCGCCGGTGCCGGCTCGCACATCGTCGCCTCCCGCGCGCTCTACGGCGGCTCGCACAACCTGCTGCACTTCACGCTGCGCCGCTTCGGCATCGAGACCACGTTCGTCGATCCGCGCGACGGCGCCGGGTGGCGGGCGGCGCTGCGGCCGAACACGCGGCTGCTGTTCGGCGAGACGCTCGGCAACCCGGGTCTCGACGTGATGGACATCGCCATGGTCGCGGACATCGCCCACGGCCACAAGGTGCCGCTGCTGGTGGATTCCACCTTCACCACGCCGTACCTGATCCGGCCCTTCGAGCACGGTGCCAACCTGGTCTATCACTCGGCCACCAAGTTCCTCTGCGGCCACGGCACCGTCCTCGGCGGCCTGCTGGTCGACTCGGGCCGCTTCGACTGGGATGCCTCGGGCAAGTTCCCGGAGCTGACCGAGCCCTACGACGGCTTTCATTCGATGGTCTTCACCGAGGAGTCCACGGTCGCCGCCTTCCTGCTGCGCGCCCGTCGCGAAGGCCTGCGCGACTTCGGCGCCTGCATGAGCCCGATGGCCGCCTTCCAGATCCTGCAGGGCGTCGAAACGCTGCCGCTGCGCATGGCGCGCCATGTCGCGAACGCCCGCAAGGTGGCGGATTTCCTGCAGGGGCACGAGCTGGTTGCACAGGTCGCCTATCCTGACCTGCCGTCGCATCCGGACCACGAGCTTGCCAAGCGCCTGCTGCCGCGCGGCTGCGGGGCGGTGTTCAGCGTCGACCTCAAGGTCGACCGGCTCGGCGGTCGCCGTTTCGTCGAGAGCCTGGAGTTGTTCTCGCACCTCGCCAACGTCGGCGATGCGCGCTCGCTGGTGATCCATCCGGCATCGACCACCCACTTTCGGATGGACGAGCGGGCGCTGCGCGAAGCCGGGATCGGCGAAGGGACGCTGCGCCTGTCGATCGGGCTGGAGGACCCCGACGACCTCGTCGCCGACCTGAAACGTGCCCTGAAGCGGGCGGCATCATGAAGTTCACCGTCGAAGGCGCCGAAGCCTACGCCTACACCGGCGGCAAACCGCTGGCGCCGGACCAGCCGCTGGTGGTGCTGGTGCACGGCGCGCAGCTGGACCATTCGGTCTGGGCGTTGCAGTCGCGCTATCTCGCGCACCACGGCTACTCGATGCTGGCGCTGGACCTGCCCGGCCACGGCCGCAGCGCCGGCCCGGCGCGCGACAGCGTCGAGGCGCTGGCGCGGTGGACCTGCGCCGCCGTCACCGCCGCCTGCGCGGCTGCCGGCCTGCAGGCCGTCCCCGCGGCGGTGATCGCCGGCCACAGCATGGGCTCGCTGATCGCCCTCGAAGCCAGCGCCCTGCGTCCCGCCTGGCTTGCCGGCATCGCGCTGCTGGCGACAGCGGTACCGATGCGGGTGTCGGATGCCCTGCTCGAGGCGGCGCGCAGCGACGAGGATCGTGCCTTCGACATGATCAACTTCTGGTCGAGCGCCGGCATCAATCATTGGCCGGGCACGCCCGGCCCGGGCTTCTCCACCTACATCCAGGGACGCCGCCTGATGGAGCGCCAGCCGCGGGGCGTGCTGCACACCGACTTCGCGGCCTGCAACAATTATCAGTCCGGGCTCGAGCGGGCGGCGGCGCTGGCGGTGCCGGCGCTCTTCATCCTCGCCGAGCGCGACCTGATGACGCCACCCAAGGCTGCCCGCAAGGCCATCGAGGCGGCGCGCGCCGCCGGTGTCGACGTCACCGTGGTGCCGATCGCCGGCAGCGGCCACAACCTGATGGCCGAGCATCCGGTGGCGACGCTCGCCGCGCTGCGCGAATGGCTGCCGAAGGTCCTGTCCCGAGGTAGCGACGGATCGTGACGGCCACGATGGCGGCTGCCGCGGACCGGATGCGCCAGCTCACGGTCTTTCTCACCATCGCGCTGATCGTGCTGGGCCTGGCCTGGGAAACGGTGTTGGCACCGCTGCGGCCCGGCGGGTCGCTCCTGGCCCTCAAGGTGCTGCCGCTGCTGTTCGTGCTGCCGGCGTTCTGGAAGGGGCGCATCCGCCACTTCCAGCTGTGGTCGATGCTGATCCTGGCCTATCTCTGCGAAGGCGTCGTGCGCGGCATGAGCGACGGCGGCCTCTCGTCCCTGCTCGGCTGGGTCGCGGCCGCGCTGGCGGCCGCGATCTACCTGGCGATCCTGCGCTACGTGACGCTACGCCGCCGCGCCGCCGCGGCCGCTGCCGCGACCTAGGCGTCGGATTTCACCGGGAACGGTCGCTCCGCGTGCATGCCGGGCACATCCGGCTGGCTCGCCTCGCGCGTCGGCTGCTTGGTGAAGCCCTTGAGGCCGGTCATTTCCTCGGCGTCGCGATGGATCTGCACCGAGCTGGTCGCATAGGCCGACAGCAGCTCGGCAAGCGACCGCAGGGCATGGATGTTGATCCGCTCGTAGCCGTGCGATGCATCGACGCCGAACGTCACCAGCGCGGTGCGCACGTCGCTGCCCGCCTCGACGGCCGAGGCCGAATCGGACCGGTAGTAGCGGAACACATCCTTCTGGAACTTGATCTCGAACTCGCGGCACAGCTTCACCAGCTTGAGGGTGAGGTGGTAGTCGAACGGACCGGTCTGGTCGGCCATGGCGATGGTCACGCCGAATTCCGACGAGTTCTGGCCGGCGGCGGTGGTGCCGTTGTCCACCGCCACCAGCGAGGCGACGTCGTGCGTGAGGATGGACGAGGCCCCGACGCCGACCTCCTCGCTGATGGTGAACAGCCAATGGATGTCCACCTCGGTCTTCGCGCCTTCGCGCTGCAGCGCCTGCAGCGCCGCCAGCATCGAGGCGACGCCTGCCTTGTTGTCGAGGTGGCGCGAGACGATGAAGCCGTTGCCCAGGAACTCCGGCTGCGGGTCGATGGCGACGATGTCGCCGATGTCGATGCCCAGTGCCAGCGTCTCCTGCGTCGATCGGGTGTAGGCGTCGACCCGCAGCTCGACGTACTCCCAGCCCACCGGTTGGGAATCGATCTCCTTGTTGAAGGTGTGGCCGGAGGCCTTCAAGGGCAGGATGCTGCCGCGGTAGGAGCCCTTCTCGGAGAACAGCGTCACCCGCGCGCCTTCGGCGAAGCGCGCCGACCAGTGGCCGATCGGCACCAGCTCCAGCCGGCCGTTTTCCTTGACGCGCTTCACCTGCGCGCCGAGCGTATCCAGGTGCGAGACGATGGCACGTGCCGCCGCCTGGTGCTCGCCCGGCCGGATGGCGCGGATGGCACCGCGCCGCGTGAGCTCCGGCTTCAGCCCCAGCCGCTGCAACTCCTCGGTGCAGTAGCGCACGACGTTGTCGGTGTAGCCGCTGGGACTTGGAATCTCGAGCAGCTTCCGCAACTGCTCGGCCAGGTATTCGACGTCGATCCGCAACCTCATCCCGTGGCAACTCCTGTATCGTGGCGCAGTCCGTGCGGCAGCGACTGCGGGAACAGCAGGTCGACGAACCGCTCGGCCACCGGTTGCGGCTCGTGGTTCGCCAGCCCCGGCCGCTCGTTGGCTTCGATGAAGACGTAGTCCGGTTCGGTGGGCGACCTGATCATGAAGTCGACGCCGACCACCGGTATTTCGATGGCGCGCGCCACCGCGCAGGCCGCCTCCACCAGCCGCGGATGGACCAACTCCGTGACGTCGTGGATCGAGCCGCCGGTGTGCAGGTTGGCGGTCTTGCGCACCAGCACCTCGCGGCCCGGCGCGAGCACCGAATCCAGCGCCAGGCCGGCATCGGCCAGGCAGCGCTCGGTCTCGGCATCGACCGGGATCCGGCTTTCGCCCTGGGTGGCCGCCTCCCGGCGCCGCGACTGCCGCTCGATCAGCGTGCGCAGGTCGTGCTGGCCGTCGCCGACAACCGACGGCGGTCGCCGGATCGCCGCCGCGGCGAGCTTGTAGTCGATGATCACCAGCCGCAGGTCATCGCCCTTGAAGTAGGCCTCCAGCAGCACGCGGTCCGAGACCGCGCGGGCGGTCTCGATGGCCTGTTCGATCTGGCCGATCTCGCGCAGTCCGACGGCGATGCCGCGTCCCTGCTCGCCGCGCGCCGGCTTGACCACCACGCTGACATGGCGGGCGACGAAGGCCTCGATCTCGTCGCGCGGGCTGGCGGCATCCATCTGCTGGGGCACCTGGACGCCGGCCTTGTGCACCAGACGCGTGGTCACGGCCTTGTCGTCGCAGATGGACACGGCGACGCCGGAGGTCAGTGCCGACAGGCTCTCGCGGCAGTGGATGGAGCGCCCGCCGTGGGAGAGGCGGAAGAAGCCGCCGGCCCCATCGGTGATCTCGACGCCGATGCCGCGGCGGCGGGCCTCGTCGACGATGATCCGGGCGTAGGGATTGAGCGCGTCGTACTGCTCGGGTTGCGGCGTGGCGAAGAAGCGCTCGTTGATCGAGTTCTTGCGCTTGACCGAGAAGAACGGCACGCGCACGAACCCCAGCTTCTCGTAGAGCGCGATGGCCTGCTCGTTGTCGTAGAGCACCGACAGGTCCATGAAGGGCGCGCCGCGCGCCTTGAAGTGCTCCGCCAGCCGACGCACCAGCTCCTCGCCGATGCCGGGAAAGCGAGCCTGCGGATCGACCGCCAGGCACCACAACGAGGTGCCGCCTTCCGGGTCGCCGAAGGCGCGATGGTGATCGATGCCGGTGACGGTGCCGATCACCTCGCCGCTGACCTCGTCCTCGGCGATCCAGTAGCTCAGCGCCCGGTTGTCGCGCTCCTGCCAGAAGAAGGCAGGATCGACCTGCACCATCGCCCGGGTTGCATAGATGCGGTTGATGGCCGCTGCATCGGCCTGCGACGCCAGCCGCCTGATCACGAAGCCGGCTGCCTGCCGATGGTGCGGGCGATAGGTGGCGAGATCGAGGCGATAGGTGTGCGACGGGTCGAGGAAGACCTCCTGTGGCGCCTGGGCGAGCAGCACCTGCGGCTCTCTCACGTAGAACGCGATGTCGCGGCGCTGCGGCCCTTCGGCGCCGAGCGCTTCGACCAGGACAGCGGGCGCCTCGAAGGTCTGGGCGAAGAGCAATCGGCCCCAGCCGCAATCCAGCAGCGCATTGCGCGCCGTCGCGACCGGGCCGCTGGCTGCACTCTCCAGGCGCTGCCACCCGTGCTGGCGGATGCGCTGCAGGCGATGGCCGAGGCGGCTGCCGCGCGCTGCGCGATGAGGACGACCGCCGACGGCCGTCAGATGTTCCGCTGACTTCTTGAGCATGCCCCTCTCGACCTTTCAGATCCCATGGTTCTGGAGCCAGAGCTCCAGCAGCGCGACCTGCCACAAGGCGGAACCGCGCAGCGGTGTGATGTGCTTCTCCGGCGCCGCGAACAGCTGGTCGAGGTACTCCCGGCGAAACAGGCTGCGCTGCCGGGCGGGCACCGAACCGAGCGCCTCCTTGACCAGCTCGAGGTATGGCCCCGAGATGTACTTGAGCTGCGGCACCGGGAAGTAGCCCTTCGGCCGGTCGATCACCTCGTGCGGCACCACCTGCCGGGCCACGTCCTTGAGGACGCCCTTGCCGCCGTCCTTGAGCTTGAGCGCAGGCGGAATCCGCGCCGCCAACTCCACCAGCTCGTGGTCGAGAAACGGCACGCGCGCCTCCAATCCCCACGCCATCGTCATGTTGTCGACCCGCTTGACCGGGTCGTCCACCAGCATGACGGTGGTGTCGAGCCGCAGCGCCTTGTCGACGCCCGTCTCGGCACCCGGGGCATGGAAATGGGCATCGACGAAACCCCGGCTCGGGTCGGCCGGCGTATGCCAGCGCGGATCGAGCTGCCCGAGCAGCGTCGCATGGTCGCGGTCCATGAAGACCCGGGCGTAATCGGCCACCGGATCCGCGGAATCCATCAGCGGCGGATACCAGTGGTAGCCGCCGAACACCTCGTCGGCGCCCTGCCCGGACTGCACCACCTTCACATGCCGCGAGACTTCCTTGCTGAGCAGGTAGAAGCCGACGTTGTCGTAGGAGACCATGGGCTCCGACATGGCGTCGATGGTGCCCGGCAGCGCATCCATCAGGTTGGCCGACGGCACGAAGATCTTGTGGTGCTCGGTGTCGTAATGGCGCGCGATCAGGTCGGAGTAGACGAATTCGTCGCCCTTCTCGCCGTTGGCTTCCTCGAAGCCGACGGAGAAGGTCTGCAGGCCGGTCTGGCCCGCTTCGGCAAGCATGCCGACGATCAGGCTGGAGTCGACGCCGCCGGAGAGCAGCACGCCAACCGGCACGTCGGCGATCATCCGCCGATCGACCGCCCGTCGCAGCGCGGCCATCACCGCGTCGCGCCAGTCCTCCGCGGACATCGCGGTGTCACGCGCGTCGCGGCTGAATGGCGGATTCCAGTAGACGCGGTCACGGTGACTGCCGTCCGGCTCGATGACGCGCAGCGTGGCCGGCGGCAGCTTGCGCACGCCGTTGAGGATCGTGCGCGGAGCCGGCACCACCGCATGGAAACTCATGTAGTGGTGCAAGGCGGTGGTATCGATGGAGGTATCGACACCGCCCGCCGCCAGCAGCGCCGGCAGTGCCGATGCAAAGCGCAGGCGGGCGCTGGTGTGGTTCAGGTACAGCGGCTTGATCCCGAAGCGGTCGCGCGCCATGGCCACCCGGCCGCTGTCCCGCTCGTGGACGACGAAGGCGAACATGCCGAGCATCCGGTCGACGCACTGCTCGCCCCAGGCGTGCCAGGCCTTCAGCACGACCTCGGTGTCGCCGGTCGAGAAGAAGCGATAGCCGAGCTTGGCCAGCTCTTCCCGCAGTTGCCGATAGTTGTAGATGCAGCCGTTGAACACGATGTTCAGGCCGAGATCGGGATCGACCATCGGCTGCTGGGCACGATCCGACAGGTCGATGATGCGCAGCCGCCGGTGTCCCAGCGCGACCGGCCCGCGCGAGACGATGCCGCTGCCATCCGGGCCGCGATCCGCCATCGCTGCCGTCATTCGGGCGACTGCGTCGGTCGAGGCGTATTCGCCGTCGAACCTGATTTCGCCACTGATTCCGCACATCGGCCTCTCCTGCCTCCCTTTTCAAAGGTCAAAAGGGAGAAGTGACAGCAACATCCATTCCTGCGGCGCGCGCGGGCCCGGTCTGCAATCGCGGTCCCGGGCGGGGGCGCGGCGCCGGCGCCCTGCGCTCGTGCCGCTCCCGCTCGTGCCGCTCCTCAAGCCGCCTGCGGCAGCGACACGCTTCTCGAGGCGGCCTCGACCTCGTCGCGCGCCCGCAGCAGCAGGCC
>JAEZQX010000481.1 GCA_023441105.1 Pseudomonadota bacterium | reverse complement strand
GGCCGGCACCACCAGCTTGGCAACCTGCGAGCCGATCAGCAGCGCGAAGGACAGGACCAGCTGGCGCCGATGTCCTTCGGCAAATCGCCACAGTTCACGATAAAGGCGCCAGACGCCTGGTGCAGCCGTCTCCATCGACGCGCTCTTCCTCGAGGCAAAGCGCGCATTCTGACATCACCGCTGCGCCCCGAGGCAGGCGAGGCCTGGCTCGGGAGGGGTCGTCGGCGCGCAGGCGGGTGCAGGCCGCCTCAGCGGACCGGCTGCTGGCCGGCGGACGCCTGCTGGCGCGCCTCGCCGACGTAGATCTCGACGCGGCGGTTCTGCGCCCGGCCGGCGGTCGTGGAATTGTCCGCAATCGGCTCCCAGGCGCCGCGGCCGTCGATCATGATGCGCGAGGGCGGCACGCCGCGGCCGACGAGGTAGTCGCGGGTGCTCGCGGCGCGATTGACCGACAGCGGATTGTTGATGGCATCGGTGCCGCTGCTGTCGGTGTGGCCGATGATCTGGACCGTGGCAGCGGGATTCTGCACCAGGGTCTGGGCGAAGCGGTCGAGGATCGGCTTGAAGTCGCCACGGATCTGCGCGCTGTTGACCGCGAACGAGATGTCGCTCGGGATGTCGAGCTGCAGCAGGTTCTCGCGCGTCTGGGTGACCTGCACGCCGGTGCCGGCGGTGGATTCCTCCATCGCGCGCTTCTGCTCCTCCATCCGCGACGACCAGATGTAGGTCCCGAGCCCGGCGACCGCGCCGCCGATCAGCGCGCCGTTGCGCACGCCCTTGCCGCCGGCCTGGGTGCCGCCGATCACCGCGCCGACGGCACTGCCGATGCCGGCGCCGGTGGCGGTGCGCTTCTGGGTGTCGGTCATGTTGGCGCAGGCGGACAGGCCGAACGTGGCGGCCGTGGCAATCACCGCGATCCTGCGCAGGCGGCCGCTGCGGCTTGCCGGGCGGGCGCCTCGGCCGGCGGCGTGAGTAGTGGATTTAAGCATGGTCGATCTCCTTGAAACGGATTGCATGGCCCGCGGGCTGCGGGCGCGACATCGGCAGGCGGCATGCCACGGCACGGGCGCCATGCGCCGTGGCCGTGCGGCCCGCGCCGGATTATCCCCCGCCGGCGAGATTCACGCGCAGCCACGGCTTGCGTTGCCATGACGCGACACGATGGCTGGCCCGGCCGCGACGGGGGCGGCGATAGAATCCGCATTCCGCCCCTCATCGCCCTGGAGCCCCATGCGCAACGTATTCAACTTCAGCGCCGGACCGGCCGTCCTGCCGGAAGAAGTGCTCGCCGAAGCGGCAGCGGAAATGCTCGATTGGCACGGCACCGGCCAGTCGGTGATGGAGATGAGCCACCGCGGCAAGGAATACATGTCGATCCACGCCCAGGCCGAGGCGGACCTGCGCGAGCTGATGGGGATCCCGTCGAACTACAAGACGCTGTTCCTGCAAGGCGGCGCCACCCTGCAGTTCGCGATCGTGCCGATGAACTTCCTGCCCGAAGGCCGCACCGCCGACTACATCAACACTGGCGAATGGTCGAAGAAGGCGATCAAGGAGGCGCGGCTGTTCGGCAAGGTGAACGTCGCAGCCAGCGCCGAGCAGCAGCGCTTCACCTGCATACCGAAGCGCGAGGACTGGCAGCTTACGCCCGATGCGGCCTATGTCCACATCTGCGGCAACGAGACCATCGGCGGCGTCGAATTCCAGTCGACGCCCGATGTCGGCGACGTGCCGCTGATCGCCGACGTGTCGTCGCACTTCATGTCGCGGCCGGTGGACGTTTCCCGCTACGGCGTCCTCTACGGTGGCGCGCAGAAGAACATCGGCCCGGCCGGCCTGACGCTGGTGATCGTGCGCGAGGACCTGCTCGGCCATGTCCGCGCCGGCTCGCCGTCGCTGCTCGACCTGAAGCAGCAGGCGGAGCACGACTCCATGGTCAACACGCCGCCGACGTTCGCGGTCTACATCGCGGGACTGGTCTTCCAGTGGATGAAGCGCCAAGGCGGGCTTGCGGCCATCGAGCAGCACAACCTCCGCAAGGCGAACCTGCTCTACGACTACCTCGACGGCACCGCCTTCTACAGCAATCCGGTGGCGAAGGCCGACCGCTCGCGGATGAACGTGCCCTTCACCCTACCCGACGCCGCGCTCGACGCCTCCTTCCTCGCCGGCGCCCAGGAACGCGGCCTGCTGCAGCTCAAGGGCCACCGCTCCGTCGGCGGCATGCGCGCCTCCATCTACAACGCCATGCCGCTCGCCGGCGTGCAAGCCCTCGTCGACTACCTGCGCAGCTTCGAGAAGCGGAATGGCTGAAGCTGGCGCACGGCCGCCCGAAGCCAGCTTCGCTCCCCCTCGGGGGGACAGCGCGCAGCGCGAAGGGGGCGCACCTGAAGCTGGCGCACGGCCGCCCGAAGCCAGCTTCGCTCCCCCCCGGGGGGACGGCGCGCAGCGCGAAGGGGGCGCGCCTGAAGCTGGCGCACGGCCGCCCGAAGCCAGCTTCGCTCCCCCGCGGGGGGACAGCGCGCAAAATTTCCGAGTTCTCGTCCTGAACCAGATCGCCGCCAGCGGCCTTGCGCGCCTGCCCAGGGACCGCTACGAGGTGGGCACGGAGGTGGCGCAGCCGGATGCCATCATGGTCCGCTCGGCGGATCTCCACCAGGCCGTCATCCCGGCGTCGGTGAAGGCGATCGCCCGCGCCGGCGCCGGCACCAACAACATCCCGGTGAAGGCGATGAACCTGCGCGGCGTGCCGGTGTTCAATGCGCCGGGCGCCAACGCCAATGCAGTCAAGGAGTTGGTGCTGGCGGGCATGCTGATGGCGGCGCGCAACCTCCCGGCGGCCATGCAATTCGTGCAGTCGCTGGAGCCGGCGGCGGCGGACCTCGACGGGCTGGTCGAGGAAGGCAAGAAGGCTTTCGGCGGACGGGAGCTTGCCGGACGGACGATCGGCGTCATCGGCCTGGGCCGGGTCGGTTGCCTGGTGGCCGATGCCGCCATCCGCCTGGGCATGCAGGCGGTCGGTTTCGATCCCGAGATCACGGTCGAGGCGGCCTGGAGCCTGCCGTCGCAGGTGCAGCGGGCCGCATCGGTCAGCGACCTGGTGAGGCGCTGCGATTTCATCAGCGTCCATGTGCCGCTGCTCGATGCCACGCGCCACCTGATCGACCAGCGCCAGCTCGCCAACATGCGTCCCGGCACCGTGCTGCTCAACTTCTCGCGCGATGCGGTCGTCGACGTCGGCGCGGTGCTGGCGGCGCTCGAGGCGGGGCGGCTCGCCTCCTATGTCTGCGACTTTCCGGCGTCGTCGCTCCTGCGGCACGGCAAGGTGATCGCAATGCCGCACCTCGGCGCCTCCACCCGCGAAGCCGAGGAGAACTGCGCGGTGATGGTGGCCGAGCAATTGCGCGACTTCCTGGAGCACGGGAACATCCGCCATTCGGTGAACTTCCCGGAAGCGGTGGCGCCAAGGGAGTCCGCCTACCGCGTCGCCATCGCCAATGCCAACGTCCCCAACATGCTCGGCCAGATCTCCACGACGATGGCCGAGGCGGGGCTCAACATCCACACGATGCTCAACAAGTCCCGCGGCGAGATGGCCTATACGCTGGTCGACGTGGACAGCCCGGTGCCGCCGCAGGTGGTGACCGCCGTGGCCGCCATCGAGGGCGTGCTGTCGGTCAGGTACCTGCCTGCTTCGCCGGCATGAGGGTGGCGGCGATCGCCACCAGGACCGCAACCAGGGCCGCCAGGTCGGTCCAGCCCGGCCGTTCGCCGAGCATCAGCATGCCGGCGGCAACGCCGCCCACCGGGATCATCATCACCGACAGCGCGCTCACCACCGGCGGCAGCGCCGACGCAAGGCGAAACCACAGCAGCTGTGCCACGCCGTAGGCGAGGAACACGTTGAAGAGGATGGCTCCCCACGCGGCCGGAGCGGGCCAGCGCTGCCACTGGTGCCGTTCGAAGACCAGGCTCAGCAGCGCGCACACCGCCAGCGCGCCGGCCATCATCCAGAAGCTCAGGACCACCAGCGGCGTCGGCTGACGGCGGCGGCGCAGCTGGTGCGTCCCGAGCGCCCAGACGGCCGCGGCGGCCAGCATGCACAAGGTGCCGAGCGGGCTGCCGGCAATCGCCTGCAGCTCGTTCGCCAGCAGCAGGCCGACACCGAGCGTTGCCGCGGCCAGCGCCAAGGCCAGCCGCGGCCCCTGCCGTTCGCCGTACACCAGGAAGCCGATCAGCGCCACCCAGACCGGCAGGGTGTAGCCGAGGATGGCGGCGCGCCCGGACGCCAGCAGCTTGATCCCGACGATGGACAGCGCATACCAGACCGCCATGTTGCTGGCCGACAGCTTGGCGATCTCGCTCCAGTGCGCCCGCGCGACCCGCAGCGAGTGTCCCTGCAGCCGGGCCACCACCGCGAACACCACCAGGCCGCCCGCCATCGTCACGGTCCTGAAGGTGAACGCCGGGAAGTCCGCGACACCGATCTTCATTACCGGCCAGTTGAGCCCCCAGATCAGGGTCAGCATGCACAGCAGGAAGGCATCGCGGCGGGAAAGCGTGTTCGACATCTTGTTGTAAAGTGCAGAGGAGCCTGTCCCCGGCGTGCCCGGGCATGAACCAACCCGAGGAGCGGAGCGGCAGTCGCCGCGACCGCGCCGGCGCCCGGCCGTTCGCGCCGGCGAGGCCGAAGCAAGATATGCGGAAAACAGAATGAGCTTCAGATTGTCGCTTAGCCAGCGATGGCGGGATTGCGATTCCTTCCTCTGCGTCGGACTCGACCCGGATCCGCGGCGGATTCCGGAACACCTCGGCAAGGGGCCGGATGCGCTGCTCGCTTTCTGCCAGGCGATCGTGGCGGCCACCGCGGAGCAGGCCTGCGCCTTCAAGCCGCAGGCAGCCTACTTCGCGGCCTGCGGTGCCGAGGAGGTGCTGCAGGAACTCATCGCCTGGATCCACCGGGAGCATCCGGGCATTCCGGTGATCCTCGACGCCAAGCGCGGCGACATCGGCAACACCGCCGAGCAGTATGCGATCGAAGCCTTCGAGCGCTACGGGGCCGATGCGCTGACCGTCAGTCCGTTCATGGGGTTCGATTCGATCGAGCCCTATTTCGCCTGGCCCGGCAAGGGCGTGATCCTGTTGTGCCGAACCAGCAATCCCGGCGGCGGCGACTTCCAGCTGCTGGAAAGCGGCGGCGAGCGGCTGTTCGAGCGCATCGCCCGGCTGGCGGCCGGCGACTGGAATCGTGGCGGCGAGCTCGGGTTGGTGGTGGGTGCCACCTATCCCGACGAGCTGCGCCGGGTGCGGCAGATCGCGCCGGCGCTGCCGCTGCTGGTGCCGGGCATCGGCGCCCAGGGTGGCGACATCGCCGCCACCGTGGCGGCCGGCCTCGACGCCGATTCGGCAGGCCTCGTGATCAATTCCTCGCGGGCGATCCTCTATGCGGCGCATGATCGCGAATTCGCCACCGCGGCACGGGCGGCCGCGGTGCAGGCACGCGATGCCATTCGCCAGGCGGTGGCGGCGGTGAAAGCCCACCGCGCCGACGGGCATCGGGGCTGAGATCGCATTTGCGGGATTGCCGGGATAGCGGGTGAACGGAACAGCAGGGAGAATGAAACGCAGCAGGCAACGCAAGCACCCGGTCGCATCGGCGCGGCCGGGCGGGCAGAGGAGACAGCGGGCATGAGAATTCTGATCGCCGAAGACGACACTATCCTGACCGACGGCCTGTCGCGCGCGCTGCGCAAGAGCGGCTACGCGGTGGACTGCGTCGACACCGGCACGCGCGCCGACGCGGCGCTCTCGGCGCAAAGCTACGACGCCGTGATCCTCGACCTGGGCCTGCCGGGCATCTCCGGCTTCGAGGTGCTGAAGCGCCTGCGCTCGCGCGCGGCCAAGGTCCCGGTGCTGATCCTCACGGCCGCGGATTCGGTCGAGCAGCGGGTCCGCGGGCTCGACCTCGGCGCCGACGACTTCATGGCCAAGCCGTTCTCGCTGTCCGAGCTGGAGGCCAGGGTGCGGGCGATCGTGCGCCGGCATGCCGGTTCGGCGACGCCGATGGTGACCATCGGCAACCTCACCTTCGACCAGGCGGGGCGGGTCGCGCGGGTGAGCGACCGCAACGTCGAGCTGTCGGCGCGCGAGATCGGCCTGCTGGAGATACTGATCCAGCGCGCCGGGCGGCTGGTGAGCAAGGAGCAGATCGTCGACCACCTGTGCGAATGGGGCGAGGAGGTGAGCCACAACGCCATCGAGGTCTACGTCCACCGCCTGCGCAAGAAGATCGAGGACAGCGATGTGGTGATCAGCACCGTGCGCGGCCTTGGCTACTGCCTGCAGCGCCCCGCCGCCCCGGACGAGGCCCCGCCGGCGTGAGCCGATGTCGGCGCGCCTGATCCGCCAGGACCTGCGCGAGGGGCCGCGGCGGCTGCGCCTGCGGACGGTCTTCAGCGACCTGCTGAGCACGCATGAGACGCCGATCGACCGGCCCGACCGGATCGAACGCCGACGCAAGCCACGCACCGCCGCGGAGGAGCGCCAGCCCTACCAGCGCCGCTCGCTCTACGCCGAGATCCTCGACTTCATGTTCGCGCCGATGGCGCTGCTGTGGCCGCTGTCGGTGGTGCTCACCTTCGTCATCGCCCGTTCGCTGGCCGACGTGCCCTTCGACCGCGAGCTCGAGCAGCGCATCCGCGCGCTCAGCAACTACGTCGAGATCACCGGCATGGTCCAGCCCCCGGACGATTTCGACATGCCGCGCGGCCTGCTCGCCGACCACGAGGACAACCGCTCGTCCTACCAGATCGTCGCCTCGAACGGCCAGGTGCTGGCGGGCGACGCGACGCTGCCGCGCCCTCGTGCCGCGGCCTATCCCGAGCTCGACCTGATCCAGCGCCGCACCCTGGCTCACCGCAGCGAAGACTGGCGCGTGGTCCACGCCTACATCGCCAATCCGATCGGCGGACCGGACGAGCCGCCCATCCTGATCCAGGTGGCCGAGACGCTGGCGCGGCGCAACGCGCTCGCCAACGAAATCATCCGCGGGATCATCGTGCCGCAGTTCCTGCTGCTGCCGATCGCCGTCTTCCTGGTGTGGTTCGGGTTGTCGCGCGGCCTGCACCCGCTGAAGGCGGTGCAGGAGCGCATCCGCAAGCGCCGGCCGGACGATTTCTCGCCGATCGACCCGCGCGGCACGCCGGAGGAAATCGCGCCACTGATGACTGCCTTCAATGACCTGCTGCTGCGGCTGGAGCAGAACATCAGCGCCCAGACGCGCTTCATCGGCGACGCGGCCCACCAGCTGAAGACGCCGCTCGCGGGCCTCAGGACCCAGGCCGAGCTGGCGCTGAAGGAAGGCGACGCCAACGAGCTGCGCAGCAGCCTGCGCTACATCGCCAGCAGCGCCGAGCGCTCCGCGCGAATGGTGTCGCAGCTGCTGTCGCTGGCGCGGATGGAGAACCTGCGCGATGCCGCCCTCTTCGAGCGGATCGACCTCGCGGCGCTGGCGCCGGCGGTGGTCGGCGAATGGGTGCCGCAGGCGCTGGCGCGGCAGATCGACCTCGGCTTCGAATGCGGCGTCGAGGCGGCGCCGGTGGAAGGCCTGCCGTTGCTGCTGCGCGAGCTGTTGAACAACCTGATCCACAACGCCCTGCAGCACACGCCGCGCGGCGGCTCGGTCACCGTCAGGGTGAGCCGCAACGATGCCGGCGCTGACGACGGCGCCGCGCAGCTGGAGCCCGCGGCGCCGCGCGCCGGCATCCTGCTCGACGTGGAGGACACCGGAGTCGGTATCCCGGTAGCCGACCAGACGCGCATCTTCGACCGCTTCTACCAGGTGCTGGGCGTGCGCAGCGAAGGCAGCGGGCTTGGCCTCGCGATCGTGCTGGAGATCGCCAGCCAGCACCAGGCACGGGTAACGGTGGTCAGTCCGGTGGCCGGCGGGCAGCCGGGCATCGATGGCGGCACCCGCTTCGAGGTGCTGTTCCCGGAGGCGCCCCCGGATCCTCCAGCGTGAGGCCACCCCCTGGCCGGGACAGTCCGGCCGTGCGGCGTCCGGGCAGCGGCTACCGGCGAATTCCGCGTCCCGGGCGCGCTTTTTGACCCGAAGCCGTTCAAACGGCTAAAATCACTCATTCGCGCTACCGGGGCGGCTCTGGCTCATTTCTGCGCCAGGCTTCCGGTTCGCGCGACAGGTCACGCGTGGAGATGTAGCTCAGCTGGTTAGAGCGCACGACTCATAATCGTGAGGTCGGTGGTTCAAGTCCACCCTTCTCTACCATCCCACCTCCGGTCGCCCCCGTGTAGCGGGCAGACAGTCCAGACCAGGCAGCATCCCCGAACCGGCCCACGGCCGGTTCTTTGTTGGTACCGGCCCACGCGCCGGTTCTTTGTTTGTATCGGCGCACGCGCCGGTTCTTCGTTTGTACCGACGCGCGCGCCGATTCTCCGTTTGAACCGGCCGGGGCGCCGGTTCTTTCGTTTGTGCCTTGCCTTGGGCTCATCGTTGATTCAAACTCGGGAGCGGCCGACGCGAGCCGTGGAACCAGCCAGGAGACAAACACGATGCGACAGATCGGCAGGGAGCTTGCCATCGCGGCAGCACTGGCGTGCCTCGTCACGACGGCACACGCTCAACAAAAGGAAGAACCGGGTTGGGCCAAGGGACGCCCCGCCAAGAACGAGAACGCCATGCGCATGGCGCCGGTACCGGCCTTCCCGATTCCCACGGCCGCCGACAAGCTGCCGACGTCGAAATTCAAGCTCCCCCCCGGCTTCAAGGTCGAGACCTGGGCGTCCGGCGTGCTCGACGCGCGGGAGCTGCGCCAGGGCGAGAAGGGCAACGTCTTCGTCAGCACGCTGTTCGTCGGCAACAAGGTCTACGTGATCCCGGAGAAGGCGGAGAAGGGCAAGCGCGAAGCCAAGGTCATCATCGACAACATGCCGATGGCAGCTGGCATCGCCTTCCACAAGGGCACCCTGTTCGTGGCCACCCACAAGCAGATCATGCGGTTCGACGGCATCGAGGACAGGCTCGACAAGCCGGGTGAACCCAAGGTCATCTACGACAAGCTGCCCGGCGGCGAGGACCACAGCTGGAAGTACCTGCGCATCCGCAACGACAAGCTGTACTACCCGATCGGCGCACCGTGCAACATCTGCGACCCGGGCGAATACGCGAAGATCTACCGCATGAACCTGGACGGATCGGGCATCGAGACCGTCGCTTCCGGCGTGCGCAACACGGTGGGCTTCGACTTCCATCCCAAGACCGGCGACCTGTGGTTCACCGACAATGGCCGCGACTGGATGAGCGAGGAGATCCCGAACGACGAGCTCAATTTCGTGTCGGGCCCGAATCAGCACTTCGGCTACCCGTACTGCCACCAGGGCAACATCCCGGATCCGGAATTCGGCTGGGGCAAGTCCTGCAGCGACTACCGCAAGCCGGCCGCCTTGCTCGGGCCGCATGCCGGCTCGCTGGGCATGACCTTCTACCAGGGCAAGATGTTCCCGGCCAAGTACCAGAACGCGATCTTCATCGCGCGCCATGGCCCCTGGAACCGCACCGTCAAGTACGCCGATGTCTCGGTCGCCATACCCGACGGTAAGGGCGGCGCCAAGGTCGAGCCGTTCATGACCGGATTCGTCGAGAACAACAACTATCTCGGCCGGCCCGTCGACTTCCTGGTCTTGAAGGACGGCTCCATGCTGGTCAGCGACGACCACGCCGGCGCCATCTACCGGATCAGCTACAGCGGCAAATGAGGAGGCTGTCCCACTCCGCAGCCGTGCTGACGACGCTGGTGTCGCTGGCCTCGACCTCGGCCGCCATGGCGCAGGCGAGGACCGGTGGCACGGCCGACTACGCCAAGCGCTTCGCCGCGGAGTGCGCCAGCTGCCACGGTCCCGACGGCAAGAGCGGGATCCCCGGCACGCCGCACCTCGCCGGACAGCATTCGTACTATGCCGTGACGCAGCTGTTCCTGTTTCGCGAGGGACGGCGCGACAACCAGGCGATGACCGCGGTCGCCAAGACGCTGAAGGACGACGACCTGCGCGGCTTCTCGGATTTCATCGGCACCCTGCCGCCGTTGCCGGCGGCGGCGCCGACCGAGCCACTCGACGACGCGCGGATGAGCCGGGCTCGCGCGCTGGCGGAGCAGCAGAAATGCCTGTTCTGCCACGGCGAGGACCTGAGCGGCGGCCAGCAGGTGCCGCGCGTGGCCGGACAGCGTGAGGAGTACCTGCGGGACAGCCTGGAGGGCTATCGCACCCGCACGCGCCTCGGCTACACGCGCGCGATGCTCGAGCCCATGAGCGGCCTGTCGGCGGAGGATGCGGCCACGCTCGCCTATTACGCCGCGCACCTGCCGGCTGCAGCCGCCGGCCGCGGCAGCAAGTAGCAGCCTAGGAGCCTGCGCGGCAGAAGGACGGCTTCAGCGCATTTCCGCCAGCAGCCGCTGGAGCAGCGCCGGATCGCCCGGGCGCATCTTCCCGCCTTCATAGACCCAGAATGGACGCGACGATTGCAGGAGCTCCCGGTAGGCTTCGGTAAGCGGTCGATCCCAGCGGCACACGAAGGCGCCCAGCTCGCGCTCGGGAAACAGCGCGGCCACCCCGCGCAGGAACCACACGGCACGGACTTGCGAAAGCAGCGTCTTGTCCGGGTTGTCGAAGATGAACTGCGCCTCGGCCACCTGCTCGGCCTTCATCAGATTCCACTGCTCGGCGGTCCGGTACGACCCGTGGAGGACCGCGAGCAACAGCAGCGCCATCAGCCCGATCCTCGCCCGCGCCCGCTGCAGGTTGCCGACCGCGTAGGCGAAGGCGACGAGCAGCAGCGTATTGATGACGCAGGGCGTGCGGTACCAGGTGCCCAACGTGTTCCATGAATTGGCAACCGGGTTGCCGACCGGATAGATGACCAGCAGCGACACGGCCAGGGTCGCGCCGCCGATGGCGACCACGGGCAGGATGCTGCGGTCCGCCCGCAGCTGGCGCCGCAGTAACACCACCGTCAGCGCCAGCGCGGCATAGCCGATCCACCCTCCGTAGGTCATGTAGGGCAGCCGCAGGATCAGCTTCACGACCTGGCTCAGGGACATCAGCGAATTGCCGTAGTAGACGAGCGACGGCTCGGTCATCACGATGCGGTAGATCGCATAGAGCGCGCCGAGCGCAACCGGTATGGCGGCGCCGCGCCAATCCCTCTGCCAGGCGAACCAGAGGAAGGTCAGGGTCAGGACCGCCGGCGGAAAGAACTCCTTCGAGATGATCGACAGCCAGATGAAGACGGCCACCCGCAGCAGCACCCATCCCCGGGGTCCCGGGCGCGCCCGCAAGGCATCGTCCACCGCCATCGCCGCCAGCAGCGCCCAGAACATCCCGATCAGGTAGTGTCGCGTCGAGATGAACTCCACCAGCACACTGGTCGACGGCAGCAGCATCCAGGCGATGGTGGTCGCCAGCGCCAGCCAGCCCTCGCGCAGGAGCCGCAGCATCGCGAAGTAGAAGGCGACCGAAGTAGCCACGTACACCAGGCCGCTGTGCGCGTAGGCCCAGGCGGTCGAGCGCGGCGCAAGCCAGAGGTCGAGCCACATCGAGCTCAGCAGCATCGGGGCGAGCTCGTTGGGACCGGTGGTCGCCAGCCGGTTGGCCGCCACGTCGTAGAAGAACAGCCAGGGCGCGGCGACCTTCCTGATACCGGCGTAGAGAAGGGGATCGTCCTCGAACCACCAGTCACCCAGGGTACCCAGCCGCCAGACGACGTTCACGAGGCCGAGGAGGAGGACGAGGCAGGCAAACAGCAGAGCGCGGCGCCGGTCGGTCGGCGCGGACCATGGATATCGAACGTTCATGGGAGGCGGATTCAGTCGGTTTGTCGCGTCTCGCACTATCCGGTCGCTACGCTCGACGCCCCTATCCTACAGCCAGCGGCCGGCGTCGCCCTGACGATACAATTCCGCCCTTCCCTGCCGGCCGGCCGACCAGCCGTCACCCGGCGCCCGCGTCCGTCGGCCAGGGGCAGATAATTGCCGGTGCAGGACATCCCATTGCCGCAGAGCGCCCCGCAGCGCTTTCCGGCCGATCCGGCCTCGATCCTTCAGGTTTTGCCATGGCGACGATCATCCGACACCCGAAGTTCTCCCCCGCCGCCCGTCGGGCCTTGCGCCTGGGCATCCAGGCACTGGGCGCACTCGCGCTGACGGCGGTGGTGGCGCTGGGTAGCGCCCCGGCCCGGGCCCAGATCCAGATCCAGACCCAGACGCGGCCGATACCGGAGGCGGCGAAGCTCGCGCGGCTCAAGCTCGGCGTCTTTCCCGAGGCCGAGCTCGACGGCCGCAAAGTCACCCTCGGCCCGGGCGTGCGCATCTTCAACCGCGACAACATGCTGGTCGTCCCGGCCGCGGTCAAGGACGTGACTTCGGTGGTCGCCTATACCACCGGCAGCCTGGGCGAGATCGTCACCGTCTGGATCCTGGACGAGGCGGAGGTGAAGAGTCTCCGCGCGCGCGCCAGGAAGTCCGGCTGACCACGAGGAAGGCGATGACACGCAAGCTGTACCTGCGCACCTTCGGCTGCCAGATGAACGAGTACGACAGCAGCCGGATGAGGGACCTGCTGGCGGGCGAGGAGGAGACCACGCTCACCGACGATCCGGCCGAAGCCGACATCGTCCTGTTCAACACCTGCTCGGTCCGCGAGAAGGCGCAGGAGAAGGTCTTCTCCGATCTCGGCCGCTTCAAGGCACTCAAGCGCGAGCGGCCCGACATGATCATCGGCGTCGGCGGTTGCGTCGCCAGCCAGGAAGGCGCTGCCATCGTGGCCCGCGCACCCTATGTCGACGTGGTGTTCGGCCCGCAGACGCTGCATCGCCTGCCGGCGCTGATCGGCCGGCGACGCGAGACCGGCCGGGCGCAGGTCGACATCTCGTTTCCGGAGATCGAAAAGTTCGATGCCCTGCCGCCGCCGCGGCGCGAGGGCGTGAGCGCCTTCGTGTCGATCATGGAAGGCTGCAGCAAGTACTGCAGTTTCTGCGTCGTGCCCTATACCCGCGGCGAGGAAGTCTCGCGACCGTTCGACGACGTGCTGATCGAGATCGTCCGGCTCGCCGACCAGGGTGTGCGCGAGGTGACGCTGCTTGGCCAGAACGTCAATGCCTACCTCGGCAAGGTCGACGGCTTCGATGCCCCGGCGGACTTCGCGCTGCTGCTGGAGTACGTGCACGAGATCCCGGGCATCGAACGCATCCGCTATACCACCTCGCATCCGCGCGAATTCTCGGATCGCCTGGTCGCGGCACACGCGCGGCTGCCGAAGCTTGCCTCGCACGTGCACCTGCCGGTGCAGGCGGGATCCGACCGGATCCTGATGGCGATGAAGCGCGGCTACACCGCCATGGAATACCGCTCGATCATCCGCCGCCTGCGCCAGGCCGCGCCGTCGATCAGCATCTCGTCCGACTTCATCGTCGGCTTCCCCGGCGAAACCGAAGAGGACTTCGCGCGGACGCTGCGACTGGTCGAGGAAGTCGGCTTCGACGATTCCTACTCCTTCGTCTACAGCGCCCGGCCCGGTACGCCCGCGGCCAGCCTGCCGGACGAGACGCCGGAAGCCGTCAAGCTCGAGCGGCTGCGACGGCTGCAGGCCCTGATCCAGGCGCAGGCGAAGGCGATCAGCGAAGCGATGGTCGGCACCCGGCAGCACGTGCTGGTGGAAGGCGCCTCGCGCCGCAATGCGGCGGAACTGGCCGGCCGCACCGCCAACAATCGCGTGGTGAACTTTCCGGGTGCGCCGGATTCGATCGGTCGGATGGTGGAGGTCGAGATCGTCGAGGCACTGGCGCATACCCTGCGCGGTATCGCCAGTTGACGCCGGCACCGGTCCTCCTGCTGGCGGTCTCACTGACG
>JAEZQX010000464.1 GCA_023441105.1 Pseudomonadota bacterium | reverse complement strand
GTGCTGGAGGCACAGCGAGGCGGCGCGGACCTCGACCCCCAGGCTGCCCGCCGGCTGGACTGGCCGCAGCCGCGGCTGGCGCTCGGCCGCTCGCTGCGCGGCCTGGCGCATGCCGCGATCGATCTCTCCGACGGACTGGCCGGCGACCTGCGCCACGTGCTGGAGGCGTCGGCCGGTGGGGCGGGGCTGGCTGCTGAACTGCGATCGGGCGACATTCCGCTCGACCCTTGCCTGGCCAGCCTGCCGCACGACCAGGCACTCGGCTTCGCGCTGCGCGGCGGTGACGACTACGAGCTCCTGTTCACCGCGCCGGCGCAGGCGCGCGATGCGATCGCGGCACGGTGCCCGCAGGCGCGGATGATCGGCCGGCTGCGGGCCGGACGCGGTATCCTCCTGAGTGGTGGCAATGGCCTGGCCGTGCCCCTGGAAGGAACCGGATTCGACCATTTCAGCGGATGAACAGCGAAGCAGAAGACGTCACCGATCTCGTCCGCGCCGACGGCAAGCCGCCCAGGCCGACGTTCGACTTCATGAAGCCGCGCCTTTCCCGCTGGATCGCCCTGGGCTTCGGCAGCGGCCTGTCGGCCACCGCCCCCGGCACCGTCGGCACCGTGTTCGGCTGGGCGAGCTTCGCGTTGCTGCACGCCGTGGTGGGCGACATGGGCCTGCTGCTGCTGTGCGCGGCCGGCCTGGCCATCGGCGTCTGGGCGGTTGCCCGGGTCGGCCGCGACCTCGGCGTGCCGGATCATGGCGCCATCGTCTGGGACGAGATCGTCGCCTTCTGGCTGGTGCTGCTGCTGGTGCCGCAGACGTTCGCGTCGCAACTGGTTGCGTTCCTGCTCTTCCGCGCCTTCGACATCCTCAAGCCGCCGCCGATACGCCAGGTGGACCGGCTGTGGAAGACACCCGTCGGCGTCATGGCCGACGACCTGCTGGCCGGTGCCTACACGGTGCTGGTGATCGCCTTCTGGCAGCGGCTGACCTGACCGCAGAGGCCTCTTGATGACGACAAGCCCCGACGTCGACGACGCCGTCCTGGTTGCCCTGGCCACCGAGCTCGGCCAGGAGATGCAGCGTCTGGGGGCGCTGTTGGCGACGGCCGAATCCTGTACCGGCGGCCTGCTCGCGCGCGCCCTGACCGAGACGGCAGGTTCGAGCAACTGGTTCGAGCGCGGCTTCGTGACCTACTCCAACGAGTCGAAGATCGACCTGCTCGGCGTGCGGATCTCCACCCTGGAAGCCCATGGCGCCGTCAGCGAACGGGTCGCCTGGGAAATGGCGGCGGGCGCGCTCAAGCATTCGCCGGCGGCGCTGTCGCTGGCGGTGACCGGCATCGCCGGGCCGGGCGGGGCGGTGGATGGCAAGCCGGTGGGCACGGTCTGCTTCGGCTGGGGGCTGGCGCTGCCCGGCGGCGGTCCCGACACCCTCATCGTCTGCGAGCAGCGGCATTTCGCCGGCGACCGCAGCGCCGTGCGGCGCCAGTCGGCAGCCTGGTCCCTGCGGCAGGCGTTGCGGCTGCTGCGGCAGCGACTGCAGGAGCAGCCGCCGACGGGCTGACGCAGGCCACCCGCGCGGCCCGATCGCAACGACTCGCCCGCCACCGTTGGCTTAGACCAATTGGCTGGTTGTTTATACAGTACTTCCGTGGAATAATGGCTCCCGGATGTCACATCAACGACAGCATCAAGCGCAAGGGAAAGATCACATGGACGACACCAAAGCACGCAGCGAGAAGGCCAAGGCATTGAGCGCCGCCCTGGCGCAGATCGAGAAGCAGTTCGGCAAGGGGTCGGTCATGCGCCTCGCCGACGGCGAGGTTGCCAAGGACATCGATGTCGTCTCCACCGGTTCGCTCGGCCTGGACATCGCCCTGGGCATCGGCGGCTTGCCCCGCGGCCGGGTGGTGGAAATCTACGGGCCGGAGTCGTCCGGCAAGACCACCCTCACGCTGCAGGTGATCGCGGAGATGCAGAAGCTCGGCGGCACCTGCGCCTTCATCGATGCCGAGCATGCGCTCGATACCGGCTACGCGGCCAAGCTGGGCGTGAGCCTGCAGGACTTGCTGATCTCGCAGCCGGACACGGGAGAGCAGGCGCTGGAGATCTGCGATGCCCTGGTTCGCTCCGGGTCGGTGGATCTGGTCGTCATCGACTCGGTCGCCGCCTTGACGCCGCGGGCCGAGATCGAGGGTGAGATGGGAGATTCGCTGCCCGGCCTGCAGGCGCGGTTGATGAGCCAGGCGCTGCGCAAGCTCACCGGCACCATCCAGCGTACCAACACGCTGGTCATCTTCATCAACCAGATCCGGATGAAGATCGGCGTCATGTTCGGCAACCCGGAAACCACCACCGGCGGCAACGCGCTGAAGTTCTATGCCTCCGTCCGGTTGGACATCCGTCGTACCGGCTCCATCAAGAAAGGCGACGAGGTCATCGGCAACGAGACGAGGGTCAAGGTCGTCAAGAACAAGGTGGCGCCGCCGTTCAAGAACGCCGAGTTCGACATCCTCTACGGCGAGGGCACGTCGCGCCTTGGGGAGATCCTGGATCTCGGGGCTTCGGCCAGCATCGTCGAGAAGAGCGGCGCCTGGTACAGCTACAACGGCGAGCGCATCGGGCAGGGCAAGGACAACGCGCGCGAGTTCCTGCGCGAGAAGCCGGAGTTGGCGCTGGAGATCGAAAATCGGGTTCGCGAATCGTTCGGGGTCGCCACCCGAGGCTTGAAGGTCATCGAAGGCGGCCGGGAAAAGGGCGAGAAGGGCGACAAGGCCGCCTGACATCGGGCTGCCGCGAGCGCACGCCTGCCAAGTGGTGCAGCGTCCTGGCCGTTGCCATACCCCGTGAACGCCGGCGACGGTCGGCCGGCGCGTTCGTGAAGCAGCAACGTCATGCCGCCTGAACCAGCTCCGTCCAGCCTGCAGCAAGTCGCGGAAGCCCGCAGGCGACCGCGTCCCACCATCAGCCTCAAGGGAAGGGCGCTGCGATACCTTGCGCGGCGGGAGTACAGCCGCGCGGAGCTGCGCCGCAAGTTGCTGGCACCGGAGGTGAATGCCGCCGAGTTGGATGCGGTGCTGGATGACCTGGAGGCGAAGCGGTTGCTGTCGGACCGGCGCTATGCGGAAGTCCTTGCCCAAGGCAAGGGCGGCCGCTACGGGGTCGCCAGCCTGGCGAGAACCCTGGCGCAACAGGGAGTGAATCCGGACGTCGCCGCCGAGGCACTGGAGCCGCTGAGGGCCAATGAGCGCGAGCGTGCGCTGGATGTCTGGCGACGGCGCTTCGGCACGCCGCCGCAGGACCTGAAGGAGCGGGCCAGACAGCATCGCTTCCTGCTGGCGCGGGGCTTCGATGCCGCGACGGTTTCATGGGTCCTCAAACGCGCCGGCAACGCGGATTTCGACGACGCCTGAGCGGTGAGCAACCGGCATTGCGCTGGTTGATGTGCACGTTCCTGCATCGCTCGCTTGTCTGCGGTCGCAAGGCCTGGCGACGCGGTAAAGAGCGCTTGCTGCTCCGCAGCATAAGCCTCATGCCTGTGCTACTATGCCCGCGCCGGCTGCTGCGCCCGGACCTATCCTGTCTGTCGGCGTTGCAGGGCGAACCCGAGAGACCACATGAAAATCCACGAATACCAGGGCAAAGAGATCCTCAAGCGATACGGCGTGCCCGTACCGCGAGGCATCCCTGCCTTCAGCGTCGACGAAGCCGTCAAGGCTGCCGAGCAACTCGGCGGACCGGTGTGGGTCGTCAAGGCGCAAATCCACGCCGGCGGTCGCGGCAAGGGCGGTGGCGTGAAGCTGGCCAAGTCGGTCGACGAGGTCAGGAAGCTGGCTTCCGAGATCCTCGGCATGCAGCTGGTCACGCATCAAACGGGTCCCGACGGCCAGACGGTCAGGCGCCTCTTCATCGAGGACGGTGCCGACATCGCCAAGGAACTCTATGTCGGTGTCGTCCTCGACCGGCAGTCGCAGAAGATCTGCGTGATGGCATCGAGCGAGGGCGGCATGGACATCGAGGAGGTCGCCGCCCACACGCCGGAGAAGCTGCACAAGGTGTTCTGCGACGTGGAAGCCGGCCTGACCGATGCGGAAGCCGATGACCTGGCGCGCAAGATCGGCATTCCGGCCAAGAGCCTGTCGCAAGCGCGTGGCGTGCTGCAGGGGCTCTACAAGGCATTCTTCGAGACCGACGCTTCGCTGTCGGAGATCAATCCGCTGATCCTCACCAAGTCGGGTGACGTGATCGCGCTGGACGCGAAGATGAACTTCGACGCCAATGCGCTCTTTCGCCATTCCGACATCGTCGAGATGCGCGATCTCGACGAGGAAGATCCTGCCGAGATCGAAGCGTCGAAGTTCGATCTCGCCTACATCCAGCTCGACGGCAATATCGGTTGCCTGGTGAACGGCGCCGGCCTGGCGATGGCCACCATGGACACCATCAAGCTGTTCGGCGGCGAGCCGGCCAACTTCCTAGATGTCGGCGGCGGTGCCACCGCCGAGAAGGTCACCGAGGCGTTCAAGCTGATGCTGCGCAATCCGGGCCTCAAGGCGATCCTGGTCAACATCTTCGGCGGCATCATGCGTTGCGACACCATCGCCGAAGGCGTGATCGCGGCGAGCAAGGCGGTCAGCCTGAAGGTGCCGCTGGTGGTGCGGATGAAGGGAACCAACGAGGAGCTCGGCAAGAAGATGCTGGCGGATTCGGGCCTGCCGATCATTTCGGCCGACACCATGGGCGAAGCGGCCAAGAAGGTCGTGGCCGCCGCTCGATAAGGACAAGCGAATGTCGATCCTGATCAACAAGGACACCAAGGTCATCACGCAGGGGATCACCGGCAAGACCGGCCAGTTCCACACGCGGATGTGCCGTGAGTACGCCAACGGCCGCAACTGCTTCGTTGCCGGGGTCAACCCGAAACGGGCGGGCGAGGATTTCGAAGGCATCCCCATCCACGCCACGGTCAAGGAGGCCAAGCAAGCCACCGGGGCCACCGTGTCGGTGATCTACGTGCCGCCCGCCGGTGCCGCGGCCGCCATCTGGGAAGCGGTCGAGGCGGATCTCGAGCTGGTGATCTGCATCACCGAAGGGATTCCGGTGCGCGACATGATGGTGGTGCGCGACCGGATGCGCAAGAGCGGCAAGAAGACGCTGCTGCTCGGACCGAACTGCCCGGGCCTGATCACGCCCGACGAGATCAAGATCGGCATCATGCCCGGTCACATCCACCGCCGCGGCCGTATCGGCGTCGTCTCCCGCTCGGGCACGCTCACCTATGAAGCGGTGGCGCAGGTGACGGAGCTGGGCATGGGTCAGTCCAGCGCCATCGGCATCGGCGGCGATCCGATCAACGGCTTGAAGCACATCGATGTGATGAAGCTGTTCAACGACGATCCGGATACCGAGGCGGTGATCATGATCGGCGAGATCGGCGGACCCGACGAGGTCAACGCGGCCCGCTGGATCAAGGACAACATGAAGAAGCCGGTGGTCGGCTTCATCGCCGGCGTCACCGCGCCTCCCGGCAAGCGCATGGGCCATGCCGGCGCGCTGATCTCGGGCGGTGCCGACACCGCGCAGGCCAAGCTCGAGATCATGGAGGCCTGCGGCATCAAGACCACCAAGGATCCGTCGGAGATGGGCCGGCTGGTCAAGTCGGTCCTCTAGCTTCCGCACAGCCCCCTACGACCCGCGCCGCCTGACCGGAGGCGCAGGCCGTTCATGAACAAGTTCCTCCCCCGTTTTGCATGGCGCCGTTAGATTCGGCTCCATGTCCTCATTCCGCCCTCACAGCCAGGCCGCAAGCCTGGCTGCGCCGCATTTTGCCCCGGTGCCGGCCGTTCGCCGCCGCCTGGCAGCGGCGGCTGGCGACGTCCGGCTGCTCCATGCGGCGGTGTCGGAGTCGGGTCCGGTGCGGGCTCACAACGAGGACCGCTGGCAGTCGGTGGCGCAGTCGGGGCTGTTCGTGGTCGCCGACGGCATGGGCGGCTACAACGCCGGAGAGATCGCCGCCGAGATCGCCGTCCAGACCGCCTGCCGGCTGATCCCGCTTTCGCTGCCGCCGCA
>JAEZQX010000437.1 GCA_023441105.1 Pseudomonadota bacterium | reverse complement strand
CCGCGCCCCGGGCGGGCGCGCGCCCGCGCCCCCCCCCCCCCCCCCCCCGCTTCCCCGGGACGATGGATACCGCGGCACGGCGCAGGCATCGTCCCTTCCGGGCACGATCGACCCCTCATCCGCAGGTGAATCCATGACTCCATTCCGTTTCCGTCCGCTGGCACTGGCCATCGGACTGGTTGTTTCCACCGGCGCGGCAGCCGCGTCCCTCGGCGCGTTCCAGCCGTCCGACATCGACGCGAAGGTCGATGCCTGCACCGACTTCAACGCCTACGTCAACGCGAAGTGGCTGGCAGCCAACCCGGTGCCGTCCGACCGCAGCACCTGGGGCACCTTCGAACAGCTCGACGAGGCGAGCCTCGCGACGCAGCGCGAGCTGGTGGAGGCGGCCGCCGCCAGCGGTGCGTCCGCCGAAGCCGGATCGATCGAACGCAAGATCGGCCTCCTCTACGGGGCCGGGATGGACACCGCGGCCATCGAGAAGGCCGGCCACGCGCCGATCGATCCCGAACTGGCGAAGATCGACGCGCTGTCCTCGCCGGAGGCCATCGCCGCATTCGTGCGCGAGGGCTTCGCGCGCGGCAACGGCATCCCGTTCCGCTTTTACGGCCGCGCCGACTACAAGAACTCGGCGATGACCATCGCCTACGCGGCGCAGGGCGGCCTCGGCCTGCCCGAACGCGACTACTACCTGCAAGACACGCCGGACTTCCTCGCCAAGCGAAAGGCCTACGAGCAGCATGTCGCGCGCACCCTGCAGCTGGTCGGCGTACCGGCGGAAGCGGCTGCCACGCAGGCGGCCCAGGTGATGGCGTTCGAAACGCGCCTCGCGCGCGCCTCGCTCGGCCGCATCGAACTGCGCAACCCGGCGAACCAGTACCACTTCGTCAGCCTCGCCGAGGCCGCCAAGGCGACCCCGCATTTCGACTGGCCGGCCTTCTTCGACGCGCAGGACGCCGACGTCACGACGGGCTTCTCCCTGTCGCAGCCGAAGTTCTTCGCCGAACTCGACGCCATGCTCGCCTCCGCCCCGCTCGAGCAGTGGAAAGCCTACCTGCGCTTCCACACCGTCGATGAAGCCGCGCCGTACCTCTCGAAGGCGTTCGTCGACGAACACTTCGATTTCTACGGCCGCACCCTGCGCGGGCAGAAGGAGCAGAAGCCGCGCTGGAAGCAGGTGCTGGAAGCGACCAACGACGAACTCGGCATGGCGCTCGGCGAGCTCTACGTCGCCCGTACCTTCAGCCCGCATGCGAAGCAGCGCGCACAGGAACTGGTCGACAACCTGCGCGCCGCGCTCAAGGCGCGCATCGAGAAGCTGGACTGGATGGGCCCGGAGACCAGGCAGAAGGCGATCGCGAAGTGGAATGCGTTCACGCCCAAGATCGGCTATCCCGACAAGTGGCGCGACTGGAGCGGCCTGACGCTCGAGCCGGGCGACTTCTTCGGCAACATGGCTGCCGCGCAGCAATTCAACTACGACTACATGATCGGCAAGATCGGCAAGCCGGTGGACCGCCTCGAGTGGCACATGACGCCGCAGACGGTCAATGCCTACTACAACCCGACGATGAACGAGATCGTGTTCCCGGCAGCCATCCTGCAGCCGCCGTTCTTCGACGCCAAGGCCGATGACGCGCTCAACTACGGCGGCATCGGCGCGGTCATCGGGCACGAGATGAGCCATGGCTACGACGACCAGGGCAGCCAGTTCGATGCCCGGGGCAACTACGCCAACTGGTGGACGGACGCCGACCGCAAGGCGTTCGAAGCCCGCACCGACAAGCTGGTGCGGCAGTTCGATGACTACGTCGCGATCGACGACCTGCACGTCAAGGGCAAGCTTACGCTGGGAGAGAACATCGCCGACCTCGGCGGCCTCGCCACCGCCTACGATGCCCTGCAGATCGCGCTGGCGAAGAATCCGGCGGAGGCCAAGCGCAAGATCGACGGCTTCACTCAGGACCAGCGCTTCTTCCTCAACTGGGCCACGGTGTGGCGCCGCAATTTCCTTCCCGACGAGCTGAAGCTGCGGCTCAACACCGACCCCCACGCACCGGCGATGTTCCGCGCGATCGGCGCCCCCTCGAACATGCCGGCCTTCGCCGAGGCGTTCGACTGCAAGGCCGGCGACCCGATGGTGCGCAGCGCCGCCAACCAGGTGCGCATCTGGTAGCACCGCAGCGGACCCGCGGCGGACGGACCACCCCGCTGCGGCCCTGCCGCCGGCATCGCCGGCACGGCGCGTGCCCCGCGCCTTCTCGCCGGAGCGGCCTGCCGCTCCTTTCCAGGGCGCCGCGCGTGCGATCCGCAGCGCGGCGCCATGCACTCCAGGCAAGAGACTGATGACCCGAACCAAACTCGCCAGCGCCACCCTCGCCGCCCTCCTCTGCGCATCCGTCGCGCACGCGGCGGTCCCTGACTACCCCGTGATCGAGCTGCAGGCCCGCAGCAACCTGATCGTCAACGACAACGGCTGGAACGTGCCGCCGGGCACCTCCTTCAACAGCATCACCGCGGCCATCAACGACAACGAACAGGTCGCCTTCACCGCGGGCGTGGTGCCGATCGGCGGCGACCTGCTGCGCACCGGCGCGGGCCTGTGGGTCGGCGGGCACGGGGCGGGAGGCTTCGTCGCCATCCACGAGACGGGCAGCAGCGATCCCGAGGCGACGATGATCATTTCGGACCGCCCCTCCATCAATGCGGGCGGCGACGTCGCCTACTACACCAGCGTCGACGGCGGCACCTACACGCTGCGACGCTACGATGCGGTGGCAGGCGCGTCGGCGCCGGTATCGATGCTTCCGCTGACGCCCTCCTCGCTCGCCAACCCCGACATCACCGACGAGGGCACCATCGGCTTCAAGGGCCGCATGGGTTTCGGCTACGGCATTGCGGCGGTGATCGGCGGCGCCGGCACGCTGTACGCGGTGGACACGGACGTCGATGCCGGCAGCCCCTATGCCTACATCTACTCCCCGGCGACCGACGCCAGCGGCCGCATCGCGGTGAAGGTCAGCACCAGCGACTACGACCACAACGAGATCCGCCTGTTCGAAGCGGGCGGCGGCAGCGAGCGCGTGGTGGCGGACGCGGCAAGCGATCCCGCGTCGCCGTTCGCGACGTTCGACAACGGACTCGGTCTCAGCGACGGCGGCACCGTTGCCGTGGTGGTCAAGCTGGCCGATGGCAATGCGCGCGCGGTCTACCGCTTCACGCCCGTCGCGGGGGGCTACGAAGCAACCGAAATCGCCCGCGTCGATGCCGCGGGTACCATCCGCGCCATCGACAGCTTCGCGCCCGACGTGAACGACGATGGGCTGGTGGTTTTCCGCGCCAGCGACGTCGATGGCCAGGCGGTCTATGCCGGCGATGGCACGTCGCTGGTGCGCATCGCCGGCAACGGCGACGTGGTCGCGACCGACCAGGGTGCAGGCCAGATCGGCCAGCACGACAGCAGTCCGGTCTTCAGCGGCGCGCCCACCGTCAACGACCAGGGTGACGTGGCATTCGTTGCCGGACTGCATCCGGAAGGCGACAACCAGGTCGAGTGGGGCTCCGGCGTTTTCGTCGCCTATGCCGACGGTGCCGCACCGGACGACACGGTGTTTGCCGACGGGTTCGAACTGCCCGAGGGGCAGTGAATCAACCGGGTGGCGGGCGAAACCGCTGGGCCGGGTTCCGACACCCACCTGCCGAGTGAACTGGAGGGGTATGGCTCCGCGCGAAGAGCCCACATGACGGCCCAACGTGTTGTCAGGCACTCTGTGGGAGCGGCTTCAGCCGCGATGCTCCTGCACCCGTCGATCGGGACTGAAGTCCCTCCCACATAACCGCCCAACGTGTTGTCAGGCACTCTGTGGGAGCGGCTTCAGCCGCGATGCTTCTGCATCGGTCGATCGGGACTGAAAGTCCCCCCACATAACCGCCCAGCATGTTGTCAGGCACTCTGTGGGAGCGGCTTCAGCCGCGATGCTCCTGCACCCGTCGATCGGGACTGAAGTCCCCCCCACATAACCGCCCAGCATGTTGTCAGGCACTCTGTGGGAGCGGCTTCAGCCGCGATGCTTATGCATCCGTCGATCGGGACTGAAGTCCCTCCCACATAACCGCCCAACGTGTTGTCAGGCACTCTGTGGGAGCGGCTTCAGCCGCGATGCTTATGCATCCGTCGATCGGAACTTAAGTCCCTCGCCCCCATGTGCCTTCTGCACCTCCCCCCGCTTCGCGGGGAGGACAGCAAGACTTCGCGCCGCCTGACCATCACCACGGACGGCAGCCGTCGCTTCCCCCGCGTGCGGGGGAAGCTGCCCGGCAGGGGGATGGGGAGCGCTTGCGGCATCTCGCTGCGCGAAGAACGCCGCCTGCGCCTGCGACGCGGCACGGGTCCATCGAGGTTTCCGCCATGCCGTGGAAGCGGGATAATCCACGCCCGCTTCCGTCCTCCTGCCCATGGCTTTCGTTCCCGGACAACGCTGGATCTCCAATGCCGAACCCGAACTCGGGCTCGGCACCGTGGTCCGGCTCGACGGCCGCACCGTGCAGGTGCTGTTCGCCACGGCCGGCGTGCTGCGCCACTATGCGCGCCACGCG
>JAEZQX010000429.1 GCA_023441105.1 Pseudomonadota bacterium | reverse complement strand
GACCTCACGCATCGGAGCCACCTGCACCCGCACCTGCCAACGCCGCAGGCGTCGCCGGCTGGGCACCCTGCCCCGCGTCACCTGGGCCAATGGCGCCCGCCGCAGCCCGCCTGCGACCGCCGAACATCTTCTGGACCACCACGAAGAACAGCGGGATGAAGAAGACGCCCAGGAGCGTGCCGAGGATCATCCCGCCCAGCACGCCGCTGCCGATGGCGTTCTGGGCGCCGGAACCGGCGCCGGACGAGATCGCCAGCGGCAGCACGCCGAGGCCGAAGGCCAGCGACGTCATCAGGATCGGACGCAGGCGGTCGCGCACCGCGCCCATGGTCGCCTCCACCAGGCCCATGCCGCGCTCCAGGTTCTCCTTGGCGAACTCGACGATCAGGATTGCGTTCTTGCTGGTGAGGCCCACCGTGGTCAGCATCGCGACCTGGAAGTAGACGTCGCGTTCCATGCCGGTCAGCCAGGCGCCAAGGACGGTGCCGAGGATGCCCAGGGGCGCGACCAGCATCACCGACGTCGGGATGATCCAGCTTTCGTACAACGCGGCAAGGCACAGGAACACGATCAGCAGCGACAGCGAATACAGCAAGGGCGTCTGCGCCCCGGCCTGCCGCTCCTGGTAGGAGAGGCCCGTCCAGTCGAGGCCGATGCCGGCCGGAAGCTGCGCCACCAGCCGCTCGACTTCCGCCATCGCATCGCCCGAGCTCACCCCCGGCGCGCCCTCGCCGTTGATCTCCAGCGCCGGAACGCCGTTGTAGCGCTCGAGACGGGGCGAGCCGTAGTCCCAGTGCGAGCTGCCGAAGGAAGAGAACGGCACCATCTGGCCCTCGCGGTTGCGTACCGACCAACGCAGGAAATCCTCCGGCACCATGCGGAAGCGGGCATCGGCCTGCAGGTAGACGCGCTTGACACGGCCGCGATCGACGAAGTCGTCGATGTACTGGCCGCCCCAGGCCGCCGCGAGGGTGGCGTTGATGTCGGCGATCGAGACACCCAGCGCGCCTGCCTTGGCCTTGTCGATGTCGATCGCGAACTGCGGCGTATCGTCCTGCCCGTTCGGCCTCACGTTGACCAACAGCGGGCTTTGCGCCGCCGCGCCCAGGAACCGGTCGCGCGCCTGGACCAGGGCCTCGTGGCCGAGGCCGGCGTTGTCCTTGAGGTAGAACACGAAGCCGGCCGAGGTGCCGAGCTCCGGCATGGCCGGCGGCGGGAAGGCGAACGCGAGCGCATCCTTGATCTGCGCCAGGCCGCCCATCGCCCGCTGGGCGACCGCGCCCGCCGACAAGTCGTCGCGAGTGCGCTCCGACCAGTCCTTCAACTTGACGAACGCCATGGCGCTGTTCTGGCCGATGCCGGCGAAGCTGAAGCCCTGCACGCTGAACACCGACTCGACCGCCTCCTTCTCGGTCTCCAGGAAGTGGTCCTCGAGCTGGCGCACCGAGGCCAAGGTCCGCTCCTGGGTGGAACCGACCGGTGCCTGCACCAGGCTCATCAGCACGCCTTGGTCTTCCGGCGGCAGGAACGAGGTCGGCAGCCGCATGAACATCAGCCCCATCAGCCCGACCAGCAGCACGAAGACCACCATGAAGCGCTTGCGGCGCGTGAGGATCCCGCGCACCCCCGCCTGGTACCGCGAGCTGCCGCGCTCGAAGGTGCGGTTGAACCAGCCGAAGAAGCCCTTCCTGGAACCATGCGCGGCCGGCTTGAGGATGGTCGCGCACAGCGCCGGCGTCAGCACGATGGCGACCAGCACCGACAGCGTCATGGCGGCGACGATGGTCACCGAGAACTGCCGGTAGATGATGCCGGTCGAGCCTTCCATGAATGCCATCGGCACGAACACCGCCGACAGGACCAGGCCGATGCCCACCAGGGCGCCGGTGATCTGCTTCATCGACTTGCGGGTCGCCTCGAGCGGCGACAGCCCTTCCTCGCTCATCAGGCGCTCGACGTTCTCCACCACCACGATCGCATCGTCTACCAGCAGGCCGATCGCCAGCACCATCGCGAACATGGTCAGCATGTTGATCGAGAAGCCGGTGGCGGCCAGCACGCCGAAGGTGCCGAGCAGCACCACCGGCACGGCGATCGACGGGATCAGCGTCGCCCTGAAGTTCTGCAGGAACAGGTACATCACCAGGAACACCAGCACGATCGCCTCGAAGAGCGTCTTGACCACGCTTTCGATCGACACCTTGACGAACGGGGTGGTGTCGAAAGGAACCACCACTTCCATGCCGTCGGGGAAGAACGGCTGCAGCTCCGCGAGCTTGGCCTTGACGGCCGCGGAGGTGTCGAGCGCATTGGCGCCCGTGGCGAGCGAGATGGCGATGCCGATTGCCGGATCCCGGTTGTAGAAGCTCTGGAACTCGTAGGTCTCCGCGCCGAGCTCGACGCGGGCGACGTCACCGAGCCGCAGCACCGAGCCGTCGGGATTGCTGCGCACGATGACCGCGCGGAACTCCTCCGCCGTCTGCAGGCGATCCTGGGCGCTGATGGTGGCGTTGAGCCGCTGCCCTTCGATGGCCGGGGCACCGCCGAGCTGGCCCACCGCCACCTGCTGGTTCTGCGCCTGGACCGCCGCGGCGATGTCCGCGGGCGTCAAGGCATAGGTATCGAGCTTGCTCGGATCGAGCCAGATGCGCATCGCATACTTCGAGCCGAAGACCTGCAGGTTGCCGACGCCCGGCACGCGGCTGAGCGAGTCGACCAGGTTGCTGTTGACATAGTCGCTGATGTCGTTGCGGTCGAGCTGGTCGCTGGTGGAGACGAAGCCGAGCACCATCAGGAAGCCGGTCGCCGACTTGGCCACCCGCACGCCCTGGCGCTGGACCTCCTGCGGCAGCAGCGGCATCGCCAGCTGCAGCTTGTTCTGCACCTGCACCTGCGCGATGTCCGGGTCGACCCGGTTCTCGAAGGTGAGCTGGACGGCGGCGCGACCGCTGGCATCGCTAGTGGCCGACATGTACATCAGTCCGTCCAGCCCGGTCATGTTCTGCTCGATGACCTGGGTCACCGAGTCCTCGACCACCTTGGCCGACGCGCCCGGGTAGGTGGCGTTGATCTGCACCACCGGCGGCGCGATGGTCGGATACATGGAGACCGGCAGCTGCGTGATCGCCAGCACGCCGCCCAGCATGACGACGATGGCGATGACCCAGGCGAAGATGGGCCGGTCGATGAAGAAGCGTGCCATCGTGGATCCTCAGCGTTGCGCGACTTTCTGCGCCGGCTCGGTGGCGGTCACCGCCATGCCGGGCCGGATCTTCTGCAGGCCTTCGACCACCACCCGCTCGCCCGCGGCCAGCCCGTCCTCCACCAGCCACTGGTCGCCGATGGTCCGGCTGGTGCGCACCGGCCGCACCTCGACCTTGTCGTCGGGCCCGACCACCATCGCCGTGGTGCCGCCCTTGGCATTGCGGGCGATCGCCTGCTGCGGCACCAGGATCGCGTCCTGACGGGCGCCGTTGCCGACCACGGCGCGCACGTACATGCCGGGCAGCAGCACATGGTCGGGGTTCTGCACCACCACCCGCAGCGCGAATGCGCCGGTACCGGGATCGACGGTCACTTCGCTGAAGGCGAGCCGGCCCTCATGCTCGAAAGGCGTCCCGTCCTCGAGGAGAATCGTCACCGGCACGTCGCTGGTGCGGGTCAGCCTGCCGGCGGCAAGCTCCTTGCGCAGCTGCAGCAGCTCGCTGCTCGACTGGGTCAGGTCGACGTAGATCGGGTCCAGCTGCTGCACCGTCGCCAGCGCGTCGGGCTGGTTGGCGGTGACCAATGCACCCCGGGTGACGGTGGAGCGGCCGATGCGGCCGCCGATCGGGCTGGCGATGCGGGCATAGCCGTCGACCAGCCGGGCGCGCTCGAGTGCCGCTTGCGCGACAGCGACGTCGGCTTCGGCCTGGCGCAGCGCCGCCTCGGCGTTTTCATGCTCCTGGCGGCTGATGGCATTGACCTTGACCAGCTCGCCGTAGCGCCGGGCGGTGAGCGACGTCGACTTCAGGGTCGCCTGCGCCCTGGCGACAGCCGCCTGCGCACTCCTGACGTCGGCCTCGTAGGTGGCGTCGTCCAGCTGGTAGAGCGGCTGCCCTTCCTTCACCAGTCCGCCTTCGCTGAAGAGCTGCTTCTCGACCAGGCCCGACACCTGGGGACGGACTTCGGCGACCTGATAGGGGGTGGTGCGGCCTGGCAGTTCGCGCGTCAGCACCACCGGCTCGGCCTTGAGCGTCACCACCGTCACTTCCGGCGGTGGCATTGCCGCCGGCTCCGCCGCGGCCGGCGGCGCGTCGCCGCTGCAGGCGGCAAGCCAGGTGGCGGCCAGCAGCGACAGGACGACGGCGGGACGAGGAGCCCGGCGGGAGCGGGACTGGCGGAGCGGAGAAAGCATCGAATTTCCTTCGGAAGCGGAGCGGCGGCTGCCGCCCGGTGGCAGCAGCGCGAGATATAGAATGAACGATCATTCTCTTTTCGTCAACGATTCGCCGGCAGGCTTTGTCGAAGGGTTGCTCTAGCCAGCGGCAGCCGCCACGACCCTCGCCGACCGTGCCATTCCACCCTCCCCCGAAAGGGAGATTGCCTTTACGCGGCCACAAGCCATCATCGGCCAACTGCCAATGGCAGCGCGAAATGCGCCAGACTAGCCGGTACGACCGGCGCCTGCGCCAGCTTGCTGCCGGCACCCGGGCAACGACGGAATCCCGAACCAGAGCGGATCAAACAAAGTGCGTATCAAGGAATTCGAGACCATGGGCCGCCAGAACAGCGTAGCGACGCTCGAGAGCGACTGCCGTGAGCTGCCGGCCGGCGCCAGGCAATCCTGGGCGGAGCAGGAGCTGCTGCGCCTGAATCGCGCGCTGCGCGTCCTCAGCGCCTGCAACCGCGCCGTGACCGCAAGCCGCGACGAGGCCGAGCTGCTGCAGGAGGTCTGCCGCATCGTCTTCGAAGTCGGCGGCTACGGTGCGGTGTGGGTCAGCTACGCCGAGCAGGACCCCGACCAGTCGGTGCGGCCGGTGGCGCATGCCGGCGGCATCGGCAACTACCTCGACAGCCTCAAGCTGACCTGGGCCGACGCACCGCGCGGACGCGGCCCCACCGGCACCGCCATCCGCACCGGCCAGGCGGTCGCCTCCCAGGAAATCCAGGCGGATCCGCATTTCCTGCCCTGGCGCGACGCGGCGCTCGCCGAGGGATACCGCTCGGTCGCCGCCATGCCGCTGCTGATCGATGGCGCGCCCATCGGCGCGCTGACCGTGTGCGCCGCCGAACCCGACGCCTTCGACCGCCAGGAGCTGGAGTTGCTGCAGCAGACGGCCAGCGACCTGGCGCAAGGCATCGCCTTGCGGCGGGCGGAGCTGAAGCGCCGGCAGGCCGACGAAGCGGTGCGGCAGGCCGAGCGGGTGGCGCGCGAGCACTCGGCGCTGATCACCGCCGCGCTGGAATCGCTGCGGCTCGCACCGAGTGCCGACTCCTTCGTTCGCGACGCGCTCGGCACCATCGTCGCCCGGCTCGGCGGCTCGGGCGGCGCGCTCTGGGTGACCAACGAAGATCTGCATGACACCCGGGTGGCCATCGACTACGACCTCGAGCGCTTCCGCAGCGGCGACGAGCTGGAAGACCATCATCCCGGCAAGCGGCCGCAGCCGTTCCCGCCGGAACTGCTGCAGCGCTGGCGCCGCCACGACGCCGAACCGGCCATCGTCAGCGCCGATGCCGCGATCGACAACCCTGCCCACTGCGCGCACTTCCGCCAGTGGGCCGAAAGCCTGGGCATCCGCAGCGTGCTGCTGGTGCCGCTGATCTTCGGCGACGATGTCCTCGGCGCCCTCACCGTCCGATTCACCGACCAGCGCTGCTGCACCACCGAAGAGCTGCGGCTGGCCAAGGCGCTGGCACAGCAGGCGACGCTCGTGCTGCGGCTGTCGCACCTCAGCAACCAGGCGCGCGCGTCGGCGGTGATCGAAGAACGCGAGCGGGTGGCCCGCGAGCGCGCCGGCCGCCTCGAGAGTGCCAACGCGGCGCTGCAACGCACGCTCACCCACCTGGTCAACGCGCAGGACTCGGTGGCACTGCTGGACCACATCATGCGCGAGGCGTCGGAGCAGATGCATGCCTGCATGACCGGCGTCTACCTCTACGACGAGGCGAGCGACATGCTGCGGCTCGCGTCGTGCGTGAGCGAGGGCCGGGTCATCGACCTGTCCGCGGACGAGCGCTTCGTGCTGTGGCGCTCGCCGGCGCCGGCCAATTCGGTGCAGACCTGGCGCTCGATCATGCGCAGCGAGCACTATGCCTGGTTCACCACCACCGCCGACAACCACGGCGCGCCGAACTACCTGCTCAACTGGCATCGCGCGATGGGCCACCAGGCGCTGCTGGCCGTGCCGCTCAAGCTCGGCGACCAGGCCCTGGGCTTCGTCGGCATGTTCTTCGCGCACGAGCAGCTGCCGGACGAGGACGGCATCGAGCTGGCGCGCGTCTTCGGGCAACAGGCAGCGCTCGCCGCGCAGATGGCGGCGCTCGCCGAACGGGCCAAGCAGGCGGCGGTCAGCGACGAACGCCTCGCCCAGCTGGTGCGCACCAACGAGGCGCTGACTCATACGCTCGATCGCCTGGCGACGGAATCGTCGCTCGACACCGCCCTCGGCGACATGCTGATCGCCATCTCGCAGCACCTCGGCGCGCCCTCCAGCACGCTCTGGCTGCACGATGCCGACAGCGGCTGCGGCCGCCTGCATCTGCTCTACGACCGCGGCCGACTGATCGCGGGCCCCAGCTCCACGCATCCCTGCGCCAGCGCGCCGATGCCGATCGACCGCAGCAAGCCGCTCTTCAAGAGCCTCTTCCAGGGCGTCGTGAGCATCATCGAGGTTTCCCCGGAAACCGGGCTCGATCCGAAGGTCTGCGAGGAGCTCCAGGCGCAAGGCATCGCGGCCCTGCTGGCGATCCCGATGCGCGCCGGCGGCACGCTGATTGGCTCGGTGACCGTACGACTCGCCAATCCCGGCGAAGCCACCGCGGCGCAGATCGAGTTCGCCCGCATCCTGGTGCAGCAGGCGACGCTGCTGCTGGAGGTCACGCGACTGGCGGAAGTGCAGCAGCAGGCCGCGCTCAGCCGCGAGCGCGAGCGCATCGCCACCGAGAGGGCGGCGGAGCTGCAGGCGATCAACGAGGCGTTACAGCGTGCCGAACAGCTGGCGCGGGCCCACACCACCGTGATCACCAACACGCTGCAGTCGATCACCCGCGAGCCGACGCTGGATTCCTTCATCGGCCAGGTGCTCAGGACCATCGTCGAGCAACTGGGCGGCGTCGGCGGCACCTTCTGGGAGCCGAGCGTGCTGCCCGACACGCTGGTCGTGCGGCTGCGCTACGAGAACGGCCGGCTCGAGCGGGCGGATCCGGCCAACGAGCCGCAGGACAGCTGGCAGCTGCCGAGCTGCCCCGAGGAAAAGGCGGGCAACGGTCCGTGCGAACCCGTGGTGCTGGGACAGGCCTGGGCCGACGTCGGGCCGGGGGCGGAGGCGGTGCGCGACTGGGTCCGCAACCAGGGCTGCGGCAGCGCGGTGCACGTGCCGCTGATGCTCGGATCGCAGATCCTCGGCGCCTGCACCGTCCGCTTTGCCAGGCCGCGCGACTTCGTGCCCGAGGAGCTCACGCTCGCCCGGGCGCTGGCGCTGCAGGCCACGCTGGCGCTGCAGCTGGCCAGGCTCGAGGAACAGGGCCGGCGCAGCGCCGTGCTCGACGAACGCAACCGGATGGCGCGCGACATCCACGACACCCTGGCGCAGGGGTTCACCGGCGTGGTGATCCAGCTCGAGGCCGCCAAGGACGCCAACGGTCAGAACCGGCCGGCCGAGGCCAATGCCCACATCCAGCGCGCCAGCGAGCTGGCCCGCCACAGCCTGGCCGAGGCGCGTCGCTCGGTGCATGCGCTGCGGCCGCTGGCCCTCGAGCAGGGCAGCCTCGGCTCCGCCATCGAAGGACTGCTCCATCGCATGACGGCCGGCACCGGCATGGATGCCAGCCTCGAGGTGCGGGGCCGCAGCTGGGAGCTGCCCGCCGACTGGGAGGACAACCTGCTGCACATCGGCCAGGAGGCACTCGCCAATGCGCTCAAGCACGCCAATCCGAAGCGGCTGCGGGTGATCCTGCAGTTCGAGGAGCGCAACGTCAGCCTGACCATCAGCGACGACGGCAACGGCTTCGAAGCGTCGCGCAGCGCCGCCGGCTTCGGGCTGGCGGGCATGCGCGAACGCGTCGGACGGCTCGGCGGACGCCTGGTCCTGCGCAGCGCCCCCGGCGACGGCACGGCGGTCGTCGTCGCCCTCGAGAAGCCCAAGGAGGTCCGGCGGGCGCGCAAGGCCGAGGCGAGGGTATGACTGCGTCCTGGAGCAGGCCCGGCACGACCCTGGCCGCGGCACGGCTCGCCGAAGGCGACGCCGCCGCCGGCCGCAGCAGCGACATCTCGATCCTCATCGCCGACGATCACGAAGTGGTCCGGGAAGGACTGGTCGCGATGATCGACCGCCAGCCCGGCATGCGGGTCGTCGCCCAGGCCGGCGACGGCCTCCAGGCGGCTGCGCTGTGGAACGAGCATCGTCCCGACATCACCCTGGTGGACCTGCGCATGCCCGGGCTCGACGGCGTCGGCGTGATCACCCAGTTGCGCGCGGTCAACCCGCGGGCCCGCGTCATCATCCTCACCACCTTCGACGGCGACGAGGACATCTATCGCGGCATGCGTGCCGGCGCCAGGGCCTACCTCCTCAAGGACGCGCCGCGCGACGAGCTGCTCGACTGCATCCGCGCTGTCCATGCGGGGGAAACCTTCGTGCCGCCGCTGGTCGCCGCCAAGCTGGCGGCGCAGGTGAGCAGCGAGCGCCTCACCAGTCGCGAAGGCGAGATCCTGCAGTTGATGGGCGCCGGCGCCAGCAACAAGGCGATCGCGCGGCAGCTGGGCATCTCCGAAGGCACCGTCAAGACCCACGTGAAGAGCGTGCTGCAGAAGCTCGAAGTCGCGAGCCGGACCGAAGCCGTGTCGCTGGCGGCGCGGCGCGGGCTGATCAAGCTCTAGGAGCCTGGGCCCGGCGGCACCCGCGGCCGGCCCTTCGCCCGGCGCCATGCGGCCGGCGCCGCCGGCCTTCCCTTCCCGCCGACTCTCTCCAAAGAGGCAGGCCCATGCCTGTCGACCTGAGCATGCCTGGCTGAGGCGCTGTGAGCAGGTGCCCCTCGCGCGCCTGACGGATGGTCCTGGCTTCGGCGCACCGCGATACTGCGGCTGTCGCTCAAGGAGATTCGCATGACGGCGCCATCCGCTCCGGACCAGTCGCTGCCCCGGCTCTACGCCGCGGCCATCTTCGCCCTGCTGCTGGCGGCCGCTTTCATCATCAGCGGTTGCCAGCAGGCCAACGGGGGCATGCCGCAGATGCCGCCGCCGGAGGTCACCACCGTCCCGGTCAAGCCGGAGAAGATCGCCGTCACCTACGAGTACGTCGGGCAGACCGAAGGCTCGCGGGAGGTCGAGGTGCGGGCGCGCGTCACCGGCATCGTGCTCGAGCGGCAGTACGACGAAGGCGCGCCGGTCAAGGCCGGCGACCCCTTGTTCCTGATCGACCCGGCACCGTTCGAGGTCGCGGTCGCGCAGGCGAAGGCGGAGCTGGCCAGCTCGGCGGCGCGCGAGGCACAGGCCCGGCGCGAGGCCGCGCGGCTGAAGCCGCTGATCGCGGCGCGCGCGGTCAGCCAGCGCGAATACGACGATGCACTCTCCGCCCTCGACGTCGCCCGGGCCAACGTCCAGCTGGCGCAGGCGCGGCTTCGCGAGGCGGAGCTCAACCTCGGCTACACCCGCATCACCGCGTCGATCAACGGCATGACCGGCCGCGCCCTGAAGTCGGAAGGCAGCCTGGTCACCGCCAATTCGGACAGCCTGCTGACCCGGATGTCGCAGGTCGACCCGATCTGGGTCAACTTCAGCCTCTCCGAGAACCAGCGCCTGCGCATCGCCAGCGAGGCGGCGGCCGGACGGCTGGAGCTGCCGCCCGACGGCAATCTCGGCGTCGAGATCCTGCTGGCCGACGGCACCACCTATGCCCACAAGGGAAGGGTGAACTTCTCGGACGCGCGGGTTGCCACCAGCACCGGCACCATCGATGCGCGCGCGGAATTCCCCAATCCCGACCGCGTCATGCTGCCGGGCCAGTTCGTCCGGGTGCGGGTCAACGGCGCCAGCCGGCCGAAGGCGATCCTGGTGCCACAGCGCGCGGTGCTCGAGGGGCCGGACGGCAAGTTCGTGTACGTCGTGCGCGACGGCAAGGCCGAGGCGCGGCCGGTGGAGGTCGGCGACTGGCATGACAAGCAGTGGATCATCAGCCGCGGGCTCGAGGAAGGCGACGCGGTGATCGTCGACGGCACGGTCAAGGTTCGCCCCGGCTCGCCGGTCAGGGTGGCCGGCCAGCCGCAGCCGCCGGTGAGCCGTTCGGAGGCGGTGGTCCCGTATCTGCCGTCCAAGGCCGGCGCCAGCGACGACATCCTCTCCGATGCCGGCTCTCCTCCCGCGGCGCACCAGGCGCGGCCCGCCTGAGCGCAACCCATCTGCAGCAGGTCACGACATGTTCTCGAGATTCTTCATCGACCGCCCGATCTTCGCCGCGGTCCTGTCGATCTTCATCACCCTCGCCGGTTTCGCCGCCATGCGGGTGCTACCCATCGCCCAATATCCGGAGATCGCGCCGCCGGTGGTGACCGTGCGCGCGGTCTACCCGGGTGCCTCGGCCGAGGTGCTCGACCAGACGGTGGCTGCCCCGCTGGAGAACGCGCTCAACGGCACCGAGAACATGATCTACATGGCGTCGACGTCGGCGGCCAACGGCGTGGTGCAGATCCAGCTCACCTTCGAAATCGGCACCGACCCCGACCAGGCGGCGGTCGACACCAACAACCGCATCAAGCAGGCGGAGGCCAAGCTGCCGCTCGAGGTGCGCCGCCAGGGCGTCACGGTCGAGAAGAGCTCGTCGGCGTTCCTGCAGGTGCTGGCCTTCTATTCCCCCGACGGCAGCCGCGACGACCTGTTCACCTCCAACTATGTCACGATGAACGTGCTCGACGAGCTCAAGCGGCTGCGCGGCACGACCAACGTGCAGATCTTCGGCGCCAAGGACTACGCGATGCGGATCTGGCTGAGGCCCGACCGGCTCGCCCAGCTGCAGGTCACCACCGGCGACATCGTTGCCGCCATCAACGAACAGAACGCGCAGTTCGCCGCCGGCAAGATCGGCCAGATGCCCAATGGCGGCAACCAGGAGCTCGTCTACACGCTGACCACCCAGGGGCGGCTGAGCACGGTCGAGGAGTTCGAGAACATCCTGGTGCGCTCGGACAGCGACGGCTCGGCGCTGCGGCTGCGCGATGTCGCGCGGGTCGAACTGGGCTCCAAGGACTACGACTTCATCGGCCGCATCAACGGCCAGCCGGCGACCCTGGTCGGCATCTTCCTCGCCCCCGGCGCCAACGCGCTGGAGGTCGCCGAGAACGTGCGGGCCCGCGTGCAGGAACTGTCGCGGCGCTTCCCGCAGGGCCTCACCTACAAGGTGCCCTACGACACGACCCGCTTCGTCGAGGTCTCGATCCACGAAGTGGTGGAGACGCTGGCGATCGCAATGGTGCTGGTCTTCCTGGTGGTCTACCTGTTCCTGCAGAACTGGCGCGCCACGCTGATCCCGATCATGGCGGTGCCGGTGTCGCTGCTCGGCACCTTCGCCGGGCTGCTGGCGCTCGGCTACTCGATCAACACGCTGACCCTGTTCGGCATGGTGCTGGCCATCGGCATCGTGGTGGACGATGCGATCGTCGTGCTGGAGAACGTCGAGCGGATCATGCACGAGGAGCACATGCCCGTGAGGGATGCGGCGGTCCGGGCGATGAACGAGGTGGCCGGCCCGGTGGTGGCGATCGTGCTGACGCTGTGCGCCGTCTTCGTGCCGATCGCCTTCCTCGGCGGCCTGACCGGCGAGCTGTACCGCCAGTTCGCGGTGACGATCTCGATCGCGGTGATCATTTCCGGGATCGTCGCGCTGACGCTGACGCCGGCGCTGTGCGTGCTGTTGCTGCGGCGCGAGCAGCGGCAGCCGGGCCGGGCGTTCCAGGCCTTCAACCGCTGGTTCGGCCGCGTCACGCATCGCTATACCGAGGGCGTCGCCTGGATGCTGCGGCGGGCCTTGCTGGGCGTGCTGCTGTTCGTCGGCATGGTGGCGCTGACAGCCGTGCTGTGGCGTTTCACGCCGGGCAGCCTGGTGCCGGACGAGGACCAGGGCTTCTACATCGCCGCCGTCATCCTGCCCGAAGGTGCCACCCTGCAGCGCACCGATGCGGTGGTGCGCGACGTGCTCGACATCATCCGCTCCAACCCGGCGAATGCCGACGCGGTCGCCTTCACCGGCTTCGACTTCCTCGGCAACGGCTTTCGCAACAACGCCGCGACCATCTTCGTCACCCAGAAGCCATGGAAGGACCGCGAGGTGGCGGTCCCGGCGCTGGTCGGCGAGCTGTTCATGAAGACGATGCACATCAAGGAGGCGATGGTGCTCGCCTTCAATCCGCCGCCGATCTTCGGCCTCGGCCAGGCCGGCGGCTACGAGTTCTACATCCAGAACCGCGGCGAAGGCGGACCGGGCCAGCTGGCGGCGGTGACGCAGCAGTTCCTGGCGCGGGTGAGCCAGGAGCCGCTGCTGGGGCCGGCCAACACGCTGTGGAATGCGCACGTGCCGCAACTGTCGGTGGATGTCGACCGCGAACGCGCCAAGGCGCTGGGCGTGCCGCTCGACGAGGTGTTCAACACGCTGTCGGCCACGCTCGGCTCCTACTACGTGAACGACTTCAGCAAGTACGGCCGCAACTGGCAGGTGCTGCTGTCGGCCGAGCCGCAATACCGCAACCGGCCCGACGATGTCGGCGCGGTCTACGTCCGCTCGCCGGCCGGCAAGGCGATCCCGCTGTCGGCCCTGGCGCGGGTGCGCTATGCCTCCGGACCGGACACGCTGGACCGCTTCAACAACCTGCCGGCGGTCAAGATCTTCGGCCAGAGCGCGCCCGGCGTCAGCTCCGGGCAGGCGATCGAGCGCGTCGAGGCGATCGCGCGGGAAGTGCTGCCGGCTGACTTCAGCTACGACTGGGGCGGGGCGTCGTTCCAGGAGAAGCGCTCGAGCGGCACCGCCGGCATCGCCATCGGCTTCGCCGCGGTGATGGTGTTCCTGATCCTGGCTGCCCAGTACGAGCGCTGGTCGCTGCCGCTGACGGTGCTGATCGCCCTGCCCTTCGGCACCTTCGGCGCGGTGGCCGCGGTCTGGCTGCGCGGCTTCACCAACGACGTCTACTTCCAGATCGGCCTCGTGACGCTGCTCGGGCTGGCGGCAAAGAACGCGATCCTGATCGTCGAGTTCGCGGTGTTGAAGCATCGCGAGGGGCTGTCGACATCGGCAGCGGCGCTGGAGGCGGCGCGGCTGCGGTTCCGGCCGATCCTGATGACGTCGCTGGCCTTCATCCTGGGGGTCCTGCCGCTGGCGATCTCCTCCGGCGCCGGCGCCGCCGCGCGTCAGTCGGTCGGCACCGGCGTGATGGGCGGGATGCTGGCGGCAACCTTCCTGGCGATCTTCTTCGTGCCGCTGTTCTTCAAGCTCATCAGCGACCGCCGCATCGCCGGCGAGCGCCGGCCAAGCAGCGAACTGCGCGCCGAGGCCCAGCCGCGCCCCCTTCCCCATCCTCATGCACACGCTCCCGGAGTGGACCATGCCTGATCGCATCGCCCCCGCCCAAGCGAGGCGCGCCGCGCGCCTTGCCGGCATCCTCGCCGCCGCCTTGTTCGCAGCCGCCTGCTCGAGCCTCGCCCCGCCGGTGCGGGAAGCAGCCCTCGACATACCGGATGCCTGGCCGCAGGCGGGCATCGGCAGCCAGGCGCCGGCGCGCGACTGGTGGCAGATGTTCGAGGATCCCGGCCTGAACCGGATGGTGGAGGAAGCGCTGGGCCACAACCTCGACGTCGCCACCGCCATGGCGCGCGTCGAAGAGGCCCGTGCGCTGGCCGCCGCCGCCCGCGCCGACCAGTGGTTCTCGGTGCAGGCCACCGCCGGCGCGGCCCGCGGCAAGATCTCCGAGCGTTCCGCGACGCCGCTGCCCCCGGGCTCGCTGACCATCGGCGACAGCCGCAGCATCGGCATCGAGGCCGCCTACGAGGTCGATCTCTGGGGACGCTACCGCGACGCCAGCGCATCCGCGCGCGCGGCGCTGGCGGCCAGCCGCTATGCGCAGGCGGTCGTGCAGCTGTCGGTCGCCAGCCAGGTGGTGCAGGGCTACTTCGACCTGCGGTCGTTCGACGCGCAGGTCGACCTGCCCCGGCGCACGCTGCGCACCCGCAACGACGCGGTGGCGCTGCGGGAGAAGCGGCTCAGGGGTGGCACCGGCTCGGCGTTGGACCTGCACCAGGACCAGGCCGAGGCTGCCCTCGCCGAAGCCACGCTGGCCGAACTCTCCGAACGGGCGAGCCTCACAGAATCCGCGTTGGCGGTGCTGCTGGGCCGCAACCCGCGCGGCCTGTTCGAGTCGCGGATCGAACGCGGCAAGGCCATCGACGCGCTGGCGGCACCGCCGGAAGTGCCGGGCGGGTTGCCGTCGCAATTGCTGGCGCGCCGCCCGGACGTGCAGCAGTCGCATGCCTTGCTCGCCGCGGCCACCGCCGACATCGGCGTGGCGCGCGCCAGCTACCTGCCCTCGCTGTCGCTGACCGGCGTCTACGGCGCAGAGAGCGCCTCGCTGTCGAACGTGCTGACCAGTCCGGCGCGGGTATGGCAGCTGGCGGCGGCCCTGGCGGCGCCGATCTTCACCGCCGGCCGGGCGGATGCCGCCGTCGACTTTGCCAACGCCCGCGAGCGCGAGGCCGCTGCCCGCTACGAGCAGACGGCGCTCAACGCCTTCCGCGAGGTGCGCGATGCGCTGTCGCGGCGCAGCTGGGCGGTGGCGCGGGCCCAGGCGCAGCAAACCCGCATCCAGGCGCTGGAGAACGCCCGCCGCCTTGCCCGCATCCGCTACGACAGCGGCTATTCCGGCTACCTCGACGTGCTGGATGCCGATCGGAACCTGTTCCAGTCCGAGCTCGACCGGGTCGCGGCGCGGCGCGACAGCCTGGTCGCGAGCGTCGACCTGATCAAGTCTCTCGGAGGCGGCTGGACCGGGCTCGATGCGCCGGAAGCGGCGCAGCTCCCGCACCAGCTCTCGCAGCAGTCCCCGTTGCCGACGCCGCAGCCGGTCGCGCAGCCGGCCAGCTGAGCGCGGTCGGCGCGAGCGACGGGCCGGCGG
>JAEZQX010000424.1 GCA_023441105.1 Pseudomonadota bacterium | reverse complement strand
CGTCCGCACCGGCCGCTCCGGCAAAGGGCACCTTCAGCGGCGGGAATGCCAAGACTACGATCCTTCCTCGTGCGTCGCCAGCGGGTAGCCGCGGTCCTTGTAGTAGCGATAGCGCTGGCGCGCCTGTGCCCGGTCTTCCGGATCGGCGCCGACCACCTCGACCAGGCGCTCGAAGCGGGTGAAGAACTGCGGCAGGGTGCTGCCCAGGTTGACCAGCACCTCGTGATGCGGCAGTTCGGCGACCCGGCTGGTCAGCAACACCGGCGTGCGATCGGCAAGCGGGTCCGATCCCGAGGCATGCGGGATGAATTCCAGCGGCGCGAAGGTCCAGAGCGCTTCGTCGAAGCGCCGCAAGCGGGCCTCGTCGTCGCAGAAGACCACCGCCTTCTGCCCCGCCCGGCGCACCTTCCGGATCAGCCGGCAGCCGTAGTCGATCTTGTCCGCGACGTTGAAATGGAAGTCGACCCGGGTCATCGCCGTGCGCTCCGTTTCGCCCCTTCGCGCTGCGCGCTGTCCCCCAGGCCGGGCGGCGGGCTCATCCAACCTGGTCCATCAGGTAGCGGGTCAGCATGCCCACGGGGCGGCCGGAGGCACCCTTGTTGGTGCCCGACTTCCAGGCCACGCCGGCGATGTCGAGGTGCGCCCACGGGTAGGCCTTGGTGAAGCGCGACAGGAAGCAGGCGGCGGTGACGGCGCCGCCGGCGCGACCGCCGATGTTGCCCATGTCCGCGAACGGCGAGCGCAACGACTCCTGGTAGGCGTCGTCGAGCGGCATGCGCCAGCAGGTGTCGGTCATGTCCTTGCCGGCGGCAGCCAGGCGATCGGCCAGCGCATCGTTGGGGCTGAAGAGGCCTGCATGGTGGTGGCCCAGCGCGACCACGCAGGCGCCGGTGAGGGTGGCGATGTCGACCACGGCAGCCGGCTTGAAGCGCTCCACGTAGGTCAGCGCGTCGCACAGCACCAGGCGGCCCTCGGCGTCGGTGTTGAGGATCTCCACCGTCTGGCCCGACATGGTGGTGACGATGTCCCCGGGCCGGGTGGCGGTGCCGGACGGCATGTTCTCGGCGGCGGCGATCACACCCACCAGGTTCACCTTCAGCTTCATCTGGGCCACCGCCTGCACCACGCCGAGCACCGTGCCGGCGCCGGACATGTCGTACTTCATCTCGTCCATCTCGGCGGCCGGCTTGAGCGAAATGCCGCCGGTGTCGAAGGTGATGCCCTTGCCGACCAGCACCACCGGCGCCTGCTTGGCGGCGGCGCCGTTGTAGTGCAGCACGACCATCTTGGGCGGATTGGAAGAGCCCTGGCCGACGGCGAGGAACGAGCCCATCTTGAGCGCGGCCATCTGCTTCTGCTCGAGCACCTCGCACTTGAGCTTGAAGCGCCGCGCGAGCCGGCGCGCCTGGTCGGCGAGATAGGCCGGATTGCAGACATTGGCCGGCGAGTTGCCGAGATCCTTGGTGAGATCGATGCCGTCGGCCAGCGCCTGCATCCGCTCGACCTCGGTGCGGGCCGCGGCGGCCGCGTCCTTGGGCACCGCGAACACCACCTCCGCCAGCTGCGACGGGACGTTGTTGTCCTTGCTCGACTTGAACTGGTCGAAGCGGTAGGCAAGCTCGCGGGTGATCAGGACCGCATGGCCGAGCCGCCAGCGCAGCTCGCGCTGTGCCACCGCCACTTCCTGCAGGCAGATCGTGGCCTCGGCCGCCCCGGTGCCCATCACCGCCCGCATCGCCGCCCGGGTGGCATCCTGGTACTGCTTCTCGGAGACCTCGTCACCATCACCCAAGGACACCAGGACGATCCGGGCGATCGCGCCGGGGCTGCGCAGCAGCAGCGTCGAGCCGGCCTTCTTGGCCAGGTCCCCCGACTTCAGCGCCGCCGTTAGCGCCTTGTCCAGCCGGCCGTCGACGTCGCTGCCGGTGGCCGTGAGCTTGCCGTTCTGGACGGGCAGGACCAGGCATTGCGTACGCAGCTTGTCGGTGGCGAGGGGTTTGATGGTGAATTGCATGGGCCTGAGTCTCGAGGGTTGTCCGCAGGCGCGGGAGGATGCCCCCGGTCCACGACCGGGGCGCGAGGCGCGCCGGGCCATGATTATAGGGTGCGCGTCTGCGGATAACGACGCGGGTACACTACCGCGATGATTTTCAGCCAGTCCCTCCGGCGCGATCTCAACAGTGTCGCTGGCGTGATGTTCTCGACGCTGTTCACGATCATGGTCACGACGTCGCTGATCCGGTTCCTGGGACGGGCCGCCACCGACCGGATCGGCAGCGCCGACGTGGTGCCGCTGATCGCTTTCAGCTCCATCGGCTACATCCCCGTCCTGCTGGTCCTGACGGTCTTCCTGTCGATCCTCATGGTCCTGTCGCGGGCTTGGCGGGATTCCGAGATGGTGATCTGGTTCGCGAGCGGCCAGAGCCTCACGGCCTGGATCCGGCCGGTGCTGTCGTTCGCCCTGCCGTACGCCTTCGTGGTCGGCCTGGTGGCGCTGGTGGTCTCGCCTTGGGCGCAGCAGCAGATCGCCGAGCTGCGCCAGCGCTTCGAGCAGCGCGAGGACGTCTCGCAGGTGGCCGCCGGACAGTTCCGCGAATCGCGTTCCTCCAACCGGGTCTTCTTCGTCGAGTCGGTCAACAAGGAGCAGACCGAAGTCTCGAACGTGTTCGTCGTCCAGCACGACGGTCCGCGGATGATCGTGGTGGCTTCGCGCGGCGGCAAGGTCGAGGTCCAGGACAACGGCGACCGCTTCCTGGTGCTCGAGGACGGCCGCCGCTACGACGGCGATTGGGGCGGCGTCGAGTTCTCCCTGATGGAGTTCGAACGCTACGGCGTGCGGCTCGAGCCCGCCACCGGACGGGCAGGCGCCGATTCCACTCGCGGACTGACCACGCCGCAGCTGCTCGCCGACCTGAGCCCGGTAAACCAGGGCGAGCTGATGGCGCGCATCGGATTGCCGGTGTCGGTGATCGTGATCGCCCTGCTTGCCATCCCGCTCGCCTTCGTCAATCCGCGGCTCGGCAGCTCCATCAATATCGTGATCGGCGTGCTGATCTACTTCACCTACACCAACCTCAACGGGCTGATGCGCAGCTGGATCGCCCAGGAGCGGATCAGTTTCTCGCTGGGTGTCTGGGTGACGCATGTCACCCTCTTCGTGGTCGCGATGTACCTGTTCCATCGCCGCATGAACCTGCCACAGGTCTCGCTCGGCCGGCTGCTCGCCATCGCACGGTCGCTGCTCAAGCCGCGGCCGCGTCCGCAAGCCGGCTGAACCATGCGCCTGATCGGCGGTTACCTGATCCGCGAGATCTCGCTGGGCATCCTCGCGGTGCTGTTCGGCTTCCTCGCCCTGTTTGCGTTCTTCGACCTCATCAACGAGCTCGAGGACATCGGCCAGAGGGGCTACCGGCTGCAGCACGCGGTCCTCTACGTGCTCCTCAGCCTGCCGGGGCACGTCTACGAGCTGATGCCGGTCGCGGCGCTGATCGGCTGCATCTATGCGTTGTCGCGCTTCGCCGGCAACTCCGAATTCACCGCCATGCGGGCGGCCGGCATGAGCCGCTTCATGGCCCTGCGCAGCATCATCGGCATCGGCGTGGTGCTCGCGATCCTGACGGCGCTGGCGGGGGAATGGGTGGCGCCGGTGGCCGAGCAACTGGCGCAGAAGCTGCGCCTGAACGTGCTGGGCGCCAGCCAGGGCGGCACCTTCCGCTCCGGCCTCTGGATCAAGGACAGCGTCAAGGACCACAGCGGCAAGCCGCTGCGCCTGCGCTTCGTCAATATCGGCAACCTGACGCCGGACGGCAAGCTGGAACGGATCGAGATCCACGAATTCGATCCCGGCTTCCGGCTCAGCTCGGTGATCAGGGCCGCGACCGGCATCTACCAGCCGGTGGAGGACGCCGGCAACGGCCAGCGCAGCGCCTGGCGGCTCGAAGACGTCGAGCAGACCCGCTTCGAGGTGGCCGCGGGCAGCAGCGGCATCGAGGCCTTGCGCACCCGGCTGGATCGCGAGCCGCAGATGGTCTGGGAGTCGGATCTCAATCCCGGCATCCTCGCGGTGCTCACCATCGCGCCCGATCGCATGTCGGCCTGGTCGCTCTGGCGCTACACCAGCCATCTGCGCGAGAACGGCCAGAATGCCAACCGCTACGAGCTCGCGCTGTGGAAGAAGATCGTCTATCCGGTGGCGATCATCGTGATGCTGATGCTGGCGCTGCCGTTCGCCTACCTGCAATCGCGCGCCGGCGGCATCGGCCTCAAGCTGTTCCTGGGAGTGATGCTGGGGGTCGGTTTCTACTTCATGAACGGCCTGTTTTCCAATCTCGGCCTGCTCAACACCTGGCCGCCCTGGCTCGCGGTCAGCATCCCGTCGCTGGTGGCCTTCGCCCTGGCGCTGGCGATGCTGGGCAGGGTGGGTCGCTCCTACTGATCCGGGGCCCGGATGGCCGCGCGTTCGTGTAAGGGTTTGTCATAAGGCATTCCGCCATGGACCGGGCAACACCGTTTCGCTAACATCAACTCACCAAAGGGCGCTGTGCCGCCGGCGAGATCCGGATCGCGTGCAGCGCTGTTGAGGAGGAGGAGAGGCAGCAAAGCTGCCATTGAGGCGCACCAGATGGTGCGCCTTTTTCTTGTGTGGCGGCCACGCGCCTCCCGCTGCGGCTGTCGTGGCGGCACTCCGGCGCGGCGGCTGTCATCCATCGCCAGCGCGCCGCCGCGTCGCCGGGTGCCGGGCCCGGCTGGTACGCTGCGCAAATCGTGGCATAGTTGCGTCCTGTGGCGGACGCGTCGGCGAGCGGCCGCCGGCGGTAGAAGGAGACTGCGATGGATGGCCAGGCGGAGGTCGGCGGCGGCAGGGGGTTCGTGCCCGTGCGCGGATTGCATCATTTCGCATATCGCTGTCGCGATGCGGAGGAAACCCGCCGGTTCTACGAAGACATCCTCGGGTTGCCCCTGGCCCACATCATCCAGGAGGACCGCGTCCCGTCCACCGGCGAATACTGTCCTTATGTCCACATCTTCTTCGAGATGGGTGACGGCTCGTTCATCGCCTTCTTCGACCTCGGCGACGATCTTGCCAGCGATCCGTCGCCGAATACGCCGTCGTGGGTCAACCACCTGGCGCTGAGCGTCGGTTCGGTGGCCGACCTGGCGCAGGCCAAGCAGCGCCTCGAGGCCGCCGGCGTCGAAGTGGTCGGCGTCACCGATCACGGCTTCATCCACTCGATCTACTTCTTCGACCCGAACGGCATCCGGCTCGAGCTGACGGTCCAGGTCAGGGAGACGCGGCGCGATGCGACTGCGCTGGATGAAGCGCGCCGGCAGCTCGACGCTTGGACCAGCCGCAAGGAGGGCCTGCGCGCCAGCGGCGCGATCAAGCCCGGCGCCCAGGAAATCATCCGGTCCCACCGTCACCCGGCCTATCGTTGAGCAGCCGGCGGAACCACTGCATGGCGGACAGCCGATGAATGCACCGGGCCTCGCGCAGCCGCAACTGCTGCGCATCGACGTCAAGCCGGCCGGACCGATGGAGTCGCAGTCGGGACTGCAGATGCTGCGCCCGAGGATCTACGGCGCGTTGCTCGAAGCACCGGGCGTCGACCGCTCGAAGACGGTTGCCGCCATCGTCATCCACCCGGCATCGAACTTCCACGGCCACTACCTGCTCGAGCCACTGATGGCGCGCGGCGTCTCCTGCATGGGCCTCAACACCCGCTACGTCAACAACGATTCGACGCTGCTGATGGAGCGGGTGATCCAGGACCTGGGAGCGGGCATCCAGCAACTGCGCGCGATCGGCTATCGCAAGGTGATGCTGATCGGCAACTCCGGCGGCGCCGCCCTGGTCAGTTTCTACCAGGCCCAGGCCGAGCGCCTGACGCTAACCCACCTCGCGGATGGCGCGCCGCTCAGCATCGCGGCGGCGGACCTGCCGCCGGTGGAGGGGATTGCCCTGGCAGCCGCGCACGCCGGCAGGGCGCGGCTGATGCGCGAATGGATCGATCCTGCCGTCGTCGACGAGTCGGATCCGTCCCGCACCGATGAGGAGCTGGACCTCTACCATCCGCGGCGGGTGGTGCCGCTGGAGGCCGACTTCCTGGCCCGCTTCCGGCGCGCCCAGCAGGCACGCCTGGCCCGCATCGAGACATGGGTGACGGATCGCCTGCAGCAATTGCGGCGCGCAGGCGGTGCCCAGGTCGACCAGCCGTTCGTGCTCCACCGTACCCATGCCGAGCCGCGCTGCGTGGACATCGGCATCGACGCCAACGAGCGCAAGCCCGGCAGCGTCTGGGGCGATCCGGTCATCGTCAACTATGCAGCCAATTCGATGGGTCGTTTCAACACGCTCACCAGCTTCATGAGCCAGTGGTCTTCGCGCTCCCAGGCCGATGGCCCGGACAACCTGGCGCGGACGTCGGTGCCGGTGCTGCATCTCACCTACTGCGCGGACCAGAGCGTGTTCCCCAGTACCGTGGCGTCGTGGCTGCAGGCGGCTGGCGGCCGGATCCGCAACGTCGACATCCACGGCGGCGACCACTACCTGGTCGGCCGGCCCGACCTCGTGGCGCAGGTCGCCGACGAGATGGCGGCGTTCGCGCAATCACTGTAGTCACAGGAATCGAATCCCGGGAGGCCAACGTGTCAGCAGAGCAGGGGCAGGCGTACCGTAATCCCCGAGCGCCAGCGGCCGCAGGGTCCGGCTACGAGCTGCCCACCTATGAGTTCAAGACGCCGCCGGAGTTGGGCGGCAATGGCGGCCCCGAACCGGTCCGCGACGCCGAAGGCTTCTATCCGCTGATCATCGTCGGCGGCGGCCTGACCGGACTGGCAGCGGCCTGCGACTGTGCGGTGCGCGGCCTGCCGGCCATCGTGCTCGACGAGGACAACACCATCGGTGTCCGTGGCGCTTCGTCGCGCGGCATCTGCTACGCCCAGCGTACGCTGGAGATCCTGAACCGGCTCGGCGTCTACCAGCGCGTGAAGGACAAGGGCGTGCAGTGGTTCGTCGGCCGCACCCTCGCCGGCGACGACGAGGTCTACAGCTTCGACCTCGCCACCCAGCCCACCCACAGCTATTCCAGCCAGCCGGCCTTCATCAACATCCAGCAGTTCTACATCGAGTGGTACCTGGTCGACCGGATCGTCGAGCTCGGCACGGTCGACCTGCGCTGGCAGAACCGGGTCGCCGGCATCCGCATCGTCGACGGCGGCGCGGAGCTCAGCGTGCAGACGCCGGCCGGCGAATACCTCATGCGCGGCCGGCATGTGATCGACGCCACGGGCATCCGCAGTCCGCTGCGCGACATGCTGGGGCTGCAGACCCGGGCGGAGGTCGGCGTCGACCGCTGGTGCATCTCCGATGTTCGCTTCCGGCACAAGCCGAAGATCGAGCGCTGGACCTGGATCGAGGCGCCGTTCAACCAGAACCGTGCCGTCTGGCAGCACCTGATGGCGGACGACGTCTGGCGGCTGGACTACCAGATGGACGCCGACGCGGATCCGGAGTCGGTCAGCCGTCCCGAAGTGGTTGCCGAGCGGCTGCGGGCGCAGTTCGGCGGCGATGTCGACTACGAGCTGGTCTGGGTCGGGCCCTACGGCTACCGCAGCCATGTGATGCAGCGCTTTCGCGAAGGCCCGGTGTTCTTCCTCGGCGATTGTGCCCACGGCATGAGCCCGTTCGGCGCTCGTGGCGGCAACAGCGGCATCCAGGATGCCGACAACCTGGTCTGGAAGCTCGACTGGTTGCGGCGGGGATGGACGGAGCCGTCGATCCTCGACACTTACGACAGCGAGCGGCGCGAGGGTGCCGAGCACAACGTGCTGGTGACCAACCGCACCGCGCGCTTCCTGTCGCCGCGGTCGCCGGCGGAGCGCATGATCCGCAATGCCGTGATCGACCTGGCACGCCGCCATCCCTTTGCCCGCAGCCTGGTCAATACCGGCCGCATGTCGGTGGCGAGCACCTATACGCGCTCGGAACTGGCGGAAGCGGCGCTGCGCCAGCGTCTCGGTCTCGACGCCGCCGGCGCCGGCCGGCCGCTGCAGAACGTCGCGCTGGACGGCCATGGCGACCTGGTGGCGCTGGTGCGTGCCAACCAGGGGCGGCTGCTGGTGGTCGCGCCGGATGCCGCCACGGCCGCCGGTGTCGCGCCGAGCCTGCTGGATCCGGACGGACCCATCGCCTGCTTCGCGACGGTTCCTCCGGGACAGGCGTTGCCGTCGGGCTGGAAGCGCATCGCGCCCGCGCCCGGCGCGACCTGCACGCTCGCGCAGGCGCTTACGCTGGAGCCGGGGCGGATCCTGGTGGTCAGGCCGGATCTGCACAGCGCCGGCTGTATCCCGCCGACGGCGCTGGATGCTCTGCTCGGCTGCTACCGGAACCTGGCCAGGAGCGAGGGCGAAAGAATCGGACTGATGGGGCAGCCGGCTGCGGCCACCACAGGAGCACAGGCATGAACGATCGAGGGCAGGGCGCAGTGTCGCAGCTGCTACTGGAGCCCAACATGGAGGATCCGGACGGCTTCTACGAGCAGCTGCTGGGGGCCCACGAGGGCCTCACCACCGAACAGAGCTTCGAGCTCAACGCGCGTCTCCTGATGCTGTTGGCCAACCAGATCGGCAGCCGGGACGTCCTCGCTCGATGTATCGACCTCGCCGTCGGCGCCGGCGGCAGCCGAAGCGCTGCCGGCTGATAGTGCGACGGACTGCCGGGTCTGCGGCCGGGGGCAGGGCACTACGGGAAACTACCATCCGGACGGGTTCGCGTTGCGAGGGGCCCAGTCCGTACAATCCGCGCACATCGCAGCCCCGCCACGGCACGCCCCAGAGGGCGAATCTTTTCGAGGAGACGGACATGGTTTCGACCAGCAGCTTCAGGAAGCAGGCAGTCGCCCTGGGTGTTTTCGGTGCCTTGCTCGCGACTGCCGGCGCAGCATCGGCGCAATCGGTGACGTTGACCACCTCCACCTGGGTGCCGCTCAATCATGCGCTGACGACGGCGCAGAGCCAGTGGTGCGAGGAGGTCAAGAAGGCGACCTCCGACCGCGTCAAATGCAACCTGTTGGCCAAGCCGGTCGCACCTCCACCTGGCACCTTCGACGCCATCCGAGATGGCCTCGCCGACGTCTCCTTCAGCGTGCACGGGTATACACCGGGACGCTACAAGCTGACCGAGATGGCCGAATTGCCTTTCCTTGGCGATTCCGCCGAGGCAACCTCGGTGGCGTATCAGAAGATCTACGAGAAGTACCTGGCCAAGTTCGACGAGCATCGGGGGCTGCATGTGCTCGCGGTCTTCACGCACGGGCCCGGCATCATCATGAATACCAAGCGGCCGATCGAGAAGCTGAGCGACCTCGATGGCCTGAAGATCCGGGTTGGCGGCGGCATGGTCAACGAGGTCGGGAAGGTCCTGGGGCTCAACATCACCCTGCGTCCGGCGCCGACGTCGTATGAGTTGCTGTCGTCCGGCGTGATGGACGGCACCTTCTTCCCGGCCGAGTCGGTGCCGAGCTTCAAGCTCGAGAAGCTGATCAAGTACCGCACGGAATTTCCCGGCGGCCTGTACAACACCAGCTTCGCCCTGGTCATGAACCCGGCCACCTGGGCGAAGATCTCCAAGGCTGACCAGGCCGCCATCACCAAGCTGTCGGGCGAGAGCTTCGCCCGCCTTGCCGGACGCAACTGGGACAAGGCGGATCGCGAGGGCAAGGCCGCGATGCAGGCCAACGACGTGCAGGTGACCAAGGCCAGCCAGGCCTTCATCGACGAGGTGAAGTCCAAGACCTCGACCCTTGAGCAGAAGTGGATCTCCGAGGCCAAGGGCAAGGGGATCGCCGACCCGGCACAGGTGCTGAAGGAGTTCCGCGCCCTGATCGCGCAGGGTTGACGGCCCGTCGGCGGCAGGCTCGGGGCCGGAACGGGACTTGCGTTCGTGACAGAAGTCGGGGAACGATCCCGTTCGGCCGGTGCTTCCGGCTGGACCGCGCGCGCCGGCAACGTTCTCGGCATCCTTGCCGCCGTCGCGCTCTTCTCGATGATGACGTTGACCTTCGTCGACGTCGTCGGCCGCAAGTTCCTTGGCGGCTCGATCATCGGCAGCGTGGAATTGACCGAGCTCATGATGCTGGCGTTGATCTACTGCGCGCTGCCGTTGGCGTCGCTCGCAGGTGAGCATGTGGTCTTCGACCTCCTGGACTTCCTGCTGCCGGAGCGGGTGAAGCGCTGGCAGGCGCTGATCGCCAACCTGCTTTGCGCCGTTCTGCTGTCAGGGTCCGCCTGGTTCGTTTTCGAGCGCGCGATGCGAACGCGTTCCATGGGCGACACCACCGCGCAACTGCAGATCCCGATCTCGCCGTTCCAGTTTGCCGGGGCTTGCCTGCTGCTCCTGTGCGCGCTGACGCATCTGTATCTCGCCGCCACCCGGAAGACCAGGGCATGAGCGCCCTCCTGCGAGGCTCGGGCGGGGCATGACCGAGGCGCTGATCGGCTTTGCCGGCATGTTCCTGCTGATGTTCCTGCGGGTGCCGATCGCGCTGGCGATGGGCGCAGTCGGCTTCGTCGGCATCGGGCTGCTGCGGTCGTGGCCGGCCGCGATCTCCTCGACCGCCTCGGAGTTCGTCGACATCGCCGGCTATACGTTGTCGGTGGTGCCGTTGTTCGTGCTGATGGGCAACTTCGTCACCAAGGCCGGCATGTCGCGCGAGCTCTACCGCGCCGCCTATGCCTTCATCGGCCATTGGCGTGGCGGGCTCGCCATGTCGACGCTGGCCGCCTGTGCCGGTTTCGGTGCCATCTGCGGGTCTTCATTGGCCACCGCGGCGACCATGGCACGGGTCTCGATGCCGGAGATGCGCCGCTTCAAGTATCACGATTCGTTCGCCGCCGGTTCGATCGCCGCTGGCGGAACGCTGGGCATCCTGATCCCGCCGTCGGTCATCATGGTGATCTACGGGATCATGACTACCACCAGCATCGGGGCGCTGTTCGCCGCCGGCTTCCTCCCGGGGCTGCTGGCGCTGATCCTGTACCTGCTCGCCGCCGGAGCGGTCACCACCCGCAACCCGGAGCTCGGGCCGCGCGGCGAGCGCAGCAGCTGGGCGGAGCGCCGCGGTGCGCTGAAGGACGTCTGGGCGGTGCTGTTGCTGTTCCTGGTGGTGATCGGCGGCATGTACGGCGGCTGGTTCACGCCGACCGAGGCGGCCGGCGTCGGCGCCTTCGGTGGCTTCCTGTTTGCCTGGGCCCGCCGCACGCTCACCTGGGCCGGCCTGCGCGACGTGCTGGTGGAATCCGCGCGGACCACCGCCATGCTGTTCACCATCGTGATCGGCGCCCAGATCTTCAGCAGCTTCGTCAACTTCACGACCCTGCCGAGCGACCTGCAGACGTTCGTGCAGCAGTTCCAGGTCAACCCGATCATGGTGATCATCGTGATCTGCCTGATCTACGTGGTGCTCGGCTGCGCGATGGAGTCGCTCTCCATGATGCTGCTGACCGTGCCGATCTTCTTCCCGCTCGTCCAGAGCCTCGGTTTCGATCCAGTGTGGTTCGGCATCCTGATCGTGTGCGTGATCGAGATCAGCCTGATCACACCGCCGGTGGGGATGAATGTGTTCGTGCTGTCGAGCGTCCTCCCGGACGTGCCGACCGGGCAGATCTGGAAGGGGGTGACGCCGTTCATCTTCGCGGACCTGATCCGGCTGGCGATCCTGATCGCCTTCCCGGTGATCACGCTGTTCCTGCCGCAACTGCTGAAGCTGTAGCCGGCGGGTCCGTCCTTGACGGCAGGACGAGCCCCGGGTGCCCATCGCCCGGCAGGTGGCGACGCCCGTGCGCAGCCAGGCGGCTGGACGGGCAGGGGCGTGCGCGCGGCCCCGCGTCGTTGCGGCCAAATTTGCTAATATTCCTGTCCATGGGGACGTAGCTCAGCTGGGAGAGCGTCGCGTTCGCAATGCGAAGGTCGGGAGTTCGATCCTCCTCGTCTCCACCATCATTCCAGAAGCCTGGCGTCTCGCTTGGCTTTCTTTTTTGCCCGAAGCG
>JAEZQX010000360.1 GCA_023441105.1 Pseudomonadota bacterium | reverse complement strand
GCGCGCCCGCGCGCCCCCGCCCCCCCCCGCCCGCCCCCCGGCCGGCGGTCCCGCCGGCCTGGCTCCCGGTTTCCTCGCTGCCCGAGCGCAGGGCTTGTGCCCCGCGCGCCAAGGTGCCATCTACGGCACAGACGACTAGGACTGAACAACCATGGCCCGTATCACCGTTGAAGACTGCCTCAAGCAGATCCCGAACCGTTTCGAACTGGCGCTGATCGCCACCTACCGCGCGCGGATGCTGGCGCAGGGACACACGCCCAAGGTCGAATCGAAGGACAAGCCGACAGTCACCGCCCTGCGCGAGGTCGCTGCCGGCAAGATCGGTCGCGAAATGCTGCGACGGGTACCGGTCTGACCGGCGCGAACCGTCGCTGACGCAGGAACCGGATAGCCTCCCATCATGCTGCACAGTGAGGCCATCCCCCCTGCCCCGCAACCTGCCAAGGTCGGGCCACCGCGCGCCGGTGTGCGGCCCAACGGCAGCCGGCCGCGATCGCCGGCCGTCGCCGAACCCACCCGCGGCGACGTCGCCTCGCTCGAGCCGCTGCTGGCGCAGGTCAGGCAATACCTCCCCGCCAAGGACCTCAAACGCATCCGCGAGGCCTATCGGCTGGCGGACCAGGCGCACCTCGGGCAGTTCCGCTCGAGCGGAGATCCCTACATCACCCATCCGATCGCCGTGGCGCAGATCTGCGCCGGCTGGCACCTGGATGCCGACGTGCTCATGGCCGCCCTGCTGCACGACGTGCTGGAGGATACCGGCGTCACCAAGCTCGAGCTGAACGAACGCTTCGGTCCCTCGGTGGCGGAGATGGTGGACGGCCTCTCCAAGTTGGACAAGATCGAGTTCGGCAACCGCGAGCAGGCGCAGGCGGAGAGCTTCCGCAAGATGCTGCTGGCCATGGCGCGGGACGTGCGGGTGATCCTGGTGAAGCTGGCGGATCGGCTGCACAACATGCGCACCCTCGAAGCGGTGTCGCGGCACCGCCAGCTGCGCATCGCGAGCGAGACCGCGGAGATCTACGCCCCCATCGCCAACCGCCTCGGCCTGAACAGCCTTTACCGGGAGCTGCAGGACCTGTCGTTCCGCTACCAGTACCCGATGCGCTACGACGCGCTGTTCAAGGCGGTGCAGAACGCCGGCAAGGTCCGCCGCGACGCGCTTGGCCGCGTGACGGAGACGGTGGAGAAGGCGCTGGCCAAGATGGGGGTGACGGCGGAAATCAGCTCGCGCGAGAAGTCGCTCTATTCCATCTACCGAAAGATGGTGGACAAGAGGATCTCCTTCTCGGAAGTCACCGACCTGTTCGGGATCCGGCTGGTCGTGCCGGATCTCGCGCAGTGCTATCTGGCGCTCGGCGCCCTGCACAACACCTTCAAGCCCAACACCAGCCGCTTCAAGGACTTCATCGCCATCCCGAAGGCGAACGGCTACCAGTCGCTGCACACCACCGTCGTCGGGCCGCATGGCGGCGGCATCGAGTTCCAGATCCGCACGCCCAAGATGCACCAGCTGGCGGAGGCCGGCGTCGCGGCGCACTGGCTGTACAAGGCCGATGGCGAGACGGCCAGCTCGCTGCAGATCAAGACGCTCGACTGGCTCAAGTCGTTGCTGGACATCCAGCAGCAGACCGGCGATTCGCTCGAGTTCATCGACCACGTCAAGGTGGACCTCTACCCGGATGCGGTCTACGTGTTCACGCCCAAGGGACAGATCCGCGGCCTGCCGCGCGGCGCCACCGTGATCGACTTCGCCTACAGCGTGCACACCGATGTCGGCAACCAGTGCGTCGCCGCGCGCATCAACGGCGAGCTGGTGCCGCTGCGCTCGGAGCTGAGCCATGGCGACGTCGTCGAGGTGATCAGCGATCCCAACGCCAGGCCCAGCCCGTCGTGGCTCACCTTTGCCCGAACCGGCAAGGCGCGCTCGGAGATCCGCTACTTCCTGAGACGGATGAAGTACGACGAGTCGGTGGCGCTCGGCAAGCGGCTGCTGGAGCAATCGCTCGCCAGCCTGCGCATCGACAGCGCCACGCTCGAACCGGCGCGCCTGGAGAAGGTTGCCCGCGACACCGCCAGCAAGTCCGTCACCGACCTGTTGGCCGACATCGGCCTCGGGCTCAAGCTGGCCCCGGTGATCGCCCGTTCCATCGCCCTCGACATGAGCGGCCAGTCGGCCACCGCCAAGCTGGCCCCGCGCTCGGCTCCCATCGTCGTCCAGTCGGTCGATGGCATCTCGCTGCAATGCGCCCCCTGCTGCCATCCGGTGCCGGGCGACCGGATCGCCGGCCACATGCGCGGCGGCCACGGACTGGCCATCCATCGCATCGACTGCGAGACCGCCAAGCGCCAGATGAGCCGCGACGCCGAGCGCTGGATGGAGGTCGAGTGGGGCGAGAACATCAGCGGCATGTTCCGCACCATGGTGGAAGTCTCGGTACACGACGAACGCGGCGTGCTCGGCCGGGTAGCCGGCGAGATCGCCGCCCACGACGCCAACATCGTGCAGGTGTCGATGGACACCGACGCCGAGCACATGGCGGTGATCAGGTTCACCCTGCAGGTGCGGGATCGGCAGCACCTGGCCGACGTGTTTCGCGGGCTGCGGCGGCTGCCGCAGTTCCGGTCTCTGTCACGCCACTGACGCCCTGCCTGCCGTCGCCCTCAGGCGCCGGCTTCGAGGCTTTCGCGTTCGCCGTTCCGATCGAGCCAGTGCACGTGCAGGGCCGCCAGCAGCGCCAGCACGGTGTTGAGCAGCATCAGCCCCAGCAGCACGTAGGCACCGTTCGCCGCGTCGATGACGGCGCCGGTGAACGAAGTCAGCACCGCGCCGGCGGCGACGGTCAACGCCCCGGACAGGCCCGCCGCGCTACCCGCCAACTGCGGCCGCACCGACAGCGCTCCGACATTGCTGCCGGGTATCGTCAGGCCGTTGCCGAGTCCGACGAAGATCGTGGCGCCGAAGAGCGACAACGGGTGGACGAATCCGGCGAAGAACAGCGCCAGACCCGCCAGCAGGCCGGCGCAGGCGACCACCCTGCCGGCGATCATCATCACCGCCAGCGAGTAGCGCTTCGCGTAGCGACCGGACAGGTAGCTGCCGACCGCGAAGCCGGCGGTGATGGTGCCGAGGCAGAACCCCAGCGCGGCCGGTGACATGCCGAACAATGCCTCGGCGAGCAGCGGTGCGCCGGCAAGGAACGAATAGAACGCCGCGGTGGAGAACATCATGCAGACCGCATAGCCCCAGAAGCGGCGCGACCGGAACAGCTCCGGGTAGGACCGGAACTGCTTCATGAAGGTCTCCGACGGGGTCTTGTTGGTCTCGCCGAGATCGACCCAGCACAAGCCGAGGATCGCGACACCCATGGCGAGGAAGGCGATGAAGTTTGCCCGCCAGCCGAACAGCTCGTCCAGCGCGCCTCCGAGCAGCGGCCCCAGCATCGGCGCCACCGCCATCGCCATGCCGACATAGCCCATCAGGCTGGCTGCCTCCCGGGGAGGCATCATGTCGCGGATCACCGCGCGCGACAGCGCCGCGCCGGAGATGATCGCGCCCTGCAGGATGCGGAAGGCGAGGAAGGTCCAGATGTCGGTCGCCAGCGCGCAACCCAGCGACGCCAGCACGAAGATCGCCAGGCCGGCCAGGAGCACCGGCCGGCGGCCGAAGCGGTCGGACAGCGGGCCCATGACGAGTTGCAGGACGGCGGTCGTGGCCAGATAGCCCGCGATCGCCAGGCTGGCCAGCGCATAGTCGGCGTCCAGGTCCTTCGCGATGTTCGGCAGCGAAGGCAGGAACATGTTCAACGACAGGACGGAGAGCGCCGTGAGCAGGACCAGGGTCAGCAGTCTCGGCGGAGAAGCGGCGGCGTTAATCATCGGATCCTTTCGACCGCGGTCCCTGGGAGCCTGGGCCAGGCTCCAAGCGACCGCAGCCAAAGGCTGGGCGGCAGCCTGCGTTCAGGCAGGCGGATACGACACTTCCTCGATTTCTATCTCGATCCGACCCTGCGGCGTCACCAGCGAAACGGTGTCGCCTTCGCGCGCCTTGATCAACGCCTTGGCGACCGGCGAAATCCAGCTGATCCGGCCGTTGAGCGGGTCGAGCTCGTCGATGCCGACGATCTGCACCCGGCGCTCGGTGCCGTCGGGCTCGCGATAGGTGACGTGCGCACCGAAGAAAATCTGGTCGTTGCCCCGGTGCGCCGACGGGTCGACCACCTCGGCCTTGTCGAGGCGGCGGGTCAGGAACCGGATCCGCCGGTCGATCTCGCGCAGCCGGCGCTTGCCGTAGATGTAGTCGCCGTTCTCGGAACGATCGCCGTTCGATGCGGCCCACGACACCACCTGCACCACTTCCGGCCGCGCCACGTCCAGCAGCTGCGTCAGTTCATCGCGCAGCGCCTTGTAGCCCTGCTGGGTGATGTAGTTTTTGCCGCCCGGAATGGCCGGCTCCGGCGCATCGGCCGGATCGTCGTCCTCGGGCTGGGCGTCGTCCTTGACGAATGCCTTGTTCATGCCGCGCCGTTCATGCCGCGTGGCTCATGCCGGGCGCTTTGCACGCGTGCCGTCATCCAGGCCGACTTCATCCTAGCTGCCGGCGATCGCCATCGATTCGATCAGGATCGAACCCGTTTCCTTGGTGCCGCGGGCGATGGTGTCGCCACCGACGGCCACGATCGACCTGAACATGTCGGCCAGGTTGCCGGCCACCGTGATCTCCTCGACCGGATACTGGATCACGCCGTTTTCCACCCAGAAGCCGCTGGCGCCGCGCGAATAATCGCCGGTGACGTAGTTCACGCCCTGCCCCATCACCTCCGTCAGCAGCAGGCCGGTTCCGAGCTTGCGCAGCATCGCCTCGAAGTCGTCCCCCTTGCGGGTGCGGCTGCTGGACAGCCGCAGGTTATGCGACCCGCCGGCGTTGCCGGTGGTCTGCATGCCGAGCTTGCGGGCGCTGTAGCTGGAGAGGAAGTAGCCTTGCAGGATGCCGTCGCGCACGACGTCGCGGGCTGCGGTGGCAACTCCCTCGTCGTCGAACGGCCCGCTGCCCATGGCGCCCGGGATGAATGGATCCTCGTGGACCAGGATGTGCTCCGGGAAGATCTGCTTGCCGAGCGAATCGACCAGGAACGTGGTCTTGCGATAGAGCGCCGAACCGCTGGTGGCCTGTACCAGGCTGCCCAGCAGGCCGAGCGCCAGCGGCGCCTCGTAGAGCACCGGCACCTTGCGGGTGCTGAGCTTGCGGGCGCCGAGACGGGACAGCGCGCGTTGTGCCGCATAGCGGCCCAGCGCCTTGGGATCTGCCAGGCTGGCGGCCGATCGGCTCGACGAATACCAGTCGTCGCGCTGCATGTCGCGGCCCTGCCGGGCGATCGGCGAACAGCTGATGGTGTGGCGGCTGTAGGGATAGCCGCCGGAAAAACCGAGCGAATTGGTCGCCACGAAATGACCGTGGTCGATCGAGACGGTTGCGCCGTCGCTGTTGCTGATGGCCGGGCCGACGTCGAAGCTTGCCTGCTCGATCTCGAGCGCCAGCTCGATCACCTGGTCGACTGCGATCTGCCAGGGATGGAACAGCGCGAGCCGGCTGGCATCCACTTCGCGCGCCAGCCGGTCCTCGTCCGGCAGCCCGGCGAACGGATCCTCGCCGGTGATCCGGGCAATGTCGTAGGCCGCCTGTACCGTCCGCTGCAGCGCCTGCGGCGAGAAGTCGCTGGTGCTGGCATGGCCCCGCCGCTGCCCGACATGCACGGTGATCCCGAGGCCTTTGTCGCGGGTCTGCTCGATGGTCTCAACCTGTCCCTTGCGCACGGTCACGCCAAGGCCGGAGGATTCGGAGACCTCGGCCGCGGCAGCGGTGGCACCGAGCGCCTTGGCCTGCTTCAGCACGTCCTGGGTCAACTGCTCGAAGTCGGCATGCTGGTAGTCGAACAGCCGCTGGGTGTCGCCGCCGTTCGACCGGTCGCCGTTGGCGGCACTGGTGGCACGGTTGCCGGCGTTCGTCCGGCGGATGGCCGCAGACTCCTGCCGGCGGGATGGCAGAGCGGATTTCTTCATGGGTTCGGAGGACTCGCTGGACCGGGTAGGTTGGCCGGCATCGGGCCACGTATACCGGGGGCTAAGTATCATAGCAGCCATGCCAGCCCCGAAAACCAACGACCCGGCGCGGGACGAGACCATACCCCTGGCGCTCGACGCGCGGCCCAGCAAGACGCAGCGCAAGAAGCAGAGCCACGCGCTGCAGTCGCTGGGAGAGCAACTGGTGGATCTCACGCCCGCCAAGCTCGCGCTGGTGCCGCTGCCGGAGCAGTTGCGCGAAGCGGTCGAGATGGCCCAGCGAACCCGCAGCCATGAAGGCCGCCGCCGGCAGCTGCAGTACATCGGCCGGCTCATGCGCGATGCCGACGCGCAGGCGATCTCGCAGGCGCTGGCTGCCGACTCCGAGCACCATCGCGGCGTGGTCACCGCCATGCATGCGGCCGAACGCTGGCGCGACGGCCTGATCGACGCAAGCCTCGATCTCACCACCTTCATCGACCGCTATCCCGGCGGCGCCGCGGCGTCACTCGCCGCGCTGGTGAGCGC
>JAEZQX010000350.1 GCA_023441105.1 Pseudomonadota bacterium | reverse complement strand
GACCCGGACCAGACGCCGCCCTCGAGCGACTGGAATCGCAAGGTGGAGAAGTCGCTCTTCAGCGGGCCTTTCCAGGGCTGGAACTTCGGCTGGCTCGACGTGCCGGACCTGATTGCGCGGGCCGACGCGGTCTTCGAATTCCCGATGGTCGACCGGGATCCGCTGCCGCGCTGGACCCATGGCCGGGTGACGCTGCTGGGCGATGCGGCCCATCCGATGTACCCGATCGGCTCGAACGGCGCGTCGCAGGCGATCCTCGATGCGCGCGAGCTGGCGGAGCAGCTGCTGGGCGGCGATTCGGTGCCGGCAGCGCTGCAGCGCTATGACGACATTCGCCGGCCGGTGACGGCCGCCATCGTGCACGCCAACCGCGGGCAAGGGCCGGACTACGTGATGCAGCTCGCGGAGCAGCGCGCACCCAATGGCTTTCGCCACATCTACGAGGTGATCCCGGCGCGCGAGCTGGAGCAGATCGCGTCCGCCTACAAGCAGACCGCCGGCTTCGACCGGGACACGGTCAACGCCCGCTTCCAGGCCCTGCAAGCGCGCGGCGCAGCCGGGACGGAATCGGCAGCGCGATGAGCATCGCCCTCGACTATTGCGCGCCGCCGCCGGTCGAGCGCAAGTGGCTGGTCGTCTGCCTGTGCGCCGAATGGTGCGGCACCTGCCGCGACTACCGCGAACCGATGACTGCCGTGGCCGCCAGCCAGCCGCAGCATGCCTTCGCCTGGATCGACATCGAGGATGAAGCGGAGCTGGCCGGCGAGGTCGACATCGAGACCTTTCCGACCCTGTTGATCCTGGAAGGGCCGAAGGTGATGTTCTACGGGCCGGTGCTGCCGGGCGAGGAGGGGCTGCGGCGCCTGCTGCGTGCCCTCGAGGAGAACGGCCCGCAACCCACCGCCCTGGATGCGGAGGTGGAGCAACTGGTACGGCGCCTGCAGTAGCAGCCGCTAGGCGGCTTGCGGGGCGTCCTGCCGCCGCTTGCGGTAGTGCCTCACCGCGAACGGCACGACCACCAGTAGCGCCGTGATGGCCAGGAAGATCGCCGACAGCGGCCGCGTCAGGAACACCGTCATGTCGCCCTGGCTGATCGACAGCGCCCGTCGCAGCTGCGTCTCCGCCATCGGGCCGAGGATCAGGCCGATCACCGCCGGCGCCGTGGGGAAGCCATGGCGGCGCATGATGAAGCCGAGCAGTCCGAAGCCGGCCAGCACCACCAGGTCGACGATCGACTGGTGCAGGCTGTAGGCGCCCAGCGTGGCGAAGATCAGGATTCCGCCGTAGAGCTGCGGCTTGGGCACCTCCAGCACCTTCACCCAGATGCCGATCAGCGGCAGGTTGAGCACCAGCAGCAGGATGTTGCCGACGTACAGGCTGGCGATGAGCGTCCACACCAGCTCGGCCTGCGACACGAACAGCAGCGGCCCGGGCTGGATGCCGTAGTTCTGGAAGGCCGCCAGCAGGATGGCGGCGGTCGCCGAAGTCGGAATGCCGAGCGTCAGCAGCGGGACCAGCACGCCGGCCGAGGCGGCGTTGTTGGCGGCTTCCGGCCCGGCGACGCCTTCGATCGCGCCGTTGCCGAATTCCTCCGGATGGCGAGTGAGCTTCTTCTCGAGGGCATAGGAGAGGAAGGTCGGCACCTCCGTGCCGCCGGCCGGGATGGTGCCGAACGGAAAGCCGATGGCCGTAGCACGCAGCCAGGCTGGCCACGACCGCCGCCAGTCGCTGCGCGACATCCACAACGAGCCCCGGATGGCCTGCATTTCCTCGCGCGAGCGACTCTGGTAGGCAGCCATGTACAACGCTTCGCCCACGGCGAACAGGCCGACCGCCATGACCACGACGTCGACGCCGTCGAGCAGCTCCGGCACGCCGAAGGCGAAGCGCGCCTGTCCGGTCTGGCTGTCGATGCCGACCAGGCCGAACAGCAGGCCGAGGAACAGGCTGGCGAGGCCGCGCACGGTGGAGCTGCCGAGCACGGCGGCGACGGTCACGAAGGCGAAGATCATCAGCGCGAAGTACTCGGCCGGACCGAAGGCGATCGCGATCTCGACCACGATCGGCGCGAGCAGCGTGAGCAGGACGGTGGCGATGGATCCGGCCACGAACGAACCGATCGCTGCCGTGGCCAGCGCCGGCCCCGCCCGGCCGTTCTTGGCCATCTTGTTGCCTTCGAGCGCGGTGGCCAGCGAGGCCGATTCACCCGGCGTGTTGAGCAGGATGGTGGTGGTGGAGCCGCCGTACATCGCGCCGTAGTAGATGCCGGCGAACATGATCAGGGCGCCCACCGGCTCGAGCTTGGTGGTGAGCGGCAGCAGCATCGCCACCGTCAGCGCCGGCCCGACGCCGGGCAGCACACCGATCGCCGTCCCCAGCGTGACGCCGATGAGTCCCCACAGCAGGTTGATCGGTGCCAGCGCGAGGCCGAAACCGTGCAGGAGGGCGGTGAAGGTCTCGGACATGTCGGGGGTGGGTGGGCCGTGCGGGCGGTTGCGATCTGGGGACGCGGTGGACTCGCCGGCGTCAGATGCCGGCCGCGCCGAGCAGCGGCTTGAGCAGTCCCGCCGGCAGGTTGACGTTCAGGAACTTCACGAAGAAGAGGAAGACGGCAAGGCCGAAGACCAGCCCGATGACGAGATCCCGCACCGGGCGCGCGCAGCCGCCTCCGCGCCCCCCCCCGAAGAAGCCCCCGCCCGGC
>JAEZQX010000128.1 GCA_023441105.1 Pseudomonadota bacterium | reverse complement strand
GCCCCCCTTCCCCACCCGCCGGTGCGGGAAGGGGGGTAGGCGCGCTCCGCGCGCCATGGGGGGTTCACTCCACTAAGCGGATTCGTGGATCCGCGTCAGTACGAACTCCCGATGCCCCAGCGCCTCCGCCGCGGTCCAGCGACCGTTCACCGTCGCCATCATGCACTCGAGCAGCTTGTCGCCGGTCTGGTCGAGCGTCAGCTCACGCTGCAGCAGGCCCGAGCAATCGACGTCGACGTGCTCGCTCATCAGGCGCACCGTGCGCGGGTTGGCGCACAGCTTGATCACCGGCAGGATCGGGTTGCCGATGACGTTGCCCTGCCCCGTCGGGAAGAAGTGCACGACGTAGCCGGAGGCCGCGCACAAGGTGACCATCTCGGCAGCGGCCGAGGACGAATCCATGAACCACAGGCCCGGATGCGTCGGGATCTCCGCCTTGTCGAGGACGCCGTCGACGGTGCATTTCTTGCCGATCTTCTGGATGTTGCCGAGCGCCTTCTCCTCGATGGTGGTGAGGCCGCCGGCGATGTTGCCCTTGGTCGGCTGCGACTCGGAGAGGTCGGTGGTACGCCAGCGATTGATCATGTCCTGGTAGCGGTTGAACATGAACATGAAGCGCTCGCGGACCGCATCGTTGGCACAGCGCGCAGCGACGATGTGCTCGCCGCCGGTGATCTCGGACGTTTCGCCGAAGACCAGGGTCGTGCCGAGCGGATGCAGCTTGTCGAAGGCATTGCCGACCGTGGGATTCGACCCGCAACCGGAGGTGGTGTCGGACTCGCCGCATTTGGTCGACACCCACAGATCGGAGATGGGGCACTCGACGCGCTCCAGCGACGTGGCATGCTGCACGAACTCCTTGGCGGCCTTCGAGGCGCGCATGATCGTGTCGTGATCGCCGTGGCCCTCGATACCGAAGCCCACCACCGGCTTGCCGGTCTTGGCGATGCCGTCGACGACCCGCTTGGTCCAGCCATCCTCGATACCGATCACCACGACCGCGGCGACGTTCGGATTGGATCCGGTACCGATCAGGGTCTGGAAGTGGAGGTCGAGGTCCGGGCCGAACTGCAGGCGCCCGTAGGGATGGGGAATCGCCATCGTCCCCTTGATGGCGTGAGCCACCGCTTCGGCGGCAGCATTGGAAAGATCGTCGAGCGGCAGGATGATGACGTGGTTGCGCACGCCGACGCGGCCGTTCTCGCGACGATAGCCGCGGAAGGTGGTGTTCTGGTCGATCACTGGCATGTTGGTTTCCCTCTGTACGTTCGCAAGCCGCCTACCAGCGCTTGGTCTTGATGTTGTGGACGTGGGCGTGCTCGCCGGCCTTGATGGGGGCGACCACCTTGCCGATGTCGATGCCGTACTTGAAGACGGTGTCGCCCACCGCCATGTCGCGCAGCGCCACCTTGTGGCCGATGGGAATATCCTGCGTCGCCTTGACCGTGATGGTCTTGTCCTCGTCCATGATCCACGCGTTGAGCGTGGTTCCGGACGTGATGCCTTCGACGACCGCGACCGCGACCGTATCCTTGGCGTCGTGTAGCACTACGTGGATCATCTGAGTCTCCTCCGGGATTCCGAGGGCTCGATGCTAGCCCAACCGGTCTTCCAAATCAACTATATGATTCAGATCACCTTGGACAGGATAGCGAGGCCCGTGCCAGAATCCGGCTGGACTCCACGCGACGACACCCATGAACCGACCCGATGACGTGCTGCTGTTCACCGGCGGCCCCCTCTACAAGGAGGTGAAGCGCCGTCTGACCGAGTCGCTCGGTGCCGGCGAATGGAAGCCGGGCGAGGCGATTCCGCCGGAGCCGCGGCTTGCGCAGCGCTTCGGCGTCTCCATCGGTACGCTGCGCAAGGCAATCGACGAGCTGGTGGGGGAGAACGTGCTGCTGCGCCAGCAGGGCCGCGGAACCTTCGTGGCCAGCCATCGCGGCGACGGCATGCGCTTTCGCTTCTTCAGCATCGTCGGCCACGACGGCCGCCAGCAGTATCCAGAGGTCCGGCTGGAAGCGTTCCGGCGGGCGCGGGCGGCGGGCGCGGTGGCGCAGAAGCTTGCGATACCTGCCAGGACACCGGTGGTGCAGTTCCGCAACTCGCTATGGATCGCCAACGCTCCTGTGGGCGTCGACGACATCACCGTGCCGGCTGCCCTGTTCCCCGGCCTCTCGCTCTCGCGACTGCGCGAGCGCGACAACACCGTCTACCACCTCTATGAGCACGGCTTCGGCGTTTCGGTGATGCGGATCGCCGAATCGCTGCGCGCGGTTGCCGCGCCGGCCGACGTCGCAGCCGTCCTGCGGCTGCCCGAGGGCTCGCCGCTGCTGCTGGTGCGCCGCATCGCCTACGCGCTGGACGAGCGGCCGGTGGAGTTCCGGCTTTCGTGGATCGACACGACGCGCCACGAATACCGGCGCGACGCCGGCAGCTGAGGGCTAGGGCTAGCCTGCTGGCCAGGCGTTGCGCCGACAGCGGCCGAGGTGCCGCGGCGTCAACGACCGTCCCGGTCAAGGCTTGCGGTACTCGACGCCGTAGCTGCCGTAGATGCGCGCCAGCGAACCGTCGCGTGCCAGGCGCTCGAGGGCGTCGTCCACTGCCGCGACCAGGGCATCGTCGCTACGACGCAGCGCCACGGCGAGGTTCCAGCGCAGCTCCGGCTCGTCGTCGTAGGCGTGCAGGTAGCGCAGCTTGGCATCGGGATGGCGGCGGATGTAGTAGGCGATACTGGCCGGCGAAACCGCGCCGGCGTCGAGGTCGCCCTTGGCCAGGTCTTCCACCATGTCACTCTCGAAGGCGTAGGGGACTGTCTGCGCGCCGCGCTGGTTGAGGAGCTTGCTCGCCAGCGAGCTGACCATCACGCCCACGCGCCGCCCCTGCAGGTCCTGGAAGCCGCGCACGCCGTCGTTGCCCGCGCGCAGGGCGAGGGCGACGCCGCTCTTCTGGTAGGGAGCCGACAGCTTGACCGGCCCACGCAACACCGCCGGGTCGACGATCGTGTCCAGCAGCATGTCGCAATCGACCAGGCCGGCGCGCATGCGCGGAACGATCCAGGCCAATTCGAGACGCACGCCCAGGGTCGCCGCGAGCGCGCGGCCGATCTCCACCTGGAAGCCCGGCAAGTCGGGACGGTTGCTGGCATGCGGCAGGGCGTCCGGATTGGCACACATCGAGATTTCGCCGCGCGCCTGCACCTCGGCCAAGGTGCGCGCGGTCGAGGGCGCGGCCGCGAAAGCGACCAGCAGGGCGATGAGGGCAACGCAGCGGGACATCAACCTGGCGGCGTACCCGCCGGCTTGAGGTTGCGGGTGTAGCGAATGATCGCCTTGATCTGCTCGTCGGTGAAGGATGAGCCGAAGGCAGGCATCGCCCCCGGCTTGCCGTTCTTGATGCGATAGGCGATCTCCTCATCGGTCAGCGGGCTGTCCATCAGCTTGGGACCGCGCCCGGCGACGCGACCGGCATCGCTGTGACACCAGCCGCAGGTGCTTGCGAACAGCTTCTCGACGTCGAACTCGCCAGCCCCTTCCTGCGCCGCCCCTCCCGCCGCTGCGGGCGCACTGGCGGCGCCGGCAGCCGGAGTCGACGACATCGGTCCCTGTGACGAAGCGACTTCCGCCGCCAGCAGCAACACCGCCCCCAACACAGGCGACCGCACGCGGCTCATCACATCCCGAACACGACCAAGGCGCCCTGGTCGACCGGCATGCTGACGAACGGCTCTCCGTAGAGCACCTTGTAGTCGTCACCCGCCAACCCGCCCCAACCAGTGGCCACCGCGACGTACTGCTTGCCCTTGGCCATGTAGCTGATGATGCCGCCGTTGTGACCCTGTCCGTTGTTGTGGGTCCAGAGCTCCTTCCCGGTGTCCGCGTCGAGCGCCCGCAACCAGCCGCGGGCGTCCGGCACGAACACCAGCTTGCCCTTGGTCGACAGCAGGCTCGCGAGCGGCGGCTGCGGATAGTCGACCGACCATTTCACCGTGCCGGTGAGCGGGTCGCGGGCGCTGACATGGCCGTGGGCCGGCGTGCCGTCGGGATTGGTCTTGTTGACGGTGAAATTCGAGCCGATGTTGAGCTGCGCCATCGGCTCGAGGATCGGCGTGGTCTTGACGACTTCCAGGTCCATGCACCATTCGTTGCCGACCTTGTAGTACAGCCCGGTGACCGGGTTGTATGTACCGGCGTTCCAGCTGTAGCCGCCGGCGATGTAGGGACACAGCGCCTGGTGCTTGCCTTCGGCCATGTCGCGACGACCGATCAGCTCGCCGGTCTTCGGATCGATCGACTTGACGAAGTTGATGTTCTTGACCCCTGGCCAGACGTTCTGGACCTTGAGGTTCTTGTCGTAGACGAACACGAAGCCGCCCTTGTTCGGATGGACGATGTACTCCTTGCCGTCCTTCTCGAGCATGACGAACTCGCCGACCGCACTGTCGAAGTCCCAGGCGTCATGCGGCAGCTCCTGGTGGAAGGACTTCAGGACTCCGGTGTCGGGGTCGAGGGCGATTACCGACGTGGTATAGAGGTTCTCGCCCGGCCGCGCGCCCTTGGTCTTCCAATCCGCGCCACCCCAGTCGTACAGCGGCGCCGGGTTCGCCGTGCCCCAGTAGACCGTGTTGCTGGCGGGATCGTAGCCGCCGGCCATCCAGCCGCCGCCGCCACCCGTCTTCCAGGAATCGC
>JAEZQX010000548.1 GCA_023441105.1 Pseudomonadota bacterium | reverse complement strand
GTTCATGTCCGGCTGCGCCCCCGAGGGAGGGAGCGCCACCTTCGGGCGGCCGTGCGGTGGCGCTCATTCGCCGGCGGCGCAGCCGGCAGCGGGCCGGATCGCCCGCGAACCGTAGTCCTGCTCCCAGGTGCCCGGGCTCAGGTCGGGCTTGAGCGATACGCGCTTGTCGAACACGAAGAGCTCGCCGCGCCAGTGGCGCGCGCCGACCTCCTCGAAATACTTGAGCACGCCGCCTTCCAGCTGCACGACATGCTCGTAGCCGTTGGCGGCGAGAAAGAGCGCCGCCTTCTCGCAGCGGATGCCGCCGGTACAGTAGGTCACGATGCGGCTGCCGGCGAACTGGTGGCGCCGTTCCTCCAGCGCCCGCGGCAGGTCGGTGAACGACTTCAACTGCGGATCAACCGCGCCGTCGAAATGGCCGACCTCCACCTCGAAACCGTTGCGGGTATCGACCATCACCACCGGCCGGCCGTCGTCATCGCAGCCGTCGTCGAGCCAGCGCGCGAGCGACCTCGCGTCGACGGCAGGCGCGCGCCCAGCGGCCGGCCTGAAGGCCGGTTGCCGGAAGGTGATGATCTCCTTCTTCAGCTTGACCAGCAGGCGGTTGAAGCTTTGCTGCTGCGACCAGCTTTCCTTGAACGACAGGGCCGCGAGCGCCGGCATGGACTGCAGGCGCCGGGCGAAGGCGCGGGCCTGCGCCTCGGCGCCGCAGACGAAGACGTTGATTCCCTCCGGCGCCAGCAGCACGGTTCCGCGCATTGCCGCCGCCGCGCCGGGGGCGCGGATCTCCTCGCGCAGCGCCGGCAGGTCATCGAGGTCGGTGAACAGGTAGGCGGCGAGATTGAGGTACATGGCGCATGGCGGAATGGGCGGTGATTCTACTCGAGCCGAACGCGCCTGCGGCCCGTCGCGTCCTCGTACAATGGCCTGCCCGATCCCGTTCCTGACCAGCAGGCCTATCACCAAGTGACCAACCCCGGGTTCGTTCACCTGCGGCTGCGCTCCGAGTATTCGATCTCGGATTCCATCGTCCGCATCGACGATGCGATCGCTGCCGCGGCAGCCGATCAGCAGCCGGCGCTGGCGCTGACCGATTCGGCGAACCTGTTCGGCTGGGTCAAGTTCTACCGCTCGGCCATCGCCAAGGGCATCCAGCCGCTGTGCGGCCTGGACTGCTGGATCACCAATCCGGAGGATCGCGAGCGGCCGCACCGGCTGCTGCTGCTCGCCGCCGATGCCCAGGGCTATCGCCACCTGTGCCAGCTGGTCTCGCGCGGCTGGCTGGAGAACGAATACCGCGGCCGCGCCGAGATCCTGCCGGACTGGCTCACCCGGGAGCAGACCGGCGGCATCATCGCGCTCTCCGGCGCGGCCGCCGGCGAGATCGGCCAGTGGCTGCTGGCCGGCAACCGGACGCGGGCGGACGAGGCGGCCAGGCGGCTGGCCGAGCGTTTCCTGGGCTCGTTCTACCTTGAGGTGCAGCGCTACGACACGCCGGAAAGCGAGGCCTGCACCCGCGAATCGGCGCGGCTGGCCGCGCGGCTGGGACTGCCGCTGGTGGCCACGCATCCGGTGCAGTTCATCGGCGCCGACGATTTCCGGGCCCACGAGGCACGGGTCTGCATCGCCGACGGCGAGATCCTCGCCAACCCGCGACGGGTGCGCCGCTTCACGCCGGCGCAGTACTTCAGGACGCGCGACGAGATGGCGCAGGCCTTCGCCGACCTGCCGGAGGCGCTCGCCAACAGCGTCGAGATCGCCCGCCGCTGCTCGCTGTCGATGAAGCTCGGCGAATCGCGGCTGCCGGCGTTCCCGACCCCCGACGGCATGAGCGTCGACGACTACCTGCGCCAGCTGGCAGCCGAGGGGCTGGCGCGGCGGATGGAGAAGCTGTTCCCGGATCCGGCGGCACGGGCCGCGCACCAGGCCGAGTACGACGAGCGGCTGCGCACCGAATGCGACACGATCATCGGCATGGGCTTCCCGGGCTACTTCCTGATCGTGGCGGACTTCATCGGCTGGGCCAAGGCCAACGACGTGCCGGTCGGCCCGGGTCGCGGATCGGGTGCCGGTTCGCTGGTGGCCTTCGCCCTCGGCATCACCGACCTCGATCCGATTCCGTACGCGCTGCTGTTCGAGCGCTTCCTCAATCCCGAGCGGGTGTCGATGCCGGACTTCGACATCGATTTCTGCCAGGACAGCCGCGGCCGCGTCATCGAATACGTGCGCCAGAAGTACGGCGGCGACGCGGTGTCGCAGATCGCCACCTTCGGCACCATGGCCAGCAAGGCGGTGATCCGCGATGCCGGCCGCGTGCTGGACATGCCGTACAGCTTCTGCGACCAGCTCTCCAAGCTGATCCCGATCGTGCAGGCCAAGCCACTGTCGCTCGACAAGGCCCTGGAGGAGGAGCCGCTGCTGGCGGAGCGCGAGCGCAAGGAGGAGGAGGTCCGCGAGCTGTTCACGCTGGCGCGCCGCCTCGAGGACATCACCCGCAACGTCGGCATGCATGCCGGCGGCGTGCTGATCGCACCGGGCAAGCTCACCGACTTCTGCCCGCTCTACAAGGCGCCGGGGACGGATTCGGTGATCAGCCAGTACGACAAGGACGACGTCGAGGCGGTCGGCCTGGTCAAGTTCGACTTCCTCGGCCTGCGCAACCTGACCATCATCGACCTCGCGGTGCGCTACGTGAACGAGCGCCGCGCGGCCGACGGCGTCGCGGCGGTGGACCTGACCACCCTGTCGTTCGATGATCCGAAGGCCTACCAGATCCTGAAGGACGGCAACACCGTCGCCATCTTCCAGGTGGAAAGCGACGGCATGAAGAAGCTGCTGCGCAAGCTGCAGCCCGACCGCTTCGAGGACATCATCGCGGTGCTGGCGCTCTACCGCCCGGGGCCGCTCGGCTCGGGCATGGTGGACGACTTCATCCTGCGCAAGCGCGGCCAGCAGAAGATCGACTACTTCCATCCCGACCTGCGCGAATGCCTGGAGCCGACCTACGGCGTGATCGTCTACCAGGAACAGGTGATGCAGATCGCGCAGGTCATCGCCGGCTACACGCTCGGCGGCGCCGATCTCCTGCGCCGCGCGATGGGGAAGAAGAAGGCCTCGGAGATGGCCAAGCAGCGCCAGATCTTCATGGAAGGCGCCAAGGGCCGCGGCCAGGATCCGGATCTCGCCACCCAGCTGTTCGACCTGATGGAGAAGTTCGCCGAGTACGGCTTCAACAAGTCGCACACGGCCGCCTACGCGGTGGTCACTTACCAGACCGCCTGGCTGAAGGCGCACTATCCGGCCGAATTCATGGCGGCGACGCTCTCGTCGGACATGGACGACACCGACAAGGTGCACCTGTTCGTGCGCGATGCGCAGGCCAACGGCGTGACGGTGATGCTGCCGGACATCAACCGCTCGGGTTTTCGCTTCGAGCCGCAGGATCCCGCCACCATCCGCTTCGGGCTCGGCGCGGTCAAGGGCGTCGGCCAGGCAGCGGTCGAGGACATCATCGCGCAGCGCCAGGCCAACGGCCCGTACCGCGATCTCTACGATTTCTGCGACCGCATCGACCGCCGGCTGGTCAACCGCCGCGCGGTCGAGGCGCTGGTCCGGGCCGGCGCCTTCGACCAGCTCGACGCGGATCGCGCCCGCCTGCTCGCCAACGTGCAGCGGGCGATGGATGCGGCCGAGCAGGCGGCACGGGCGCGCAGTGCCGGCCAGGGCGGCCTGTTCGGCGACCTGATCCCGAGCGCGCCGGCCGGCGAGACGGCCGCCGGCCGCGACTGGCTGCCGGCGCCGGCCTGGGACGAGCAGCGGCGGCTGCACGAGGAGAAGGTCGCGCTCGGCTTCTTCCTCTCCGGCCACCTGTTCACCGCCCACGAGCCGGAGCTGCGCCGCTTCATCAGGACCCGGCTCGCGGACCTGCCGCGCATCGTCGAGGGCTCGCATGGCAGCACCCAGGTGATCGTGGCCGGCATCGTCGCCGCCCTCTCCAGCACCATGACGCGGCGCGGCCGGATGATGCGGGTGGTCCTCGACGACCGGTCGGCCAGCGAGGAGCTGGCGGTCTTCTCCGAGCAGTACGAGCAGAACCGGGCGCTGCTCAAGGAAGACGAGCTGATCGTCGTGCATGGCAAGGTCTCGAAGGACGAGTACAGCGGTGGCTACCGCTTCAGCGCCGAACGCATCCTCGACCTCGGCGCGGCGCGCGCCGAGCACGCCCGGGCGCTCAAGCTGCGCATGAACGGCCAGTCGGATGCCGGCCGGCTCGCGAGCCTGCTCGAACCCTTCAAGATCGGACAGCAGCAGGGGCCTGGCTGCCCGGTCGAGATCGAATACCACAACGGCGTCGCCGTCGTCTCGGTGCGGCTCGGGCCGGACTGGACGGTCAAGCCGGCCGACGCGCTGCTCGCCCAGTTGAGCGACTGGCTCTCCCCGGGCGGCGTCGAGCTGCTGTACCGATGAAGCCGGGCGCGAGCGACAAGGTTCTCTTGCGGCGCCTGCTCGGGCACGTCAGGCCGCACTGGAAGGTCTTCGCGCTCGGCGTGGCCGGGATGATCCTCACCGCGCTGACCGAGCCGGTGTTCCCGGCGATCATGAAGATCCTGCTCGACCACGGCTTCGGCGAAGCCGGTGACGCCCGCCTGATGTGGCTGGCGCCGGTGATGATCATCGGCTTGTTCCTGCTGCGCGGCACCTTCACCTTCGCGATGAACTACGCGATGAACTACGTGAGCCAGGAGGTGCTGCTCGACCTGCGCCGCGAGATGTTCGCCCGGCTGGTGGAGCTGCCGATCCGGTTCTTCGCCATGACCTCGTCCGGCACGGTGATCGCGCGGCTGGTGAGCGACGTGCAGAACGTCACCCAGACGCTGTCCAGCGTCATGATCATCCTGGTGCGCGACACCTTCGTGATCGTCGGGCTGCTCGGCTGGCTGCTGTACCTCAACTGGCAGCTCACCACCATCGCCCTGATCCTGATCCCGCTGGTGGCGCTGGCGGTCGGCGCCTTCTCCAAGCGCATGCGGCGACTGTCGACCGAGCAGATCCGCTACACCGGCGAGCTGACCAGCGTGGTGGAGGAGGCGATCCACAGCAACCCGGTGGTCAAGGTCTACGGCGGCCAGAACTACGAGCGCTCGCGCTTCTCGGCGGCGAGCGGCAAGCTGCGCGATTTCGCCCGGCGGATGACGGTGGCCTCGGCGCTGATCGTGCCGATCACGCAGATCATGGCGGCGGTGGCGGTTTCGGTGGTGATCTCCATCGCCTTGTTCCAGTCGCAGCGCGACCAGACCACGGTCGGCGATTTCGTCTCGTTCATCACCGCGATGCTGATGATCCTCGCGCCGCTCAAGCATCTCGCCGACGTCAACAGCCAGCTGCAGCGCGCCCTGGCGGCGGCCGATGCGGTGTTCCGCTTCATCGACGAGCCGCTCGAGAAGGACGACGGCATTGGCACCGTCGAGCGGGTGCGCGGCGAGATCCGCTTCGAGCACGTGAGCTTCGGCTATGAGCAGGCGGAGCGGCTGGCGCTGGACGGCATCGACCTGCACATCCGCGCCGGCGAGACGGTCGCGCTGGTGGGCAGCTCCGGCGGCGGCAAGACCACCATGGCCAACCTGCTGCCGCGCTTCTACCCGGTCGGCAGCGGCCGCATCCTGATCGACGGCATCCCCATCGAGACGCTGCGGCTGCAGAGCCTGCGGCGGCAGATCGCCTGGGTCAGCCAGACCGTCATGCTGTTCAACGACACCATCGCCAACAACGTCGCCTATGGCGACCGGCGCGGGGCGTCGGAGGCGGAGGTCCGGGCGGCGCTGGATGCCGCCTACCTCACCGACTTCGTCGCCTCCCTGCCGGACGGGCTCCACACGGTCATCGGCGACAACGGCATCCGGCTTTCCGGCGGCCAGCGGCAGCGGATATCGATCGCGCGGGCGCTGCTGAAGAATGCGCCGATCCTTATCCTGGACGAGGCCACGTCGGCGCTCGACAACGAGTCGGAGCGCTACGTGCAGGCCGCGCTCGAGCGGCTGATGAAGGGACAGACCACCCTGATCATCGCCCATCGCCTGTCGACGGTCGAAAAGGCCGATCGCATCGTGGTGCTGGCCGGCGGCAGGATCGTCGAGCAGGGCACCCATGCCGAGCTGCTGGCTGGTGCCGGGCTCTACTCGCGGCTCTACGCCGGCGGCGAGCTGGTCACCTGATGCCGGCCGCCGCCAACGCAACCCGATCCGCCATCATGCTGACGCCAACTGCGACCCGAGGCCGTCGATGCCCAGCGTAGCCCTGATCCTCACCACCTACAACCGGCCGGCCGCGCTCGACCGGGTGCTCGATAGCGTCGCGCGCCAGACGGTGATGCCGGAGCAGGTGATCATCGCCGACGATGGCTCCGACGAACGCACCACCGCGGTGGTGAAGGCGTGGCGGCCGCGACTGCGCACCTCGTTGCATCATGCCTGGCAGCCGGACGACGGCTTCCGGGCGGCTGCCTCGCGCAACCGCGCCGCCCGCGATGCCAGCGCCGACCTGCTGCTGTTCGTCGACGGCGACTGCCTGCTGCGCACCGGCGTCGTCGCCGAACACCAGCGCCTCGCGGAAGCCGGCTGCGCAGTCGCCGGCAACCGCATCCTGCTGTCGCCGCGCCTCACGCAGGCGGTCGAGCAGGGGCAGGTGGATCCGGTCGGCTGGCACCTCGACGACTGGGTCAAGGCGCGGCTCAAAGGGGATGTCGAGCGGCTGTGGCCGCTGATCACGCTGCCGGGCCACGCCTGGCGCCGACTGCGGCCAACGCACTGGCTGCAGATGCGCGGCTGCAACATGGCGGTCTTCCGCAAGGACTTCGAGCGCATCAACGGCTTCGAGGAGCGCATCTGCGGTTGGGGATTCGAGGATTCCGATCTCGCGATCCGGCTGATCAACGCCGGCATCCGGGTCAAGTCGGGACGCTTCGCCACCGCGGTGCTGCACCTGTGGCATCGCGAACGGGCCCGCGACGACGCCGAGCAGAACCGGCGGCGGGCGCTCGAGGCCAAGAGCGGGCGGGTGATTCTTGCCGACCTGGGCTTGAGCCAGCGGCCGATGGACGAACGCTTCGAGCCTCCGGGCGCCAGCGGGAGGGAATGATTGTCGCTGCGGCTTGAGATGGTGGCGCACGGCCTCCTGGCGTTGTACCTGGTGGCGCTCCTGGCCGTGCCGCGCGTCCCGACGACGATCGCCGCGCTCGCCTGCCTCGTCGCGCTGGCCGCCGCCCGCGGCCGCTGGCGCATCGAGGCGCGGCGCTCCTTCCGCCACATGGCGGTGCTGGTGGTCCCGGCGGCCATCTACCTGCTGCACCTGCTGCTGCAGATCGTCTTCGGCATGGCGTCGCCGCAGCTCGCCAACCAGCTGCTGATCGGCATGCTCACCATCGCGCTCGGGCTGTCCGACGTGCCCAGCCGGCTGCCGGACCTGCGCCGCTGGATCCTGCCGGCGGCGGCCCTGGGGGCGATCGCCAGCGCCGTCCTGGCCGTCTACCAGGTCTGGGGCCTGGGCTACCTGCGGCCCTATGGCTGGCTCGGCGGCAGTGCGATCGGCAACGGCGCGATCAAGTTCGGCGACCTCGCATCACTGCAGGCGCTGCTGTCGCTGGTGCTGGTGTTGACGGCCGCCGAGCGCCCGCGCCGGTTGCTGGGGCTGGCCGGCTTGTTCTGCGGCATGCTGAGCCTGGCGCTCACCCAGACCCGCGGCGGGCTGGTCGGCGTGCTGCTGGCGGTCGGCGCGCTGGGGCTCGCGCTGTTCCTGCATCGTCGCCGCGTCCAGCGCGCCGCGCGGGGCGACGGCCGGGCAGAGGCTGCAGGGGCGACGCCAGTGACAGTCCACGCCGCCCACCATGGCCTGCGGCGCGGAACCTCGATCGGCATGCTGGCGGTGGCGCTGGTGCTGTCGCTGTCGGCCGCCGGCTTCATGCAGGACCGGTTTGCCGCCATCGAGCCGCAGGTGCAGCGCTACCTGCATGGCGACATCGACTCGGAAGTGGGCCAGCGGCTCGCATTGTGGGGCGCAGCGCTGCGTGCCGGCATGCACCAGCCGCTCACCGGGGTCGGCTTCGGCCATTTCGACGACGAGCTCGAGCGCCAGGTCGCGGCCGGCGAGATACCCCGCTCCGAGCGGATCATCTACGGCCATCCCCACAGTGAATACCTAGCCGCCCTGGCGGAGGCGGGCGTCAGCGGCTTCCTCGCCCTGCTGCTCATGTTTGTCGCGCCGATGGTGGCGATGGCGCGGCGGATCGTGGTCCGGGGCGGGTCGCCGGCTGCCTACGCCGCGCTGGTGACGTCGGCGGCCTTCGCCGGCTTCGCGCTGACCGACGACATGTTCGACCGCCAGATCACGGTCATCGCCTTCTATTTGCTCAACGCCTGGTTCCTGCGGGCGGCCTTCCGGCCCGCGCTGGCGGAGGAACCGTATCGGCCGCCGCTCGAGCCCCGACCTGCGCAGCAGGGCGCGCCGGAATCAGGCCCCCTCGCTCAGGCCCCGCTCGATCCGAGGCGCCTGGAGCAGCCGCCGCCGCTCGATCGGAGTCCGCTGGCATGAGCGCGGCGCCGCGCGCTCTCCAGGGCAATGCCTCGCTGCCGCAGCGAGGATTTCGCGCCGCTGCCCGGGAGCGCGCTGCGGTCGACGGGTTCCTGTCGGTTGCGGTGATCACCAAGAACGAGGCCCATCGCATCGAGCGCTGCCTGCGGTCGGTCGCATTTGCCGACCAGGTGGTGGTGATCGATTCCGGCAGCACCGACGATACCGTCGCGGTGGCCCGGCGGCTGGGCGCGGAGGTCCAGGTGACGCCCGACTGGCCCGGCTTCGGCCGGCAGAAGAACCGTGCGCTCGCGGTCTGCCGCTGCCCCTGGGTGCTGTCGATCGATGCCGACGAAGAGGTGTCGCAGGAATTGCGCGCGGCGATCATCGCGGTGGTGCGGGGCGCGTCGCGCGACGGCGCCAATGGCTACTGGATCCGGCGCAGCTCGCGGTTCTGCGGCCAGACGATCCGCTTCGGCCTGTGGCGCAACGACCAGGTCCTGCGGCTGTTCCGCCGCGATGGCGGCCGCTTCACCGACGACCTGGTGCACGAGCGGGTGATCTGCGCCGAGCCGATGGGCCAGCTCCCCGGCACCCTCTATCACGACAGCGTCGACTCGATCGAGGACGCTCGCGAGAAGACCTTCCGCTACGCGCGTGCCGGCGCCATCCAGCTGCGCGCCCGCGGCAAGGGTGGCCGCTTCAGTGCCTGGACGCATGCCATCTGGAGCTTCGTGCGCGGCTACCTGCTGCGGCTCGGATTCCTCGACGGGCGCAACGGGCTGATCCTCGCCTGCCTGACCGCGCAGGGCACCTACTGGCGCTATCGCTGGGCGGGCATGCGGCACGACCTGGGAGAGAAGTGAATGGCGAAGACGCAAGGAGGCCGCAAAGGCAAGAAGGCGCGGGCCGACGGGAAGGCGAAGGCGAAGCCGGACGGGAAGCTGTCGCCGAAGCTCATTTCGAAGCCCAAGGGTAAGGGCGAGGGCAAAGCGGTGGCGGTGGCGACGGCAGGCGCCGCAGCCGCGACCGAGGCAGGCGCGTCGCGGCTCCAGGCTCCCGGGGACCGGTATCCGCTGCCGGAGATCGCAACGCTGCCGGACGACGTCCGCGAGCGGATCCTCGCGGTGCAGGAGAAATCCGGCTTCGTACCCAACGTGTTTCTCAAGCTCGCCCGCCGGCCGGCGGAGTTCCGCGCCTTCTTCGCCTACTACGATGCCCTGATGCTGAAGGAAGGCAACCTGAGCAAGGCCGAGCGCGAGATGATCGTGGTCGCCACCAGCGCGCTCAACAACTGCCTCTACTGCGTGGTCGCGCATGGCGCCATCCTGCGCATCTACCAGAAGGATCCGCTGGTCGCCGACCAGCTGGCGACCAACTACCGCAAGGCGGGACTGCCGGCGCGTCAGCGAGCGATGCTGGACTTCGCCTGCAAGGTCGCGGTGTCCTCGGCAACGATCGACGACGAAGACCACCGCCTGCTGCAGGCGCACGGCTTCGATGCCGAGGATGCCTGGGACATCGCCGCCATCGCCGCCTTCTTCGCGCTGTCGAACCGCATCGCCAACTTCAGCGGCATGATGCCCAACGCCGAGTTCTACGGCATGGGCCGGACGCCGCCGGCGCCAGCGCCGCGGGCGGTCCATTGAGGGGTGCATCCATGTCGACGCTCAAGATCGCCACCTTCAACGTCAACGGCATCACCTCGCGGCTTTCAAACCTGCTCGAATGGCTGCAGAAGGACGCGCCCGACATCGCCTGCCTGCAGGAGCTGAAGGCACCGGACGAGCGCTTTCCCGAGGCGGCGGTGCGCGACGCCGGCTACGAGGCGATCTGGCATGGCCAGCGGTCGTGGAACGGCGTGGCGATTCTTGCGCGCGGCACCAAGCCCATCGAGACGCGCCGCGGCTTGCCGGGCAACGAGGCGGACGACCAGAGCCGCTACCTCGAGGCTGCGGTCGACGGCGTCCTGGTCGGCTGCCTTTACGCGCCCAACGGCAACCCGCAGCCGGGGCCGAAGTTCGACTACAAGCTGGCATGGATGGAGCGCTTCAACAGCCATGCGGCGACCCTCCTGGCCGGCGGCCATCCGGTGGTGCTGGCCGGCGACTACAACGTCATCCCGACGGATTTCGACATCTACGACACGCGCTCCTGGAAGAAGGATGCGCTGCTGCAGCCGCAGACGCGCGAGCGATACCGGGATCTCCTGGGCCAGGGCTGGGTCGATGCGTTGCGTGCCCGCTATCCGGAGGAGCGCATCTATACCTTCTGGGATTACTTCCGCCAGCACTGGCAGCGAAATTCCGGGCTGCGCATCGACCACCTGCTGCTGAGCCCGCAGGCGCGCATGCTCGATGCGGGAGTCGATCGCTGGGTCCGCGGCCAGCCGCACGCAAGCGACCACGCGCCGACCTGGGTCGTCCTCGACAAGGCTTGACGCAGGTCATGTCGCGGGCTTCCGGCCGCAACGGCTGGTTGCAGAGGATGACGCGGCTGGGGTACAAGGGGTCTCGAGCCTGCTCGACGAGCGGGTCGTTCCCGAGGGAGGCAAGATGTACGACCGGATCCTGGTTCCCGTCGACGGCAGCGAAGACGCCACGCGGGCCTTGGCGCAGGCCCTGCTGATTTGCCGTCTCTCCCGCAACGCCGCAG
>JAEZQX010000531.1 GCA_023441105.1 Pseudomonadota bacterium | reverse complement strand
CCGGCATCGGCCCCCTCCGCGGCCAGCAGCCCCGGCCAGTCGATCTCCTGGGGCGACAGCAGCTCCAGCCCGTAGTCGTTGACGGCCATCGAGAAGGTCGCCGCCGACGACCGGCTCGCGCGCCAGGCGATGAGGCTGGCCAGGCCCAGGTGCGCCTGCCGTCCGGCGATTGGATAGAGGAACAGGTGCGTGCCCTCGCGCGAGCGCAGCAGCTCCGCCAGCAGGCGCCCGCTGGTGGGCAGTGCCGACCAGCGCGCCTGCAGCGCCAGCAGCGGTTCGAGCCAGCGCATCTCCGGGCCTTCGAAGCGGCCTTCTGCCGCCTGGTCGAGTTCGCGCAGCATCGCATCGGCGAGCTCGCTGGACAGCGGCATCTTGCCGCCGTTCCAGCGCGGCACGGCCGGCCGCCCGCCGCTGGCGCGGCGCACATAGGCCGTCATCTCGTGGACCCTCACGAGCTCCAGCAAGCGGCCGGCGAACAGGAAACAGTCGCCGCGCGAGAGCCGCGCGATGAAGCCCTCCTCGACCGTACCGATGGCCGCGCCGGCCGCGCCCTTGCCCCAGTAGCGCACGGTCATGCTGGCGTCGCTGACGATCGTGCCGATGCTCATCCGATGGCGGCGCGCCAGCCGTGCGTCCGGCACGCGCCAGACGCCGTCCTCATCCGGCGCCACCCGCCGGAAGTCGGGATAGGCGGTGAGCGACCGACCGCCCTGGCGCACGAAGTCGAGGCACCATTGCCACTGCTCGGCGGTGAGATCGCGGTAGGCGTGGGCGCTGAGGATCTCCGGCAGGAGATCCTCGGGACGAAACCCGCCGCCCAGCGCGACCGTCACCAGGTGCTGGACCAGCACGTCGAGCGGGCGCCGCGGCGATCGTCGAGCCTCGACCTGCCGCGCTGCGACCGCCTGGCGGGCAGCGGCGGCTTCCAGCAGCTCCAGGCTGTGGGTGGGCACCAGCGTGGCGCGTGCGGTCCGGCCCGGCGCATGACCCGAGCGGCCAGCCCGCTGCAGCAGCCGCGCCACCCCCTTGGCGGAGCCGATCTGCAGGATCCGCTCGACCGGCAGGAAGTCGACGCCGAGGTCGAGGCTGGAGGTGCAGACCACCGCCTTGAGCCGGCCTTCCTTCATGCCGAGCTCCACCCAGTCCCGCGTCGCCCGGTCGAGCGAGCCATGGTGCAAGGCGATGACCCCTGCCCAGTCGGGCCGCGCCTCGAGCAGCGCCTGGTACCACAGCTCCGCCTGCGAGCGGGTGTTGGTGAACACCAGGGTCGACGGACTCGCCTCCAGCTCGGCCTGCACCGCCGCCACCATCTTCATGCCAAGGTGGCCCGCCCAGGGAAAACGCTCGACGTCGGCAGGCACCAGCGAGTCGATCACCACCCGCTTGTCCATCCGGCCCTCGACGATCCGCCCGCGTCCTGCCGACGGCAGCAAGGCGGCAAGCGCATCCGGCAGGTTCCCCAGCGTCGCCGACAGGCCCCAGGTCCGCAGCCCCGGACACCAGCGCCGCAGCCGTGCCAGCGACAACTGGACCTGCACGCCGCGCTTGTTACCGAGCAGTTCATGCCATTCGTCCACCACCACCAGGCACACGCTGGCCAGCCGGGCCTGCGCGTCCGCCTGGCTGGTGAGCAGCGCCAGGCTCTCCGGCGTGGTGATGAGCGTCGTGGGGAGCCGGCGCGCCTGGGCGGCGCGCTGCGCGGCGTCGGTATCGCCGGTGCGCACGCCTACCGTCCAGTCGAGGCCCAGCTCGGGCAGCGGGGCCTGCAATGCCCGCAGGGTGTCGGCCGCCAGCGCCCGCATCGGCGTCAACCAGAGCACCGATAGCGGCGGCGCCTGGCCCGCGCGCGCCGAAGGCATTGCGTCCAGCTGCAGGGCGCCGAACCAGAGGGCGTAAGTCTTGCCGGCGCCGGTGGTCGCGTGCAGCAGCCCGTCGTCGCCGCGGCGCATCGCCTCCCAGACCTCGCGCTGGAAGTCGAAAGGCTGCCAGCCGCGGCCGCCGAACCAGCGTTCGATGGCCGCCGCTACCGGGCCTGCCGTGCCCGCCACGGGAGGCGGCGAACCGCGACTCACCCGCCGCTCGCCCCAACGCCCTGAATGGCGCCATCCGTCCCGTCGACGAGGCGGATCAACCAGGCCCTGAGATCGCCGAACACCCGCGCCTGATCCTCTTGCGGCTCGTTGAAGACCTCATGATAGAACCCTTCATAGACGTGCATCGTGCGCAGCCCTGGCGGCAGCCGGTCATGGAAGCGCTGCGCGCCGGCGATGTCGACCAGCCGGTCGTTGGTGGCGATCAAGAGCAGCACTGGAAAGGCGACGTCCGGCGCCGCGGCAACGACCGGGGGTCCTGCCGCAACAATGAAGTTGGCCAGCCGCGGCGTGATCAGCCCGTGGTTGAGGGGGTCGCTCCGGTAGGCCGCCACCACCGCCGGATCGCGCGATACGAACTCCACCTTCAGCCCCGACGGCACGGCCCGGTCGGGGGAAAGGCGCCGGCCGATCCGCAGTGCCAGGTTCTGCAGGCGGGTCCGCCTGGTGGCGAGCGCCGGCGAGGACAGCACCAGTCCGCGCGGGCTGACCCAGCCGCCGGTCGCCGCGCGACCAGCAACCGCGCCGCCCATGCTGTGGCCGAGCAGGAACGATCGCTCGCCGCGATCGGCGCACCAGTCGTCGTAGACCCGCTGCAGGTCGTCGAGCAGCGCGTCGTCGCGTGGGATGACGCCGCGAGGACCGGCGGAGCGGCCGAAGCCGCGCTGGTCGAAGCCGCGGACTTCGATGCCGAGCGACAGCATCGCGCGGATGACGTGGCGATAGCGGCCGATGTGCTCGCCAAGTCCGTGCACCAGCAGCAGGCAGGCGCGGCGCCCGCTGGCCGTCGGCAGCAGCCAGTCCTCGACATGCAGGGTGACGCCGTCGGCCATCGACAGGCTGTGCACGCGGGAAGCGGTATCGTGGCTCATCGAGGAAAGCTGTGGCGTGTGTCCGGGCCGGGCCGCAAGGCGCCTCCTAACTCGAAGCGGGCAGCGACATCGCGGCCGCATAAGCCGATGACCAGGCCCATTGAAAGTTGTACCCGCCCAGCCATCCGGTCACGTCCACCGCTTCGCCGATGCAGTAGAGCCCGGGGATCTTCAGCGATTGCAGGCTGCGTGGATCGAGCTCACCGGTCGCGATGCCGCCGAGGGTGACCTCCGCTTTCTTGAAGCCTTCGGTGCCTGCCGGCTCCACCTGCCAGCCATTCACCGCCTGCGCCAGCAGGCGCACCGTGGCGTTGCCGGTTTCGGCGAGCTTTTCCTGGCCGCTCAGCTGGCCGAGGCCTGCGGGGCGCGCGGCCGCCAGCCATGCCAGCGCCAGGCGACGCGGCAGCAGGCCGGCCAGCACGGTGCTGAGTTGCTGGCGATGTCCCTCGCCGCTGTCGACCGCGATCCTGCCTTCGCGGATGCCGACCAGGCGCTCCTCCAGGTCCACCCCCGGCAGCAGGTCGATCGCACGCCGCGGGCGGGGCCGCCAGTAGCTGGAAATCTGCAGGATCGGCGGCCCCGAAAGGCCGCGATGGGTGAACAGCAGGTCTTCTTCGAACG
>JAEZQX010000501.1 GCA_023441105.1 Pseudomonadota bacterium | reverse complement strand
TAAAAACCCCCCCGCCGCGGGCGCGGCCCCCCCCCCCCCACGGGCGCGGCGCCTGGTAGACGTCGCCCGCCGCCTCGCGGAGCAGCCGCCGGAAGAGATCGCCGCCCGGCTGGCGGGACTTTCCGATGCGGTCCGCTACAGCCTGCCGGATTGGCTGTGGCAGCGCCTGCAGGCCTCCCACGGCGAGCGTGCCCCCGCCATCGCCGCGGCCCTGCTGCAGCCGTCGCCGATCGACATCCGCGTCAACCTGCTGCGCGGCAAGGCCGACGAGTTGGCGCGGCGGCTGCGCGAGCAGGGCGTCGTGGCGGCGCCAATCGCCGAGGTGCCGACCGGCCTGCGGATCGAAGGCCGGCCCAACCTCGAGAAGCTCGATCTGTTCGAACGCGGCTGGTTCGAGATCCAGGACGCCGGCAGTCAGCGCATCGTCGACTTCTGCGCCCCGAAACGAGGCCAGCTGGTGGTCGATTTCTGCGCCGGGGCTGGCGGCAAGACGCTGGCGCTGGCGGCCCGCATGCGCAATACCGGCAAGGTGCTGGCCTTCGACACCGGCAGCGAGCGCCTGTCCCGCCTCATGCCGCGGGCGCGGCGGGCGGGCGTGACGATCGTCGAGGCGATGCGGCTCGACGGCCTCGCCGACGCCCGGCTCGGGCGCTACCAGCGGCGCGCCGACTTGGTCCTGGTCGACGCGCCGTGCAGCGGCACCGGCACGCTGCGGCGCAGCCCGGACATGAAGTGGCGGCTGACGCCGCAGCGACTGCTGCAGCAGCTGGCCGAGCAGCGCGCCATCCTCGCCGCCGCCTCGAATCTCGTCAAGCCGGGGGGCACGCTGGTCTACGCCACCTGCAGCCTGCTCGGGGAGGAGAACGAGCAGCAGGCGGCGGCCTTCCAGGTCCCGGGATTCGAATCGGGGGAAACCCGCAATTGGCTGCCGGACGAGGGGCCGTCCAGCGGTTTCTTCGTCGCAAGATGGGTATTGCAAGGGCGCAGATAGGCCCTCGCCGGTAGAATGAGATACCTGCCGTTACACGGCATGTGGCTTCCGAATCGGCTTCCATCACCGGAGTACCTGTCTTGATCGATTCCCCCGTGGCCCAGGGTTTGCTGAGCTTCCTTGACACCGGCCTGCTCGACTGGGCCTGGTGGCAGATCGTCCTCTTCACGCTGGCGGTCACCCACGTGACCATCGTGTCGGTGACGGTGTTCCTGCACCGCTGCCAGGCGCATCGGGCCCTGGAGCTGCATCCGGCGGTGGCCCATTTCTTCCGCTTCTGGCTCTGGCTCACCACCGGGATGGTGACCAAGCAATGGGCGGCGGTGCATCGCAAGCACCACGCTCGGTGCGAGACGCCGGAGGATCCGCACAGCCCGCGTACCTATGGCATCCGCAAGGTGCTGCTGGAGGGGGCGGAACTCTACCGCGCCGCGGCAGCGGACCCGGCGCTGGTGGAGAAGTTCGGCCACGGCACGCCGGACGACTGGATCGAACGCAACCTGTACACCCGGCATTCGGTGCTGGGCGTGTACGTGATGCTGGTGATCGACGTGCTGCTTTTCGGCGTCATCGGCCTGAGCGTGTTCGCCGTCCAGATGCTGTGGATCCCGGTGTCGGCCGCCGGCATCATCAACGGCCTGGGCCACTATCTCGGCTACCGCAACTACGACTGCCCGGACGCCAGCACCAACATCCTGCCGTGGGGCATCATCATCGGCGGCGAGGAGCTGCACAACAACCACCACGCCTTCGGCAGCAGCGCCAAGCTGTCGTCCAAGTGGTACGAGTTCGACATCGGCTGGATGTACATCCGCATGTTGCAGATGCTGGGCCTCGCCACGGTGCGCAAGGTGGCGCTCGCCCCCAGGCTCACCGCGCCCCGGCCGCAGATCGACGCCGCCATGCTGCAGGCGGTCATTACCTATCGCTATGACCTGATGCAAGCCTATGCACGGGGCCTGCGGCGCACCTGGCGCGAGGAAATGGGCCGGCTCAAGGCCGCCGGCGCGGCCGGCAGCAGCCATGTCGCCGCCATGATCTCGGGCAAGTCGGTGCTGAAGGCCGTCGGCCAGGACGGCGGACGGATCACCGAGACGCAGAAGCTCAAGATGGCCGGTGCCCTGGCTGCCAGCGACAAGCTGCGCAAGCTGGTGGAGATGCGCGACGAGCTGATCGCCACCTGGGAGCGCAGCCACATGACATCCGAGCAGCTGCTCGCCCACCTGCAGCAGTGGTGCGCCCGGGCGGAAGCCAGCGGCGTCAGGGCGCTCCAGGACCTGGCGCTGCGGATGCGTCGCTATGCCCCGGTGCCCGCCGCCGCCTGAGCGCGCGGAGCAAGGAGCAGGAAACAAAAAACGCCCCATCCGGGGCGTTTTTCATGGCCCATGGACATGGGCACGACCGGCGCTCGGCCGGGGACTACTTGATCTTGGCTTCCTTGTAGGGGACGTGCTTGCGGGCGACGGGATCGAACTTCTTGATCTCCATCTTCTCCGGCATGGTCCGCTTGTTCTTGGTGGTGGTGTAGAAGTGACCGGTGCCTGCGGTCGATTCCAGCTTGATCTTGTCTCTCAACGCCTAAGTCCTTCCAGTGTGTCCGTCGGGGGTTCGCTCAGGCCTGGCCGCTGGCGCGCAGGTCCGCCAGCACGGCATCGATGCCGAGCTTGTCGATCTTGCGCAGGCCGGCCGTGCTCAAGCGCAGGCGAACGAAACGCTTCTCGCTTTCCACCCAGATCCGATGGTGGTGCAGGTTGGGCAGGAAGCGCCGCTTGGTCTTGTTGTTGGCATGGGAGACATTGTTCCCGACCATCGGGCCTTTTCCTGTCACTTGGCATACTTTGGCCATGATTCAATATCCCGGTAATTGTCGAACTAAAGCCCACCATTATAGCCTGGAACCGCCAGGCCGGCAATGAGCCGCCGGGCCCCGTGGATCGGCTCGGGGGGCGCCGCCGGAGGCGCGCCACGCCGCGCCGGGCTACAGGTGGCCATGCTCGGCAAAGGAATAGCTGCTGCCGCCGGCGACGATGATGTGGTCCAGCACCGGCATGTCCAGGTGGCGCAGGGCCGAGCGAAGGGCCTCCGTCAGCACGCGGTCCGCCTGGCTGGGCTCGGCCACGCCCGACGGGTGGTTGTGGGCAAGGATGACCGCGGCGGCATTCAGCTCCAACGCCCGGCGGACGACCTCCCGCGGGTAGACGGCCGTCTGGTTGAGGGTGCCGCGAAACAGCTCGTCCGCCAGGATCAGGCGATTCTGGCTGTCCAGGAACAAGACGACGAAGACCTCCTGTGCCCGGCCCTGCAGCAGCAGGCCGAGGTAGTCCTTCACCGCCTGTGGCCGCCCCAGCACCGCCGTGCGCTCGAGCTTCTCCAGCTGGGTGCGCCTGGCCAGCTCGAGGACGGCGAGAAGGCTGGCCGCCCGCGCCGGTCCGAGGCCCGGCAGGCGCGCCATCTTCTGCGGCGAGGTTGCCAGCAGTCCCCCCAGCGCTCCATGGGTCTCGAGCAGCCGGCGCGCCAGGTCCAGGGCGGAGAGGCCGCGGCTTCCCGAGCGCAGCAGGAGCGCCAGCAGCTCGGCATTGGAGAGGGCCGCCGGTCCCTTGCTCAGCATCCGCTCGCGGGGCCGATCCTGCAGCGGCCAAGCCCGGATGCCGGCGGACACGCCGCCTTCGGGCGGCCGTGCGGCGGCGCTCATGGCCGCGTCATCGAAGTCCCTTGCGGCGCGAAGCATCGGCCCGTCCAATACAATTCCCCTGTTGCCGAACCTGACCCGACCAGAGTGCCTGCCGAGAACGCCCCCGACCCGACCGCCACCACCGCCAACGGCTTGGCCGCGCATGAGCCGGCAAGCCGGCCCGGACCGGCCGCCGGCGATCCGGTGCGGGTGGGCCCGGCTTCCCATCTCACGCTGCACTACCGGCTGACGATTGCGGCCAGCGGTGCGGATGTCATCAACACCTTCGAGGGTAAACCCGCCACCTTGCAGCTGGGTATCGGCCAGATGGCCGAGCCGCTCGAGCAACGGCTGCAGGGGCTGGAGGAGGGCGCGGAGGCGTTGTTCGACCTCGCGCCGGCGCAGGCATTCGGCGAGCGCAATCCGGAACTGGTGCAGCGGGTGTCGCGCGCCATGCTCAGCGCCAACGGCGAACCCGGCCGGCGCTACGTGCCCGGCGACCTGCTCGAGTTCCCCGCGCCCAACGGCGATCGCTTCGCCGGGGTGTTGAAGGAGATCGACGAGCGCGGTGCCGTTTTTGATTTCAACCATCCGCTGGCCGGGCAGCGGATCCATTTCCAGGTCCGGATCCTCGGGATCCTCTGAGCGCCGGACCGACAGGAGTCATTTGCCGATGGAAGCCCTGCTTGCGCAGCCGCGCGGATTCTGTGCCGGAGTCGACCGCGCCATCGAGATCGTCGAGCGCGCCCTCAAGACCCACGGCGCACCGATCTACGTGAGGCACGAGATCGTGCACAACGATCATGTGGTCGCCGACCTGCGCTCCAAGGGAGCGATCTTCGTCGACGAGCTCGACCAGATCCCGGACGATGCCACCGTCATCTTCTCGGCCCACGGCGTCAGCCGCTCGGTGCGCGAGGCGGCGCGCGCGCGCGGCCTGCGGATCTTCGATGCCACCTGCCCGCTGGTGACCAAGGTCCACGTCGAAGTCGCCAAGATGCGCGACCAGGGCCGCGAGGTCGTCATGATCGGCCATGCCGGCCACCCGGAGGTCGAGGGCACCATGGGCCAGTCGGACGGCGGCATCCACCTGGTGGAGACGGTCGAGGACGTCGAGCGCCTCGCGCTTCCCGACGGGGTCGCGCTCGCCTACGTGAGCCAGACGACGCTGTCGGTCGACGATTGCCGCATGATCATCGACGCGCTGAAGCGGCGTTACCCGGACATCGCCGAGCCCAAGAAGCAGGACATCTGCTATGCGACGCAGAACCGCCAGGACGCCGTCAAGTTCATGGCGCCGCAATGCGACCTGGTGCTGATCGTGGGCAGCCCCTCGAGCTCGAACAGCAACCGCCTGCGCGAGGTCGCCGAGAAGTACGGCTGTCCGGCGCGGCTGATCGGCTCGGCGGCGGAGCTGCAGCCCGAGTGGCTGGACGGCAAGGGTCGCATCGGCATCAGCGCCGGCGCCTCGGCGCCGGAGGTGCTGGTCCAGGAGCTGGTGCAGCGCCTCAAGAGCCTCGGCGTCAGGGCGGTGCGCACCCTCGACGGCGTGCAGGAGACGGTGGCGTTCCCGTTGCCCAAAGGGCTGGGCTGATCAGCGCCAGCATTCTGCCGCCGACACGCTCGCGCTCCTCACGTCCTTGCGGCCGACGCTGGTGAGCGTGAAGGTGCCGCACTTGTCCGCGCTCATGCTGCCGGTGGGGACCGCCTGCAAGGTGTAGGCGGTGGTCGATACGGTGTCGAGGCTGATGGTGTAGCGCGCGTCGCCGCTGGCCGGCACGCGTTGCAGCTGCGCCGGCAGGGCGACCGCGGCACCGCCGCGGGCGGCGTCGTAGCGATCGTTGGCGGAGTAGAAGCGCTGCATGAATTGCGCGGCTTCCAGCAGCACCGTGCGCGCCTCTGCGCGCTGGCTGCGGCGCACGTATTCGTTGTAGCTCGGTATCGCGATGGCCGCGAGGATGCCGATGATGGCTACCACGACGATCACCTCGACCAGCGTGAAGCCGCCGGCGGCGGCGCGCCGGCGCGGCAGCAATGGATCCCATGGACGCGCTCGACTCATGTCGTTCCCCGACTCGATCTGGTTCTGATTCCCGGCCATCGGCACGATCACTGCACCATCAGCTGCCGCCACCACCAGCGCGTGGGCGGCGGCACGCTGAAGCACACCGGCATGCTGCCGGCGTCGGCGCCGATGCCCCGCATCTGCTTGGTACCGGCCGGACAAAGGCAGGCGGCCGGGTTGGCGGTGCAGTCCTTCGGCACCGTCGGCGTCGCTTCGCTGAGCCAGCTGCTGCTGCCGTTCCAGGTACCGGTGGCCCAGCCGGCGATCGGGGGGTCGTTCTCGTCGACGACGCCGTCGCCATTGATGTCGGTCACCGGCTTGGCGGACATCGCGCCGCTGATCGGGTCGAGCAGCAGGTTGAAGCCCTGGGCGTCCGAGCCCTCGCAGCCGTCGCCGGCCGCGGAGCCGTTGAGCGGCGCGATGGTTTCGAACAGCACCATTCCGAGCAGCAGGCGCGGCGGCAGGGTGTTGCGCTGGCTGGACTGGATGGTGAGCGGCAGCGTCCAGCCGCGATCGGTGGCCCAGTCGAGCTTGGCAGGCGAGACCGTCGTGTAGTACGTCTCGCCATTCTCCCCACTGACGGTGCTCGTCGCGAGGGCATGCGCCTTGATCGACGCGGCCGAGGTGATCGCGCCTTCGGTGGTCCATTGCCAGCTGCCGGAAGATTGCACCAGCGACTGCTTGTCCCACAATCCATAGAGCGCTTGCGGCGCCGTGGTGGTCTGGTCGTCTTCCTGGAACAGCTTGCCGGTGCCGATCAGCACCATGTTGCCGCCGCGCGGATGCGCCACCAGCGCGGGGGCGGCGGTGATCGGTTGGACGACGCCTTTCGCATCCTTGACGGTGTAGAGCGCAGCGCCGCCGATGCCGACCTTCCAGTTCGCCGAGCTGGTGCTGCTCAGATCGAACTTCCAGACGTTACCCTTGAGGTCGCCGGCGTAGGCGCCGACGATCACCTGGTTGCCGTCGCGGATCAGGCGCACGCCGCCGAGGCCGTTGTCGTCGCCGGCGTTGGTGTCGATCCGCTTAATGACCGCGCCGGTCTGCAGGTTGACGATGAACAACTGGGCCTTGCCGCTGGCGCTGTTGTAGCCGTTGCCGAATACCGCCGCCCAGTCGCCGTTCTTCATCAAGCCGACTTCGATCGGCGAGAGGACATGGCCCAGCTCGGTCTGCTGGCTGGCATCGAGCTCCCACAGCACATTGCCGGCGCCCATGGAGGTGGTGCTGGTGACGTCGAGCGCGAACACGGCGCGCGAGCCGGCGCCGGTGCTGCCGACCAGCACGTTGTGCCAGGCATCGCCCCAGTAGGCATCGCTTTCGGTGAGCGGGCCGTCGACGTAGTAGCGGTGGCCGTAGGAGGGCGCGGCCAGCAGGCCGACGGTCGGCAGCAGCGAGCGGGGGATGTAGCCGAAGACTTCCACGCCGTCGCTGCCCCGGAATGCGTGGAGCATGCCGTCGTTGGCGCCGACGAACAGCATGCCGGCGCGTGCCTTCTTGGCCTCGAGGAAATCGGCGTAGGTGCTTGCGCCCGCGGTTCCTGCCGGCAGCAGGTTGTAGCGCATGTTGACCAGGCTGCCGACGTAGACGGGCTGCGAATTCACGATGTCGCCCAGCCGCGAGAGCCGCCGGCGGTAGGTGCTGCCTTCGAGCGCCGGACTGCCGCGCAGGTAGCTGACCAGGGCACTGTTGGCGCCGGCGCCCATCTCGGCCTGCATGGCCTGCGTCAGCGAAGTCCATTCGAACGGAATCGCCCGGGTGCCGCTGGAGGCGCGGTTCCCGACGAAGATGTTGCGCGCGGTGTCGGCAGGTATCTTCGAGGCGGCGTTCCAGACCGGGCTGAGCTGCTGGCCGGTCGCATCGAGCTCGATTGCGGTGACGTCCCCGGTCCACTGGTCGGTGATGTAGGTCGGCAGGTACTTGCGGTTGTCCACCTGCAGCACCCGGTTGGCGACGGCGATACCGGCTTCGCTGGCGTTGCGGCTGACGATCTCCTCCAGCACCTTGGACAGCTCGGTCGCGAAGGTGCTGGCGTCGGTGGCGCTGAGGTAGCGGCCGCGGCTGTTGACGGCGGCATGCCAGAGGTCGTCGATCGCCGACGGCGATTCGCCGGGAACCGAATCCGGCCAGCTCTTGGCGCCGGATTGCAGGGCCGCGAAATCATCCGGTGACTTCAAGGTGCCGTCGACGCCGAGGCCGACGGTGAAGTTGACCATGTGCTGCCAGAAGGCGGGATTCTGGGTGTCCGGCTTCACCCGGTTGGCGAGATTGGTGCGCAGGTCGCGGTTCCAGTAGTACATAGCGACGTCGGCGAGGGTGTTCGACGCGTTGTCCTTGAAGGGCGCTGCCGGCGTGTACTTGTAGGAGCCGCCGGCCGGGTTGGTGATCGTCGGGCCGTCCTGGTTGTCGACGTTTTCGCGGGCGGCGGACTTGCTCGCCTGGTCGCCGTTCCAGTAGCCGTCGGTCATCAGGATGTTGTACGCCTTCCGGCAGGTGAGGTGCGCGGTCGGATCTTCGGATCCGGGCGTATTGCCCCAGGGTCCCCTGTTGTCGGCACGCGAGTAGTATTCGCCGACGTCGCCGACAGCCCGGCGCAGGTGCGTGGTGGCGCTGGTCGGTGCGTTGTACAGCCAGTTGAAGAAGCTGCTGCGGTCGGTGCCGCTGAAGTCCCGGACGCCGCGCTCCATCGTCTTGGTGGAAACGCCGTCGATGGAGGTGGCCGTGGTCTTGCCGATGCGCCCGTAGCCGACGCGCAGGCTGTCTCCCTGGGCCGAGAACGCCTGGCTCGTGGCGGTGATCGCCAGCAGCATCCGCGTCCGGTTGTACACGAACCAGTTGGCGAAGTTCTGGAATTCCTGTGCCTTCGTGCAGGTGTGGCTTTCGGTCTGGGGCACGGCGGTGCAGTCGGTGCGCGCGGCTCCGCGAAGGAAGCTGGCGTGATCCTTGATGTGCACGCGGGTGAAGTTGGCCGCCGAATTGAACCCGCCGCCCTTGTATTCGTAGTACGTACCCGGCACGATGGTTTCGTTGGAGACGTTGGTGCAGCTCAAGGTCGTCGAAGTCGCGGTCGAGCGACACAGCGGACCGCTGTAGTTGATCGTGCCTTCCAGGTTGACGGTGCCCCAGTTGCTGTCGTTCAGGTTGAGCTTGGCCGCCGTCGAGCTCGCCTGGGGCCATTGCGTGCCATCGCTCTTGAACCAGGGCTGGTAACGGACTTCCGGGTTGTAGTAGATCGTGTTGTAGGACGACGATCGGAGCCGCGCCGAGACCAGGTCGTTGTCACGGGTGGAGAAGAGGCGCAGCGAGCTCGGCGAGAGGTTGTCGTAGGATTCGTGCGTCGATTTGACGTCACCGGGATGGAAGCTGATCCACCAGCGTTCGTTGCCGGTCCACGGGCTGACCGAATCGGGCATGTAGCGCCATGCCATCGAGCCCGAGTCGTCGATCGTGTAGACGATGTTCGGCGTTGCCGGGTTGGCGATCCTTCCGAGCAGCGGCAGCTGCGCCGGCGTCGCCGCATGGGCAGCGGCCGCCGCCTGCAGGAGCGCGACCAGCACCAGGCCGCGGACCGTGGGCCGCGGCGGGTTCGAAGCGATTCTCATGCGACTGCAGGCATCCATGCGCATTTCCTCGAAAGAAGACCTATTGCACGCCGCGCACCAGCGACTGCAGCCAGACTTCGGCGCCGGCAATCGGGCGGCCGCCGGCGCCGCGCTCGAAGTCGGGACTGAAGCCGCGGGCGGTGATCCGGTGCAGGACGACGTAGTCGGACGAGTAGCCCCGGGCGTCGGCCGACACCGTCCCGGGATCCGGCGGGAAGGCGGCCAGGAACTCGTCGACGCTGAACAAGCGCACCAGGCATTGCGGCGGCGTGCGGTAACCCGCGGCCGTGCCGAGCGCCGCCTGTGGCACCGCCAGCGCCGATGCCCATTGGGCAGGCAATTGCCATTCGAGGTCGGTGCCGAGCCCGGACACCATCGGCACGCTGCCGGGATCGAGTGCCACCTGCCGCTCGCAGAAGCGCAACGCCAGCTCGGCCGCCTGCAGCGCCAGGCTCTGCGCCCGCATGTTCTTGCTGACGATGTCGCCGAACAGGGACAGGCGCATCGCCATTGCGGAGCTGACGCCGATGACCGCCACCAGGATCAGGGCCACCACCAGCACCACGCCGCGCGCCCGACGCCGGGAGAGCAGGGCGGCCTGGCGCCGGCGAGTCATGGCGGGCAGGTGACAGGCGGTGGCAGTCAGGCCGGGGGCGGCGACACCCGTGTCCGAAGCGGCGGCTCGCATGCGCTTCACAGTGCGCTCACCGACGGCACGGCGGTGCGGTTGCGGATGCTGACCGTCGTGGCAAGCGCGCGGCGCAGGCGGCGGTCCGGTTGCGCCCGCTGCTGCCCGTCGCAATCGATATAGGGCGTCGACACTTCGTCGACCGCGTTGTCGGCGCTGCGCATCAGGAGGCAGATGCGCACGCTGCTGACGGCGCACCAGGAGTTGGCCGGCACCGGGCCGGCAACCGGACAGGCAAAGTCGAGCTCGTCGGCCGTCATGTAGGTGACTGTCTCGCCACCGAACGCCGGCAGGTCGAACAGGCGGTTGGTGGTTTCATCGGCTGCGGTGACCGCGGCGAGGCCGTAGCGCAGGCTGAGCCCTTCGACGTTATCCATCAGCATCTGGGCCTGGGCAGCGCCGGCACCCTTGCAGTAGAGGGCCGGATTGGCGGTGGGCGTGGCATTGGCCGGCAGCACGAAGAAGCGGTCGTCGACCCAGCCGCCGAGCGCGGTGACGTCGTTGCCGAGGCAGTCCGTGGCGATGGCGACTCCGCCTTCGGTGGCATCGAAGCGCACCGCGATCGCGTCGCGGCCCGCGACAGCCGCGCCGCCGACGCAGCCGAGTGCCGCCCAGGCGGCTGCCGGATTGGTGAAGCCGTTGAGGCAGCCCACCAGCATCGGATTGGCCGGCCGGTCGATCGACAGGCTCATCGAGGTCGGCACCCAGAAGCCGGTCATCCGCAGCTGCGTCGCCATCAGGTTCAAGGCGATCTGGCCGTCCTCGGCCAGCTGGGCCTGGGCATCCTGCTTGCGGCCGGTGAGCCCGGTGCCGGTCACGGCGACCATCACGGCGCCCAGGACCACCGAACCGATCGCCAGCGCGACCAGGACTTCGAGCAGGGTGAAGCCGCGGGTCGCGGCGCGCCGCTTAGCGGGGGACAAGACGGGCCCGGCCGGCATCGTCGATCTCCACGGCGGTGGAATGGGTGCTGGTGGCCAGCTCCAGCCGCCAGCGCGGCTGCACCC
>JAEZQX010000486.1 GCA_023441105.1 Pseudomonadota bacterium | reverse complement strand
CGCCGGCCAAGTACGGCATCCTCACCGAGCTGCTGCCGCCGGAGAAGCTGGTCGCAGCCAATGGCTGGATCGAGGGCACGACCGTCGCGTCGATCATCCTCGGCACGCTGCTCGGCGGCGCCCTGATCGCGCCGCATCTGTCCGCGAGGCTGCTGGCGCTCGACGTGCCGCTGGTCGACACCGGCATCACCAGCCCCGCCGAGGCGGCGATCGCGGCGATCGCCGGCGTCTACCTGCTGGCGGCGCTGATCAACCTGCGCATTCCCGACACCGGCGCCCGCTACCCGCACCAGCAACACCATCCGGTCAGGTTGCTGCGCGAGTTCCTCTACTGCAACCTGACGCTGTGGCGGGACAAGCTGGGACAGATCTCGCTGGCGGTGACGACCCTCTTCTGGGGCGCCGGCGCCACGCTGCAGTTCATCGTCCTCAAGTGGGCGCAGATGCATCTCGGGCTGCGCCTCGACCAGGCGGCGGTCCTGCAGGGCGTCTTCGCGGTCGGCGTCGCGGCCGGCGCGGCCGGCGCCGCATCGATGCTGCCGTTGCGCAAGTCGCTGCGCGTCCTGCCCTGCGGCGTCGTGATGGGCCTGATGGTGCCGATGATGACCATCGTCTACTCGGTGCCGATGGCCAACGTGATGCTGGTGATCATTGGCGCGCTGGCCGGCTTCTTCGTGGTGCCGATGAATGCGCTGCTGCAGCACCGCGGCTACGTCCTCATGAGCGCGGGCCATTCCATCGCCGTGCAGAACTTCAACGAGAACATCAACATCCTGCTGATGCTGTCGATCTACGCGCTGCTGCTGAAGGTGGACCTGCACATCAACACCATCGTCATCCTGTTCGGCGTGACCGTGGTGGCGGCGATGTTGCTGGTGATCCGGCTGCATCGTGCCAACCAGCGCAAGTTCGACTCGGAGGCATTGATCGGCACGCCGCACGGCGCGACGGTCGATCGGCCGGCCGGCTGACGCCGGACGGTCATCCGATGGTTCGGCCGACGGTTCGGTCCATCAAGGCCCCGGCGGCCGCATGGCGGCGGCGAGTTGCGACCAGCCGTGGGGGACCAGCATCAGCCGCAGCATCTCCTCGGCCGCCGCGCCGGCCTGGATCCCGCGCATCCCGGCGAGCATCAGCGGGCGCGCCCGGGCGCTGGCGCGCTGCGTCGGGGCGGCCGGGCTGCCGATGAAGTCCTCGGCCGCCTGCAGGCTCGGAAAGCGCTGCGCCGGTGGTGGGTCGCCATGCGCCGGGCGCAGCCAGCGCCGCTTCGGCAGCAGCCACCATTGCTCGACGCCCAGCGCCGCCGCGCCTGCCGTCGCCTTGGCGAGCGACGCGTCTCCCGCCTCTGCCCAGACCGCGGCGATGCGCCCGGCCGGAATCTCCGCCGCGCCGGCCGGCTGCAGCAGCCAGCCCGTGAGCCAGGCGCGCGCCGACCATGAGCCGGGCCATGCGGCCAGGAACCCCGGCTGGTGGATCAGCTGCAACTGATGGCTGCGCATGCGGTCGAGCTTGGTCGCCAGCGTGTCGTTCAGCCCCGGCCCGACCCAGCGCCCATCGCCCAGCCCGAGGTAGAACTTGCAGGCGAGCTCCCATAACTGCAGGCCGCCCTGCCCGCTCCGCCGCTGCACCAGGAGGTCGGCCTCGCCCAGCGTGATCCGGCTGCTGCGCAGCGGCCAGTTCCGCGCCAGCAGCCGGATCTGCCGGGAATGCCCCAGCCAGGCGCCGATCAGTCGTTCGGTGTAGAGGCCCAGCCGCAAACCGGGATCCACCGGCCCCAGCCATTCTTCCTGCTCGTCCTCGTCCCACTGCGCCAGCAACGCCAGAAGCTCCGCCCGTTCCTCCGCTCCAAGCGCCACGCAAGCGATCGTGCCGCTGCCTGGCGGAAGCTGCAGCGCGCCGTGGAACACCAGCCAGGCGAGGTCGCGGACCGCCGGTCGGCGGTAGCCCATAAAGCAATCGCGCGCCGGCTCGGTGGCGGCGTCGGGGGCGGCGCCAGATCCAGGGGCAGCCGCAGCATCGTCGGCGCGAGCCCCGTCGCCGCCGGCGGCGACCGAAGCGCCTTCGGCAGGCGCGGGCGTACCAGGCCCGCCTTCAGGTTCCGGCATCCTGGCGAAGGACCCGCTGCCGCTCGGCCACATCCATGGCCAGGCATAGATCCTCCCAGCTCTTGCGCTTGTCGGCGAGATTGCGCAACAGGTAGGCGGGGTGATAGGTGCACACCACCGGGATGTCCCCGCCCGGCGACCGATAGGCATGGACCTGGCGGCGCAGCGCGGCGATGCTGGCGTCGGACTTGAGCACGCTCTGGGCGGCGAACCTGCCGAGCAGCAGGATCAGGTCCGGCTGCAGCAGCTCGATCTGCCGGTAGAGGTAGCGCGAGCAGGTCTCGGCCTCGAGCGGCTCCGGATTGCGATTGCCCGGCGGGCGGCATTTGAGGACGTTGGTGATGAAGACGTCGTCCGGCCGTGACAGGCCGATGGCCGCCAGCATCTGGTCGAGCAGCCGTCCGGCCTGGCCGACGAAGGGCTCGCCCTTGGCGTCCTCCTCGGCGCCCGGTGCCTCGCCGACGAGCATCCAGCGCGCGCGTTCGGAGCCGCTGCCGAACACGGTCTGGCGCCGACTGTCGCACAGCCCGCAGCGGCGGCAGCCGCTGACCTCCTCGCGCACGCGCTGCCATGAGTCGGCCGCCGGCGCCACGCGCGGCGCTTGCCCCTGCTCCACCTCGAGCTCCGGCGGCGACCCGGCTGCTGCCTGCGCGACGCTGGCCAACGCCGCGGCGATCGCCAGGTCGTCGGAGAAGTCGTCGGCGCGCTCATCGCCAGGCGCCGAGGCCTCGCGCGCCTGCGTGGCCACGGCCGCTTCCGGCCATTCGTCCGCGGCGTCCTGCAGCGGCTGCGGAGCGGTGC
>JAEZQX010000414.1 GCA_023441105.1 Pseudomonadota bacterium | reverse complement strand
GGTGAGGAACTCGGCGAACTGCTCCTGGGTGCTCATCTGCTCGAAGATCTGCGCCGCGCGGTCATAGCTGCTCGACTGCGGCCCGACCAGCTCCTTGATCTTGCCGAGCTCCTCCGGGATCAGCGCCCGCACCAGCTCCGGCGTGACCTTGCGGCCGTCCTCGAGCACGCCCTTGGGCGAGCGGATCCACTGCCATACCTGGCTGCGGCTGATCTCGGCGGTGGCGGCGTCCTCCATCAGGTTGTGGATCGGCACGCAGCCGTTGCCCGCCAGCCAGGCGCCGAGGTAGAGGATGCCGACGTTGATGTTCATCCTCAGGCCAGCCTCGGTGATCGGCTTCTCCGGCTGGAAGTCGAGCAGCTCCTTCGCCGAGACCTGGACGTCGCTGCGCTGCTTTTCGATCTGGTTGGGCGGGTCGCCCAGCACGGCCACGAACTCCTTCATGGCTGCGTCGACCAGCCCGGGATGGGCCACCCAGCCGCCGTCGTAGCCGTCGGTGGCGTCGCGGCGCTTGTCGGCAATGATCCCCTGCATGGCGATCTCGTTCTTGGCCGGGTCGTTCTTGATCGGGATGAGCGCGCTCATGCCGCCGATCGCCGGCGCGTTGCGGCGATGGCAGGTCTTGAGCAGCAGCAGCGCGTAGGCGCGCATGAACGGCGAGGTCATCGTCACCTTGGCGCGGTCCGCCAGGCAGAAATCGCGGTCCAGCTTGAACTTCTTGATGCAGGAGAAGATGTAGTCCCAGCGGCCGGCGTTGAGCCCGGCGCTGTGCTCGCGCAGCTCGTACAGGATCTCGTCCATCTCGAAGGCGGCGAGGATGGTCTCGATGAGGACGGTCGCCTTGATCGTGCCCTGGGGCAGGCCGATCTCCTTCTGCGCCAGTGCGAAGACGTCGTTCCACAGCCGCGCCTCGAGGTGGCTTTCCATCTTCGGCAGGTAGAAGAACGGTCCGGCGCCACGCTTGACCTGCTCGTGGGCATTGTGGAAGAGGAAGAGGCCGAAGTCGAACAGGCCGCCCGCCACCCGTTCGCCATCCACCAGCACGTGCTTCTCGTCGAGGTGCCAACCGCGCGGCCGGACCTGCAGGGTGGCGATGCGCTCGTTGAGCCGGTACTGCTTGCCGCCCGACTCGGCCGTCAGGTCGCGACGGATCGCCGCCTTGAGGTTGATCTGGCCCTGCACCTGGTTGAACCAGTTGGGCGAGTTCGAATCCTCGAAATCGGTCATGTAGCTGTCGGCGCCGGAGTTGAAGGCGTTGATGACCATCTTCGCCTCGACCGGACCGGTGATCTCCACCCGGCGGCACTTCAGCGCCTCGGGGATCGGCGCGATCTTCCAGTCGCCTTCCCGTACCGACCGCGTCTGCGGCAGGAAATCCGGGCGCTCGCCGGCGTCGAGACGCTTGGCGCGTTCGACCCGCGCGGCCAGCAGCTCGCGACGCCGTGGCTGGAACTGGCGATGCAGCTTGGCGACCAGCGCCAGCGCTTCCGGGGTCAGGATCTGCGCGAATTCGGCGCTGACCGGCGCCTTGATCTCGACGCCCGCAGGAAGTTTCAGATCGGGAGAGCTGGCAGCCATGGAGGACCTCTCGTGCGTGGTTCGGGGATTCGCACAGTGTATTGCACCACCGCGTAGGCCATAAACGCCGTCCCACGCGTTTCAGCTTTTACCGGGGCGCGGGTAATCTACCCTGATGGACCGGTTCAAGCAGCTCGAAACCTTCGTCGCCGTAGCCGCGCGCGGCAGCCTGTCGGGCGCCGCCCAGGCCGAAGGCGTGGCACCAGCCGTCATCGGGCGGCGCATCGATGCGCTGGAAGCGCGGCTCGGGGTGAAGCTGCTGGTGCGCACCACCCGCCGCATCACCCTCACCTTCGAAGGCAGCGCCTTCCTGGAGGACTGCCAGCGCATCCTCAACGACTTCGCCAACGCCGAAGCCTCGGTGTCGCTCGGCGGCGTGAAGGCCAGCGGCCATGTCCGGGTCACCGCACCGGCCGGCTTCGGCCGGCGCCATGTCGCGCCGCTGATCGGGCCATTCGTGGCCAGCAACAAGGACGTCTCGGTGTCCCTCGAGCTCAGCGACCGGCTCGTCGACATCGTCAACGACGGCTTCGACCTCGCCATCCGCATCGGCCAGCTCGACGACTCCAGCCTGATCGGCGTCACGCTGGCGCAGAACCAGCGGGTGGTGGTCGCCAGTCCCGCCTACCTGCAGGCGCGGGGCATCCCGCGCACGCCCGCGGACCTGGGCGATCACAACTGCCTCGCGTTCGGCAACTACGGCAACCAGGCCCGCGGCTGGCTGCTGCAGGTCGACGGCCGCCAGGTCGCCATCCGGGTCGGCGGCAGCATGGAATGCAACGACGGCGCGGTGCTGCACGAGTGGGCGCTGGCCGGCTACGGCCTCGCCTGGCGTTCGATGTGGGAGGTCTCCGAGGACCTGCAGGCCGGCCGCCTGCAGACGGTGCTCGACGACTATGCCGCCCCGCTCAATGCCATCCATGCGGTCTATCCGCAGCGCCGGCACCTGCCGCTGCGGGTGCGGATGTTCATCGACTACCTGAAAAAATCATGGACGACACCCCCTTGGGCCTGCGGCCCTCCCCCAGCGGTTGGGGAATCCCCCCTTGGGCCTTCCGGCCCTACCGCCCTTTCCCAAGCGCCGGGCGCTTGAGAAAGGGGGGCGCCGGAATGCCAACGAAGGAATCGTCCCGGCGCGGCCTCAAACAAAAAGCGGCCCGAAGGCCGCTTCCTGTCGATCCGTCAGTGCTCCAGGTCAGCTGATGTGCTTGCTGACCAGCTTGGTCATCTCGAACATCGACACCTGCGGCTTGCCGAAGATGGCCTTCAGCTTGTCGTCGCCGTTGATCATCCGCTTGTTGGCGGAATCCTGCAGGTTGTTCTTCTTGATGTATTCCCAGAGCTTCTTGGTGATCTCGGTGCGGGGCAGCGGCTTGTCGCCGATCACGGCCGACAACTGAGGGCTCGGCTTGAGCGCGGCCATGAAGGCAGCGTTCGGCTTGCGCTTGGCGGCGGCCTTGGCTGCAGGTTTGGCGGCCGGCTTGGCGGCTGCCTTGGCGGCGGGTTTCTTGGCAGCCGGCTTCTTGGCGGCGGGCTTGGCAGCCGCTTTCTTGGCTGCCGGTTTCACTGCGGCGGGCTTCTTGGCAGCAACCTTCTTGGCCGCTGGTTTCTTGGCTGGCGCCTTCTTTGCAGGCTTCTTGGCAGTTGCCATTTGAACTCCTCGTTGTCCAATCGAATTTTGGTCGACACTCGCGGCAACCGAATCGTGCTGCCGCTTACCGTTGATCGAATCGACCTTTTCGGTACTTACCAATATGGCCTCGATCGGGGTTCGATTCTAATCACGTTTCCCAGGGAGTCTCCTAGGAAAAACGCGCGTCGGGCCCCGCAAAACCGCCAGACGTCGCGCCACTGCCACCATCGGGAGATTTTCTATGGCTGCTCGCCTTCGCGCTGGGCCTTGCGACGCTCGTGCTCCTTGAGAAAACGCTTGCGCAGGCGAATGCTCTTCGGCGTGATTTCGACCAGCTCGTCGTCGGCGATGAACTCGACCGCCTTCTCGAGCGTGAGCTCGATCGGCGGCACCAGCACGATGGCGTCGTCCTTGCCGGCGGAGCGCACGTTGGTCAGCTTCTTCTCCCGGATCGGGTTGACCACCAGGTCGTTGTCGCGAGTGTGGATGCCGATGATCATGCCCTCGTAGAGGGCATCGTTGGGGCTCACGAACATCCGGCCGCGCTCCTGGAGCTTCCACAAGGCGTAGGCCACCGCGCCGCCATCGTCCTGCGAGATGAGCACGCCCTGGCGGCGGCCTTCGATCTCGCCGGCCCAGGGGCCGTACTCCTCGAAGACATGGCTCATGACGCCGGTGCCGCGGGTCATGTTGAGGAACTCGCTCTGGAAGCCGATCAGGCCGCGAGCGGGCACCCGGTAGTCGAGGCGGACCCGGCCCTTGCCGTCGGGCTCCATCGCCTGCAGCTCGCCGCGGCGGCGGCCGAGCAGCTCCATCACCGGCCCCTGGTGCGTGTCCTCGAGGTCCATCGTCAGCTGCTCGTAGGGTTCCTCGCGGCGGCCGTCGACGGTGCGCACCCGCGGCTTGGGCCGGGAGACGGCAAGCTCGTAGCCCTCGCGGCGCATGTTCTCGAGCAGGATGGTGAGGTGCAGCTGGCCGCGGCCGGAGACGATGAAGGTGTCCGAATCGGCGGTGAACTCGACCCGCAGCGCCACGTTGGCCTGCAGCTCGCGGACCAGGCGCTCGCGGATCTGGCGGCTGGTGACGAACTTGCCCTCGCGGCCGGCCAGGGGCGAGGTGTTCACCAGGAACTCCATCGTCAGCGTCGGTTCGTCGATGCGCAGCAGCGGCAGCGGATCGGGGAAGCCGGGGTCGCAAAGGGTCGAGCCGATGTCGACGTTCTCGATGCCGTTGATCGACACGATGTCGCCCGCCTGCGCCTCCGGCACCACCTCGCGCTCGAGGCCGCGAAAGCGCAGCACCTGGTTGACCTTGGCGCTGACCGGCGGCTGGTCGCCATGGAGCAGCAGCACGTTCTGGCCGCTGCGCACGGTGCCGCGGTTGATCCGGCCGATGCCGATGCGGCCGACATAGCTCGAGTAGTCGAGGGCGGAGATCTGGAACTGCAGCTTGCCGTCCGGATCGTCGGCGCGGGCCGGCACGCGCTCGAGGATGGCATCGAACAGCGGTGCCATCGACGGCGGCTGGGCCGCAGCCGCCGCCGCGACGTCCTTCAGGTCGCTCACCGCATAGCCTGCCAGCGCCGACGCATAGACGACGCCGAAGTCGAGCTGGTCCTCGGATGCGCCGAGCCGGTCGAAGAGGTCGAAGGTCTGGTTGTGCACCCAGTCCGGACGCGCCCCCGGCCGGTCGACCTTGTTGATGACCACGATCGGCCGCAGGCCCAGGGCCAGCGCCTTGCGGGTCACGAAGCGGGTCTGGGGCATCGGCCCGTCGACCGCGTCGACCAGCAGCAGGACCCCGTCGACCATCGACAGGGCGCGCTCGACCTCGCCGCCGAAGTCGGCATGGCCGGGGGTGTCGACGACGTTGATGCGGGTGCCCTTGTACTCGACGGCGCAGTTCTTGGCGAGGATGGTGATGCCGCGCTCGCGCTCGAGGTCGTTCGAATCCATCACCCGTTCCGTCAGCGCCTGGTTGGCGCGGAAGGTCCCGGATTGGCGGAGCAGCTTGTCGACCAGGGTGGTCTTGCCGTGGTCGACGTGGGCGATGATCGCGATGTTGCGGATCGCCAGCCTGGTGCCGGCGTTGTTGTCGTTCATGGGAATGTCGGGAGTGGGTTCATGACACGATGACGCGCGCTGGCGCCAGCACGCAGTCCTGTTGATCGTCGAAGGAGCAGCGACCGAGCCCGGCGAGTCGGCCGTCGCAGAAGACCGCGATCCGCGCCTCGGCCGCCGGGGCGGCGGCAGCGGACGGCAGCCGCGATGCCGCCAGCGGCACCGGCTGCCCCTGGCGAAAGCGCGCCGTTTCGGCCGCGTCGAGCGTCACCGCCGGCCGATCGGCGACCAGCGCCTCGAGCTCGACCAGCCGGGCGCGGCGGGCGTCCGGCGCAAGCGTCTCGAGCGCCTCCAGCGTCGTCGCCTCGGCCACGGTGAAGCGGCCGACCAGCGTGCGCCGCAGGGCGCCGAGATGGGCGCCGCAGCCGAGCGCGGCGCCGATGTCGCGCGCCAGCGAGCGGATGTAGGTGCCCTTGCTGCAGCGGACCCGGATCCTGAGCGCCGGCAGCTCTCCATCCCTGCGCTCCAGCAGCTCGAGCTGGTGGACCTGCACCTGGCGCGGCGCCGGCTGCACCGGGTTGCCGGCTCGGGCATAGCGGTAGAGGGCCTTGCCGGCCACCTTGAGCGCCGAGTAGACCGGCGGCACCTGGACGATGTGGCCGCGAAAGCGCGCCAGCACCGCCTGCAACTCGGCGTCGCTGAAGGCGACCGGCGCGGTGGCGACCACCGCGCCTTCGGCATCGTCGGTGGTGGTGACCTGGCCCAGGCGGACTTCGGCCTCATAGGCCTTGTCCCCCTCGAGCGCCGATTCGGCGAGCTTGCAGGCTTCGCCGAACATCAGCGGCAGCAGCCCGTCGGCCAGCGGATCGAGGGTTCCGCCATGGCCGGCCTTGTCGGCATCCAGCAGGCGACGCGCCTTCTGCAATGCGGTGTTGGAGGACAGCCCGCGGGGCTTGTCCAGCAGCAGCAATCCGTGGACCTTCAACGGCCCGCCAACGTCTTCAGCGATTGCATGCCGTACCTACTCGTCCGGGTCCGAGGACCGAATGGCGTTGGCCTTGTCGATGAGTTGGCTGAGCGCCATGCCGCGCTCGGTGGAGCGGTCATGGGCAAAGCGGATTTCCGGGGTCGTGTGGATGCGCACCCGCCGGCCGATCAGCGAGCGGATGTAGCCGGCGGCGGCCCGCAGGCCCTGCAGAGTGGCGGCGACCGTTTCCGCGTCGTCCGGCAACACCGAGAACCAGACGGTGGCATAGGCGTAGTCCGGCGTCAGGTCCACCGAGGTGACCGTCACCATCCCCAGCCGGGGGTCCTTGACCTCCGCGCGGATGATCTCCGCCAGCTCCTGGTGGAGCTGCTCGGTGACCCTGACTGCCCTGCCGGGCGCCGATCCGGCCTTGCGTCGCATCCTTGCCTTGCTCCGGCGCTCCCGGCGATCAGGAAGCGGCGGCAGTGGCCGGGGCCAGCGTCCGCGCCACTTCCTTGACCTCGAAGGCCTCCAGCTGGTCGCCCACCTGGATGTCGCTGTAGCCGGCGAGCGCCAGGCCGCATTCGAAGCCCTCCTTCACCTCGCGGACGTCGTCCTTGAAGCGCTTGAGGGAGTCGAGCTTGCCGGACCAGATGACCACGGATTCGCGCAGCAGGCGGATCTCGGAATCGCGCCGCACGACGCCCTCCATGACCCGGCAGCCCGCCACCGTGCCGACCTTGCTGACCTTGAAGACCTGCCTGATCTCGATGAGGCCGAGGATGGTCTCCTTGCGCTCCGGCGACAGCATCCCTTCCATCGCCGACTTCACGTCGTCGACGGCGTCGTAGATGATGTTGTAGTAGCGGATGTCGATGCCGTTGCTCTCGGCCATCTTGCGGGCAGCCTGGTCCGCGCGGACGTTGAAGCCGATGATCACCGCATTGGAGGCGACCGCCAGGTTGACGTCGCTCTCGGTGATGCC
>JAEZQX010000405.1 GCA_023441105.1 Pseudomonadota bacterium | reverse complement strand
CGCGCCATGGGGGGATTCCTCTAGTTTTCTGCATTGTCCACCAGGTACCCCATGCCTCTGATGGTGCGGATATCGAGCCCGGTGCTCTCCAGCTTCTTGCGCAGCCGGTGCATCAGCACTTCGACGGCGTTGCTGGACAAGGGGTCGTCCCAGCCGTAGAGATGATCGATGATCTGCTGCTTGGTCACCACCCGGCCAGCCCGCATCAGCAGCAGTTCGGCGATGGCGAATTCCTTGGAGGTCAGCTCGAGGGGGCGCTCGTCGCAGTACATGCGGCGCCCTGCGGTATCGATGCGCAGGCGCCCGTGCACGATGTCGGAGATCGAGCGCGAATGGGCACGCCGGATCAAGGCCCGCACCCGGGCCTCCAGCTCGAACAGGTGGAAGGGCTTGGTGAGGTAGTCGTCCGCGCCCAGGTCGAGGCCGTTCACGCGATCCTCGACGGTGTCGCGAACGCTCAGTACCAGCACCGGCACGCTCGATCGCCGCCCCCGCAGGCGGCGCAGCACCTCGAAACCGTCGAAGACGGGAAGGCCGACGTCGAGGATCGCCAGGTCATAGTCATTGGCTGCAAGCGCCCGGTCGGCCTGGCCCCCGTCGTACGCGACATCCACCGTGTGCGCCGATTGCGACAGTGCGCGGGTCACTGCGTCGGCGAGCATTCCGTCATCTTCGGCGAGAAGGATGCGCACGGATCCGGGAGGCGTTCCGCATGGACAGGCCGCGATGCTACCGCAGCGGGCGGCGGTTTGCACCGCGCCGCCATGGCCGCTGCCGCCTTTGCCACCCCTGGGCCCGCGGGCGGCAACTTTCACTAGAATCCGCCGGATGAAATCCGATATCGAGATCGCTCAGGCGGCACGGCTGGCGCCGATCGGCGACATCGCGCGCCACGCTGGTATCGACGATGCCGCGCTCGAACCCTACGGCCGCCACAAGGCGAAGATCGCGCTCGACTGGCTGACCGCCCTGCCGCCGCGTCCGCATGCCAAGCTGATCCTGATGACCGCGATCAGCCCGACGCCGGCCGGCGAAGGGAAGACCACCACGTCGATCGGCCTCGGCGACGCGTTGTCGCGCATCGGCAAGCGCACCATGATCTGCCTGCGCGAGCCGTCGATGGGCCCGGTATTCGGCATGAAGGGCGGCGCCACCGGCGGCGGCCATGCGCAGGTGGTCCCGATGGAGGACATCAACCTGCATTTCACCGGCGACTTCGCCGCCATCGCGCTCGCCCACAACCTGCTGTCGGCCCTGCTCGACAACCACATCCACCATGGCAACGCGCTGAACATCGACGTCCGGCGCATCACCTGGCCGCGCGTCGTCGACGTCAACGACCGCGCCTTGCGGGACGTCGCCATCGCGCTGGGCGGCCCGGCCAACGGCTACCCCCGCGAGGACCGCTTCGACATCGTGGTCGCCTCGGAGGTGATGGCGATCCTGTGCCTCGCCGGCAGCTTCGCCGACCTGAAGAAGCGGCTCGGCGACATCGTCGTCGGCTACACCCGGCTGCAGCATCCCGTCACCGCCCGCGACCTGCAAGCCGACGGCGCGATGGCAGCGCTGCTGCGCGATGCGGTCAAGCCGAACCTGGTGCAGACGCTGGAGGGCACGCCGGCGCTGATCCACGGCGGCCCGTTCGCCAACATCGCCCACGGCTGCAGCTCGGTCATCGCCACCCAGGCCGGCACCCGGCTCGCGGACTATGTCGTCACCGAAGCGGGCTTTGGCGCCGACCTCGGGGCCGAGAAGTTCCTCGACATCAAGTGTCGTGAATCCGGCCTGCGACCGCATTGCGCGGTTGTCGTCGCCACCATCCGCGCCTTGAAATACCACGGTGGCGCAGCGCTCGATTCCTTGGATCGCGAGGACCTGCTGTCGCTGCAGGCAGGGTTGCCGAACCTGTTGCGCCACGTGCGCAACCTGACCGATGTGTTCGGGCTGCGCTGCGTGGTCGCGCTGAACCACCGGACGCACGACACCGACGCCGAGGTGGCGCTGCTTTCAAGCCAGCTGGCCGCGCTCGCCACGCCGGTGGTGGTCTCGAAGCACTGGGCGCACGGCGGTGCCGGCGCAGTGGACCTCGCGCAGGCGGTGGTCGAGGCCTGCGAGTCGGCGCGGCCGCTGAGCTTCGCCTACGAGGATGGCCTGCCTCTGCTCGAGAAGCTCGAGACGGTCGCCCGGCGTATCTACGGCGCCACCCAGGTGATCGCCGACAAGAAGGTGCGCAGCCGCATCGAGCAACTGCAGGCGGCGGGCTATGGCAGCCTGCCGATCTGCGTGGCGAAGACGCAGTCCTCATTCTCGGGCGACCCATCGCTGCGCGGCGCGCCGGAGGGACACAGCCTGACGCTGCGCGAGGTGCGGCTCGCGGCCGGCGCGCGCTTCGTCGTGATGGTCTGCGGCGACATCCTGACGATGCCGGGGCTGCCCGCCAAACCGGCCGCGCATTCCATCAGCGTGACCGACGACGGCAGGATCACGGGGTTGTCGTGAGCCCTTCGCCCTGCCCGGAGCAGCGCATACTCCGTGAAGGCAGGGCGGCATGGCTGGAGACCTTCCTCGTCTTCCTGCGCCTGGGCCTGACCTCGTTCGGCGGGCCGATCGCGCACATCGGCTACTTTCGCAACGAGTTCGTGCGGCGCCGCCGCTGGCTCGATGAACGTGCCTTCTCGGACCTGGTCGCCCTCTGCCAGTTGCTGCCCGGGCCGGCCAGCAGCCAGCTCGGCATGGCGATCGGATTCGGACGCGCCGGCTGGGCCGGCACCGTCGCGGCCTGGCTCGGCTTCACGCTGCCATCGGCGGTTGCGCTGATCCTGTTCGCGCTCGGCGTCGCCGGTTTCGATGCGCTGGCGCAGTCCGGCGCATTGCACGGCCTGAAGGTGGTGGCGGTCGCGGTCGTGGCGCAGGCGGTGTGGGGCATGGCGCGATCGCTGTGTCCGGACCTTCCGCGGATCGCCATCGCCCTCGGGGCCTGCCTGCTGCTGCTGGGACAGGCGGCACTCCTCGGGCAGGTGGCCGCGCCGCCAGCGCTGGCGCAGGTGGTCGCGATCGTGGCAGGTGGCCTGGCCGGCCGCTGGTTGCTGGTGATCCCGACGGGTACGGCCGCCGCCGCCGTTCTTGGAGTCGGGCCGGGCAGCGGCCGTCTGGCGTTGATCCTGTTCGCGCTGCTGCTCGCCGTCCTGCCGCTGGTCGCCGCCGCGTCGGATTCGGCGCTGCTGCAACTCGTCGACGGCTTCTACCGCGCCGGCGCCCTGGTGTTCGGCGGCGGCCATGTGGTCTTGCCACTGCTCGAGGCGGCGGTCGTGCCGGCCGGCGTCGCCAGCCAGGCGCAGTTCCTGGCCGGTTACGGCGCCGCGCAGGCGGTCCCCGGGCCGCTGTTCACGTTCGCCGCCTATCTCGGTGCGCTGGCGGCGGGCACTGCCGGCCCTGCCGGTGCCGCCGCGCCCTGGCTGTGGGGGCTGCTGTTGCTGGTGGTGGTCTTCCTGCCGGGCTTCCTGGTGCTGTTCGGCGCCTTGCCCTTCTGGGAAGGCTTGCGCCGGCGCGAGGGCCTGCGCGCCGCCCTGGCCGGGATCAACGCGGCGGTGGTCGGCATCCTGCTGGCGGCCCTCTACGACCCGCTCTGGACCGGCTCCATCATGTCCCTGGCCGATCTGGTCCTGGCGCTGGCGGCATTCGTGCTGCTGGTGCCGGCGCGGCTGCCACCGGTGCTGGTGGTCGCGCTGGCGGCGCTGGCGGGATTCCTGATCCAGGGCTGAGGCGGGCGCGGCGGCGGCCCCCGGCTTCCGGGCGCAAGCTCTCCTAGACGTCGATCTCTCCCGTTTCATACAGCGCCTCGCGGCCGATCCGGTCGAGGCACAGCTCCGCGGTCCACGGCAGCATCAGGCTGCCGCAGCGCGAATCCCGATAGAGCCGCTCGAGCGGCAGGCTCTTGAGCATCGACTGGCCACCGCAGGTGCGGATCGCGAGCCGCGCGATCTCGTTGGCATTCTCCATGATCGTGTAGTGGGCCGCGTAGGCACGCAGGCGCATCTCCTTCGGCGGGTCGATCCGCGCCTCGCAGAAGCTGCGCAGGAAGATCGAGCGGGTCTGCTCGAGCAGGATGTGCATCTGGGCGATGGCGATCTGCTTGGTCGGGTACATCCGCCGCTTCACCGGTTCGGCGCCCTCGATCTCGCCGCGCAGGTAGCGGACGGTGAACTCGTAGGCAGCCACGGCGATGCCCATGTAGGTGGGCGCCAGCGTCGAGAACATGTGCGGCCAGCGGGTGGCTGCCTGGTGATAGATGGCGCGCGGCATCATCAGGCCGTTGTCGGGGACGAACACGTCCTCGAGCAGCAGGTTGCGCGATACGGTGCCGCGCATGCCCAGCGGATCCCAGTCGCCGACGATGGAGAATCCCGGCGCATCCTTGGGCACGGCGATGTAGAGCGAGTCCTGCAGCGACAGGGCGTCGGCGCCCGGCCGCACCTCGGTGCACAGCAGGCCGTAGTAGTCGGCGGCGCCGGAGAGGGAGGCGAAGATCTTGCGGCCATTGAGCAGCCAGCCGCCCTCGACCTTGGCTGCCGTCGTGCCGAAAGGCGCCTTGCCGGCGCCGGCTGCCGTGCCTTCGGAGAATGGCTGAGCGTAGACCGCGCCCTCGTCCACGATGCGGAGGAAGTGGACGTTGCGCAGTCGCTCGTGCTCGGCACGTTGCGCCGTGGTCATGTCGAGGGCGTCGGACAGCAGGCCTGGCCAGAGGCAGGAGCAGGCGTGCATGTTGAAGGTCAGTGCCGTGACGCTGCAATGCTTGCCGAGGGTCGCCGACACCAGCGCATAGGTGAACAGGTCGGCGCCGAGCCCGCCATATCGTTCCGGGACGCACAGCTTGAGCAGCCCGGCCTCGCGCATCTCGTCGTAGTTCTCGTAGGGAAAGCTCGCCTCCTGGTCGTAGCGCGCCGCGCGGCGCGAGAAGCGCGTGCCGAGCTCGTCCGCCAGTGCCAGCAGCTCGCGCTGCCGCGGCGTCAGCTCGACGCCGCTGCCGGTGACGGTAAAGCGGTCGGCAAGCTTGTTCCCGTCCTCATTCATTGAACGCTTCCAGGTTCAGCCTGCCTTCCTCGACGACGATGCGATCGTCGAGGGCGACCGTGCAATTGGTGAGCGGCAGGTCGAAATGGCCGAGGGTGTGGCGGCCGGCAACCGGGTTGGCGCCGGTCGAGTAGAGGAAGTTGCCGGCGAAGGTCCGCAGCTCCGTGCCGTTGAAGTCGCGCTTGTCGTACATCGCCATCGAATCCCAGCGGGCATAACTGTTCATTCCCCAGCCGACATGCGAGACGCCGTACGCTTCGCGGTCTCCCCAGGCGGAAAAGTAGCTGCGCATCAGGCTGGCATCGAGGCTGTGCCCCTTGATGTCCGTCACGTAGTCGTTCTGCACCAGCAGCGTGACCTTCGACTCGAAGTAGCGCTTGAAGGTAAGGTTGACGTCCCCCGGCGCCAGCACCAGCACGCCGTTCACCGAGCGCTCCGGCGGCGAGCACAGGCACAAGCCACCCGGCCAGTGGGCGAGCTTGCCCGGCCGGTCGGTGTAGCCCCACACCCCGCCGACGCGCGCGCCTTCGAGCGTCACCACCAGCTGGGTGCCGGCGTCGGAGGTCACCTGCATGCGCCGCGACTTCTTCAGCAGCCGCATGCCGGCTCGCACGACCGGCTCAAGGGCCGGATCCGGCACCAGTCGCTCCAGCGCTTCGGGATGCTCGTTGGACACCGTCAGCACCCGGGCACCGCCGGCCAGGATCTCCGGCAGTTCCGGCGCATTCACCACGCCTTCCACGGTGCAGTCGACGACGAAGCCCGAGGTGGCCAGCGCCCCCACGGCGGGCGCCAGCCCTTGCAGGGCGTTCGAGGCGCCGGTGGAGCGGACGGCGACCGGCATGGTCTGGACCGGCGAGACCACCTGGATGTGGAACGGCCGGGCGCCGAGCCGCAGCAGCGCCAGTTCGGCGAGATGGACGTTGAGGCCGCGCGACTGCGTCTCCGACAGGATGGCGCAGGTCTCCCCGGGCGCAACCTTGCACAGTTCAAAGACGCGGACGAAAGCGGCGATCCACTTGGCTTCGATGCGTTCGGCAAGCATTGCGGGAAAACTCCATGAAAACTGATGGTAGTCGGCCGGACAACCGCGTCAACGGCCCGGATCGGTTTGCATGTCAGGCGAGTTCGATCTATCGTAGTGCATGAATTTTCATGCAAAACCGCAGGGCGAGCGGTCCGATCCAAGCGTTGCCCGCATCGAAGGTACCCCGGAAAGCGCCCCGGCATCCACCATCCCGTTGGACGGCTCCCGCCACGGCGCGGTCCATCCGACCCACCGGGCGATCGCGCCCAGCGATCCGGCGCACATGCGCCAATGCCTCAGCCGTTTCGCCACCGGCGTCACCATCATCGCCACCCGGGCACCGGATGGTCGCTTCGTCGGCCTTACGGCGAACAGCTTCAATTCGCTGTCGTTGGATCCGCCGCTGATTCTCTGGAGCCTGGCGACCAAGGCGCAGAGTCTCGAGGTCTTCAAGGGCCAGCGCTTCTTTTCGGTGAGCGTGCTGTCGGTCGAACAGGTGGACCTCGCCCGCCGCTTCGCGTCCCGCCTGCCGGACCGCTTCGACGGCGTCGCCTGCCATGAAGGGATCGACGGCATCCCGCTCATCGACGGCGCCCTCGCCTGGTTCGAATGCGAACGCCGGACCCAGATGCTGCATGGGGATCACTGGCTGTTCATCGGCGAGGTGAAGCGCTGCGCGGCTGCCGACGGCTCGCCGCTGATCTTCCGCCATGGCGAGTTCGCCATCGCCGATTCGCTGCAGCCGCAAGCGGTTTCGGCCCCGGCTGCCGCCTGGCCCCCCGTCGCCGCGGTCCCGCATTCGAGCCAATGGCCGGTGCCGGCAACCGCGTCGTCGGCCGCATCCGCGGTGACCGACAACCTCGAGCCAGGCGACCAGCCGTTCTACGAAGAGTACCTGCCGTTCCTGCTGGCGCGTGCGGGACATCAGGTGGAGGCCGGTTTCCATCGCCAGCTGCACGAGCACGACCTGAGCATGCTGTCGTGGCGGGTGCTCGCCGCGTTGTCGAGCCGCAGGGACTGGACGATCGGCGAGCTCAGCGAGGCCAGCCTCGCGAAACAGCCGACGATCTCGAAGCTGATCGACCGGCTGGTGCAGCAGGGCATGGTCGCGCGTCGCGCCGACGCCGCCGATGCGCGGCGCGTCCTGATCAGCCTGACGCCGGCGGGCCACGCCGCCATGGCGCCGGTCTTGCAGGATGCGTCGGCCTTCAACCTCGCCCTGCTCGCCGACTACCCGCCGGAGCAGCTGACCGCGTTGAAGCGCCTGCTGCGCGACATGATCACGCGCTACCAGGCAACATGATCGTCGCCCCCGGTCGTTCGCGCCGGCGCGGGTGAACACGCATTGCCGCCACCGATCGCTATGCTAGTCTTCGATGTTCCTTCCCATGACCGCGCGGGGACCTGCAGCGAATGAGCCGACCCAGTGACGCCAGCAGCGAGGAACTCGCCGCCGCCTATGCAACCGGCGACCTGTCGCCGGTCGAAGCAACCCAGTCGGTCCTCGACCGCATCGACGCCTGGGAGCCGAAGATCAACGCGATGTACCTGGTGCATCGCGAGTCGGCGCTGGCTGCCGCGCGTGACTCGGAGAAGCGCTGGAAGCGGGGCGAGCCGCGCTCGCCGCTCGACGGCGTGCCGATCACGATCAAGGAGAACATCTACACCCGCGGCGATCCGGCGCCCATCGGCACGGCCGCCAATCCCGACGTCCTGCAGCCGCTCGACGCGCCGGTCGCGGCGCGCGTGCGTGAGGCTGGCTGCGTCATCATCGGCAAGACCACCATGCCGGACTACGGCATGCTGTCCTCTGGCATGTCCTCGCGTCACGGCATCACGCGCAATCCCTGGCGCCTCGACCGCAACCCGTCGGGCTCCTCTTCCGGCGCCGGCGCAGCCTGCGCCGCCGGCTACGGACCGCTGCATGTCGGCACCGACATCGGCGGCTCCGTGCGCTTGCCGGCAACGCATTGCGGCATCTTCGGCCTCAAGCCGAGCCAGGGGCGGGTGCCGGTCTATCCGCCGTATCTCGGCCGGGTAGCCGGACCGATGACCCGCTCGGTGCGGGACGCGGCCTTGCTGATGAACGTGCTGGCCGGCGCGGACGCGCGGGACTTCATGAGCCTCCCGCCGCAGGCGATGGAATACCGGATGGCGGTGGATGGCTTGAGCCCCAAGGCGCTGCGCATCGCCCTGCTGCTGGACATGAAGGCCGGCCTGCCGGTCGACCCCGAGGTGAAGGCCGCGGTGGAAGCGGCGGCGCAGGCGCTGCGCACCGCGGGCGCCTACGTCGACGTCGTGGAGAGCTTCCTCACGCAGGAGATGCTCGACGGCGTGTTCACCTTCTTCGAGGCGCGTTCCTTCAACGAGGTGAACGTGCTCGACGAGGCGACCCGCGCGCGGATCCTGCCTTTCATCGTCGAATGGTGCACCTGGCGCGCGCGCAATTTCAGCGGCAGCGAGGTCATGGCGGCTTTCACCCGGATCGTGGCGATGCGCGATGCCGCCACGCGCTTCGCCGCCGACTACGACTTCGTGCTCTCGCCGACGTCGCCGTTGCTGCCCTACGCGGCAGACGTGGAGGCGCCGACCCGGGATCCCCACGATGCGCTCGCCCACATCGCCTTCACCGTGCCGTGGAACATGAGCGAGCATCCGGCCGCGTCGGTCAACTGGAGCTTCTCCCGCGACGGCCTGCCGATCGGCGTGCAGGTGGTGGGGCAGCGCTTCGACGACATCGGCGTGCTGCGGCTCAGCCGGGCGCTGGAGATCCTGCGGCCGGAGCAGCTGCCTTATCCAAGCTAGATGGCTTTCGTCGAGCCGACCTGGGCGCGCAGCAGGTGCTTCTGGATCTTGCCGGTGCTGGTGCGCGGCACCGGGGCGAAACGGATCTCGCGGGGGCACTTGAAGCCGGCGAGATGGCTGCGGCAGTGGGCGATCAGCGCTTCCGCGGTGGTGGTCGCGCCGGGCTTGAGCTCGACGAAGGCCAGCGGCGTCTCGCCCCACTTGGCGTCGGGTCGGGCAACGACCGCGCAGGCGACCACGTCCGGGTGCTTGTAGATCACGTCCTCGACCTCGATCGACGAGATGTTCTCGCCGCCCGAGATGATGATGTCCTTGGCGCGGTCCTTGAGCTTGACGTAGCCGTCCGGGTCCACCACGCCGAGATCGCCGGTGTGGAACCAGCCGCCGGCGAAGGCTTCACGGGTGGCTGAAGGGTTCTTCAGGTAGCCCTTCATCGTGATGTTGCCCTTGAAGACCACCTCGCCGAGTGTCTCGCCGTCTCGCGGCACCTCCTCGAGCGTCTGCGGGTCGATCACCGTCATCGCCTCCTGCAGCTGGTAGCGCGCGCCCTGGCGGCCATTCATCCGCACGCGGCCGTCGAGGTCCAGGGCTTCCCAGTCGCGCTGGTGGGCACAGGCCGCGGCCGGACCGTAGACCTCGGTCAGGCCGTAGACATGGGTGAGCCGGAAGCCCAGCTGCTCCATGCCGCCGATCATCGCGGCCGGCGGCGAGGCACCGGCCACCATGCACTGCACCTCGTGATCGATGCCGCGCTTCAATTCCTCCGGCGCGCCGATCAGCATCGAATGCACGATGGGCGCGCCGCAGTAATGGCTCACCTTGTGCTCGCGGATCGCCTCCAGGATCGCCTTGGCCTCGACGCGGCGCAGGCACACGTGCGTCCCGGCCACGGCCGGAAGCGTCCACGGAAAGCACCAGCCGTTGCAGTGGAACATCGGCAGTGTCCACAGGTAGATCGGATGGCGCGGCAGGTGCCAGCTGATGACGTTGTTGACCGCATTGAGGTAGGCCCCGCGATGATGGACCACCACGCCCTTGGGATTGCCGGTCGTGCCCGACGTGTAGTTGAGGCCGATTGCCTGCCATTCGTCTGCCGGCAGCTGCTCCGCATGCCGCGGATCCCCCGCGGCGATCCAGGCTTCGTACTCGACCTCGCCGAGGCGTTCCCCGGCGCCGCCATGAACCGGGTCGTCGACATCGACCACGAAGGGCAGCGTCCGGCCGGCTGCCTTCAGCTGCTCCAGCACCTGCGCCACCACCGGCGAGAACTCGGTGTCGGTGATCAGCACCTTGGCGCCGCAGTGTTCCAGCATGAACGCGATGGTGGCGGCGTCGAGGCGGGTGTTGATGGTGTTCAGCACCGCGCCGGTCATCGGTACCCCATAATGGGCCTCGATCATCGGCGGCGTGTTCGGCAGGATCACCGACACGGTGTCGCCCTCGCCGATGTCGCGCGCGGCTAGCACACTTGCCAGCCGGCGCGAGCGCTCGCGCACTTCCTGCCAGGTTCGCCGCAACGGCCCGTGGATCACCGCAAGGTGGCCGGGGTAGACGTCCGCCGCCCAGTTGAGCAGGCTGATCGGCGACAGCGGCGTGTAGTTGGCCGGATTGCGGTCGAGGTCGATCTCGTAGGGGCTTGGACGAGTGGGCATGGTGTCTCCTTCAACGCGGACGGCACTTGTACATGCCCATGCCGCGCATGGACAGGACGACCTCGTCGTGCTGGTTGAGCGCTTCCTGGTGCAGTCGGATGATGCCGCGGTCCGGACGCGAGCTGGAGCGGTGGGCTTCGGTCACGGTGACGCGCACGCGCAGGCGATCCCCGGGGCGCACCGGGCGAAGCCAGCGGAGCTCGTCGATCCCCGGCGATCCCATGCTCGAGACAGCGGACATGACATGATCCACCAGCATGCGCATGACGATGCTGCAGGTCATCCAGCCGCTGGCGATCAGGCCGCCGTAGATCGAGTCGCGACCGGCGGCGTCGTCGAGGTGGAATGGCTGCGGGTCGTAGCGGCTGGCAAAGGCGACGATCTCCTCGCGCGTGACGAGATGGTGGCCGCCTTCCAGCACCTCTCCCGCCTGGTAGTCCTCGAAGTAGCGTTCCTTGATGGGTACCGACATCGGATCTCCGCGCGCTCTGCCTCTGGCGGCGACTATAACAAGAAGGACTTGCCCGGGCGATAATGGAAACCTCTTCGGAGGCAGCAGGCGATGGATCAGGCAGAGGCGAATGCGAAGCCGGTGCGGCTCGACAAGTGGCTTTGGGCCGCGAGGTTCTACAAGACCCGCGGTCTTGCCCAGACGGCAGTCGAGAAGGGCCAGGTGCTGGTCGGTGGCGAGCGGGTCAAGGTCGCGCGCAATCTCAAGGTTGGCGAGTCGCTGAGCATCACCATCGGCGATGTCGAGCGCCAGGTGGTGGTGGCTGGCCTCTCCGACGTGCGGCGCGGCGCGCCGATCGCCCAGGCGCTCTACCGCGAGACCGATGCGTCGATCGCGAACCGCGAGGCGCAGGCCCAGCGTCGCCGGCTCTATCGCGAGCCGGCGCAAGCCATCGTCGGCCGCCCCACCAAGCGCGACCGCCGCGACCTCAACCGGGCGCGGGAATTCGACGATGCCTGAGCGTCGCGCGACGTCCCATGGCTGCGAGGACGAGGCCCGCGAGGCGCTGCTGAAGGCCCGCGAGGCGCTGGCCCAGGCCGGTGGTCCGGCTGGCGCCGGCTGCTTGTCGCTGCGCTGGCACCGCAGCGGCGGCGCCGGCATGCTGATCATCGCCGCCTCTTCGCCGATGGCGGCGGCAGCACCGGAGGCGCTGCCGATCCTCTGGCTGCCGCTGGAGGAGCGGCGC
>JAEZQX010000315.1 GCA_023441105.1 Pseudomonadota bacterium | reverse complement strand
TCTCGCTCTCCAGCCAGTGCAGGCAGGCCATCGCCTCGCGCTGGCCCGGCGTCTTGTGCATGCGCCGCTTGCCGCGCATCTCGAACTTGAAGTGCTTGACGGCGTTGGTGACGTAGAGCGAATCGCGGCGCCAGCCGAGCTCCTGGAGGGCGCGGTCGAGCATGCGGCCGGCCGGCCCGACGAACGGCCGACCTTCGACGTCCTCCCGATCACCGGGCTGCTCGCCGACCAGCATCAGCTTCGCCCGCGACGAGCCTTCGCCGAAGACCGTCTGGGTGGCTGGCTCGCCGAGCGGGCACTCGCGGCAGCCGGCTGCCGCCTCGCGCAGTGCCTGCAGGCTGGCAGCGGACCGGCGACTGGCGGGCGGCTTCCCTGGTGCGGGTTGCATCCGATTCCTCCTGCGACTGGAGCCGGCAGGCGGCGCAATCGACATGCCCACGGCTGCGGCTGCGGCGAGGCGGTGAGGCCGGTGCCTTACCATTCGGGCATGCTCAGCTATCGACACGGCTTTCATGCCGGCAACCATGCGGACGTCCTGAAGCACTTCATCCTGGTGCAGCTGCTCGGCTACCTGGTGCAGAAGGATAAGGCGTTGTGGTACATCGATACGCATGCCGGCGCTGCGCAGTACGCCCTGACCGACAGCACCGCGCTCAAGAATGCGGAGTTCGAAACCGGCATCGGCCGGCTGTGGGGCCGCCGGGGCCTCCCGCCGGCATTGGCGGACTACGTGGCGCAGGTCGGCCGGCTCAACCCCGATCCCCACAAGCTCAAGGCCTACCCCGGGTCGCCGCAGATCGCGCTGCAGATGCTCAGGCCGCAGGATCGCCTGCGGCTGTTCGAGAAGCACAGCACCGAGATCCGCATCCTGCAGCAGAATGTCGCGGCCGAGGGGCGGCGGGCGATCGCACTGGCGGGCGACGGCTTCGATGCGCTCAAGTCGGTGCTGCCGCCGCCGTCGCGGCGGGCGCTGGTGCTGATCGACCCGTCCTACGAGGACAAGGCCGATTACAAGCGCACCAAGCAGACCTTGGTCGATGCGCTGGCGCGTTTCGCCACCGGCACCTACGCCATCTGGTATCCCCAGGTCCAACGGCGCGAATCACGGCAGCTGCCCAACTCGCTGAAGCTGGCCGGCGCCGGCGACTGGCTGCATGTCGGCTTGACGGTGAAGGCACCGGCCGCCGACGGCTACGGCCTGCACGGCAGCGGCATGTTCATCGTCAATCCGCCATGGACGCTGGCCGACACGCTGCGCGGGACGATGCCGTGGCTGCTGGACGCGCTGGCGCAGGACCAGGAGGCGACCTTCGTGCTGGAGTCGAGCTAGAAACCTGCTAGGAGGCTTCGGCCGCAGCCATGGCCGGTCCCACCGGGCCGGCGACATGGATCGTGCGGGTGGGATGGGCGAAGCTCACGCCGATGCCGCGCAGCTCGCGCATCAGCTGCAGGTTGAACGCCTGCTGCAGGTCCATGTGGAGGTTGAAGTCCGGCACCAGCACCACGTAGACAACTTCGAAATTGAGCGCGCTTTCGCCGAAGCCCTTGAAGTGCGCGCGGTCGAAGCGGACCTGCTCCTGCGCCTGGAGGAGTCGCGTCACGATGCCCGGGATCGCTTCCAGTTGCTCCGGCGTCGTGTCGTAGCTCACGCCGAAGTTGATCACCACCCGGCGCGTCAACTGTCGCTTGAAGTTGCTGACGGTCTGCTTGAGCAGGTCGGCTTTCGACATGATGACCTGCTCGCCGCCGGCGGCGCGGATCCGCGTGGTCTTCAGGCCGACGTACTCGACCGTACCCGCAACGGTGCCGACGCCGATGCCGTCGCCGACCTCGAACGGCTTGTCCACCGCGATGGCCAGCGAGGCGAACAGGTCGCCCAGGATGTTCTGGACCGCCAGCGCGACCGCGACGCCGCCGATGCCCAGGCTGGCGACGAAGGCGGTGATGTTGACCCCGACGTTGGCCAGCACCGACAGGATGGCCACCGCCCACAGCATCGTGCGCAGCGCCCATGACAACAGGGTGGCGGAGGCGCTCGCGGCGCCGCCGTTGCCGGCGTGCCGCTTGAAGTATCGCGCCAGGCCCAGCGTGATCGCACGGTTGGCCCACAAGGCCACCTGCAGCATCAGCGTGAGGAACCACAGGTGGCTCAGGCGCGACGTCCAGGGCTCGGCCAGGTTCAGCGTGCCGACCCCGATCAATACCGCAGTCAACGCCACCAGGCCGCGGCTGGTGCCACTCAGGATCTCGCTGGCGACCCCTGCCGCCGAGCCGGCGCCATGCAGCGAGCCGTGGGCCGCGATGCGGCTGGTGGCCGCGCAGCCGATGCGCAGCGCGACCGACATGATGATGAAGCTGACGATGGCGACGAAGGCAGCGATGCCGAAATCCAGCGCCGAAAGGCCCATCAGCAGGGGGTCGTGGTACCAGGGCGTGTCGATAGGGCGTTACCTCGATGCGGTTGCAGGGCGCGGCAAAGCCGGACGCCTGCGGCGCCGGCTGCCGGTCACGGGTGTCGGTTTATCTTACCAGCGCTGCGCAGAGCGAGAAGGTGAGGAAGGCGGCGGCGGTCGAGATCATGATGACGCCGGCGATGCGATCGGCGTCGGCCTGCTGCTGCTCGGCGAACAGGAAGGCGGTGCCGGCGGCCGGCAGCGCCGCGGCCCGCATCAGCGCCGCGGCCTGCACGGCGTCAAGACCCAGCAGCCAACGGGCCACCGCCCAGGCCAGCAGCGGATGCACCGCCAGCTTGATCACGACCAGGACGAACGTGACGGGCGCGATTTTCAACGGTCCCGGGATGTAGAGCGACAGGCCGATCGCGAACAACGCCACCGGACCGGCGGCCGTGGCCAGCAGGCGCAGGAACTCGTCGATCGCGAATGGCAGGCCGATGCCGAAGGCCGAGGCGAACATGCCCGCGACGATGGCCCAGATGAGCGGGTTGCGGCCGATGCCCTGCAGGGCTCCCTTGACCGCCGTGGTCCAGTGCTCGCTGCCGCGCCCTTCACGCGAGGCGAGCGCGAGCGCCAGGGACACGATCAGGACCAGGTCGGCGATGCCGGCCGAGACGAGCACGCCGATCGCCTGCGGGCCGAGGATCGCCGGCAGCAGCGCAAAGCCCATGTAGCCCCAGTTGGCCCAGCTGGCGGCCAGTGCGCCGAAGGCGGTATCGCGCCAGCCGTCACGGTTGCAGCGACGCAGGACGAAGGCGCTGAGGCCGAATACCAGCATGCCGGTGAGACCGTAGGCGGTGAAGATCGGCAGGTCGGCGATCTGCCGGAACGGCGAGTTGGCGACGAAGCGGAACAGCAGCGCCGGCAGCGCGAAGTAGAGCACTAAGCTGTTGAGCGGCCCGACGGCGGCCAGCGGCAGGCGCCGGCCGCGCGCGGCGAGGTAGCCGCACAGGACCAGCGCGAAGAACGGAATGGTGACGTTGACGATCGCTAGCAAGGAATGGGGGCGTCATCGCCCGGCGGAGCGTTCGGGTAAGCCCGGGAGCGGCAAGTCCCTGGGTCACTGTACCGCGTGCGGACGGTTTGGTTAGTATCGGGCATGCTCAAATCCGTGACAGCCCGCGATCGGCCAGCCAGCCGCGACCCGGAGGCGACCCGCGAGGCGATCCTGACCGCCGCCACCGATGAATTCGCCGCCTACGGCCTGGGCGGCGCCCGAGTCGACCGTATCGCGGAGCGGGCCGGCATCAACAAGCGGATGCTCTACTACTACTTCGGCCAGAAGGAGGACCTGTTCCTGGCGGTGCTGGAGCGCGCCTATGCCAAGATCCGCGGCGAGGAGCAGGCGCTCAACCTGACGCAGGTCGAGCCGACCGAAGCGATCCGACGCCTGATCGCCTTCACCTGGAACTACTACATCGAGAACCCCTCGTTCCCGATCCTGCTCAACAGCGAGAACCTGCACCGGGCGCGACACCTGAAGAAATCGGCCCGCGTGCGCACGCTGCATTCGCCGTTCGTCGCCACCATTGCCGACGTGCTCGAGCGCGGCGCCAAGAGCGGCCTGTTCCGGGCCGGCGTCGATCCGATCCAGCTGTACATCTCGATCGCCGGCCTGTCCTACTTCTACCTCAGCAACAACCACACGCTGTCGACCATCTTCGATCGCGACCTGATGGCGCCGAAGGCCAGGCTCGAGCGGCTCTCGCATATGACCGACCTGGTGCTGGGCTACCTGGTGCGCAACTAGCCCGCGGCCAGGGCAGGGCGGTCGGGATGTCCTGGGCTTGCGGCGGCGCCATTCGTCGCTTTATATTAACCGGATAGTTAACAAGGTCGGCGAGGCCGGCTCAATACACAGGGAGATCAGCTTGAAACAGACGCTCAGGAAGACCGCCAATGCGGCCGTGGTGGCAGGCGCCGCGCTGGTCGGCGGCTTGCTCGCCGCCGGCACTGCCCATGCCCAGTGGAAGCCGACCAAGCCGATCACCATCATCGTGCCGTGGGCGGCGGGCGGCGCTACCGACCAGGTGACGCGGCTTGCTGCGTCGGAGGTGGAAGCCGGCCTGGGCCAGAAGATCGTGGTCGTCAACCAGCCCGGTGGTGCGGGCTCGATCGGCACCAAGGCTGCCATGGATGCGCCGCGCGACGGCTACACCTGGACCGCCGGCGCCGCCAAGCAACTCGGCACCTATCCGCTGCTGGGCATGATCGACAGCAAGGTCCAGGACTTCGACCTGTTCCTCGCCGTCACCAACGTTTCGATCGTGAGCGTCAATCCGTCGAGCCCGTACAAGACCTTCCCGGAACTGCTCGAGGCGATGAAGACCAAGCAGGTGTCGGTCTCCACCGCCGGCAACAGCTCCTCCGGTCACTTCGCGATGGAAGCGATCTCGCGCTCCACCGGCGTCAAGTACCGCCACGTCACCTATGACGGCGGCAATCCCGCAGTCGTTTCCACCGTCTCGGGAGAGACCGAAGTCACCACCCAGCTCGCGCCCGAGCAGGCCGAGATGATCAAGGGCAAGCGGCTGCGGCCGCTCGCGGTGGTCGGCGACCAGCCGCTCACCATCGAGGGCGTCGGCACCATCCCGCCGATCACGCAATTCGTGAAGGACTTCCCGCAGGTCACCACCGCCTTCGGCATCTTCATTCCGAAAGGCGCGCCGCCGGAGGCGGTTGCCACCATCGAGAAGCTCTGGGCGGAGCGGGTGGCCAACTCCGAGAAGCTGCGCAAGTACGCCAGCGACAAGGGCGCCCTGTTCACGCCGCTGTACGGCAAGGCCGCCCAGGAGGCCGTCTGGCCGACCGTCGTCAGCGACGCCTACCTGCTGCAGGATGCCGGCATGGCCAAGGTGACGCCGGAATCGATCGGGATCAAGCGCTGAATCCCACCCTGCAGGACGGCGCGGATCACCGTGCCTGGCGGCGCGGCGAGTACCTCGCCGCCGCCGTGTGGGCGGTGTTCGGGCTGGTCGTGATCGTCGCCAGCTGGCGCATCGACCGGCTGGAGAACCTCCACATCAATCCGTGGTCGATTCCCGGGCTGCTGCCGGGCTGCGTCGGCGTGCTGTTCATGCTGCTGGCCGCCGCCCTTGCCTGGCAGGCGCGCCACGGCGCCCCGCCGCCTGCGCCTGCCGCACCGGCGGCGGGGCCGGCC
>JAEZQX010000290.1 GCA_023441105.1 Pseudomonadota bacterium | reverse complement strand
GCCGAAGGCGGCGCCCACCGTCACCGCGAATTCGCAGCCCACCCGATCAGGATCGAAGACAGCGATCGCACTCCCGATGATGTCGATGCCATCTGCGGCAGGAACCGTCGCCACGATCCCGATTCCTTCCTTGGGGAAGGAAGCGATAACGCTGTGCAGGCGCTGCCGGTCGGGTTCGCGAACGACGCGCATGAATCGCATGTACCGAGCCTGGTCGCTCATGCGCTCGAAGGCCTGGAGGATCTCGCCCTCGTCGGCAGGCTCGATCGGGCGCAGGCGCACGACCCGCCCATCGCGCAAGATGAGGTCCGAGCCGGTCATGGTCATGGCATGGCCCCGGTCAGTACGTCTGGTCGATGTACTTGAGAGGATGGTCCGGTTCGACGTAGTCGCCCCGCTTCTGCCGACTCGGCAGCTTGATCTTCTCGCGGGGCATCGCCTCGTACGGCACCCTCTTCAGGATATCGCCGATGATGTTCAGGCGGACGTTCCTCTTGCGGTTGGACGGCGCAACCCGCCACGGCGCGAAGATGGTGTCGGTGGCGGCGAACATGGCATCCCGGGCCCGCGAATAGTCGTACCACTTTCCATACGACTTGAGGTCCATCGGCGAGAGCTTCCAGACTTTCCGGCCGTCCTCGAAGCGCGATTTCAGCCGCCGCGTCTGCTCTTCCGGGCTGACTTCCAGCCAGTACTTGAGCAGGATGATGCCCGAGTTGACGATGGCTTTCTCGATCAGGGGAACGCCCTGGAGGAAGCGATCGGCTTCGCTGGCGGTGCAAAAGCCCATGACCCGCTCCACCCCGGCGCGGTTGTACCAGCTCCGGTCGAAGATGACCACTTCTCCGGCGGCCGGCATGTGCTGCAGGTAGCGCTGCATGTACATCTGCGACTTCTCGCGTTCGGTCGGCGCCGGCAGCGCGACGACGCGGAAGACGCGCGGACTCACGCGTTCGGTGATCGCCTTGATCGTGCCGCCCTTGCCGGCTCCGTCGCGACCCTCGAAGACGATACATACCTTGGCACCGGTCTTCGTCACCCACAACTGCAGGTTCACCAGCTCGACATGCAGCTTCTTGAGGGCCTTGGCGTACTGCTTCTCCGACATCTCGGCGCCTGGATCGCCATTTGTCGGCATGACATCGATGGTCGGGTCATCGTCGGACACGCCTTGCGATTCGGTCGAATTCCTGTTCTTCCCACGCGTTTTCATCGTCGATCTCCAGCGTGATCCCAGGACCTCAGGAAGCCTTGTCCGGAGCCTTGGGAGTTGCCCTTCGAGTTGAAGTCCTGCGGGTTGTCGCCTTGCGAGTAGTTGCCGTGCTGGTCGTCGCCTTGCTGGTCGTCGCCTTGCTGGCCATCGCCTTGCTGGCCATTGCCTGGGTGGCCATTGCCTTGCCGGCCGGTGCCTTGCCGCTCGGTACCTTGCCGCTCGGTACCTTGCGGGCCGCATTCCGTCGAGGAGCGATGGACAGGTTCGACTCGAACAGTTCCTCCACCTTCGCCAGCCGCTCCGCCCGTTCGCCAGTCACCTCGCCGGTGGCCTGGACGGTTCGATGCAGCGCCTCCAGCATGCGCGTGCGCCGGGTCCGATCACCCGACAACATCCGCGGAATGGCGGCAAGGGCTCCCTCGCAGTCGAGTTGCAGCATGAAATATTGCTCACGCACGATCTGCTTGAACGCCTGCAGTGTCAGATCCCCGCTCTCCGCTCGGATCTCGCGCAACGTGTTGAACATGCGTTCGTCGGCACCGGCGCCCGCCAAGCCAATGTAGACGAGCGCCCGGATTGCCGCCTCGCGGGGCCCGCCCTCGGCGAGGCTCGCCTTGAGCTCGGCTATCCGCTCCTTGATGAGCGCCGCGTGCTCGGGCTCCAGGCCCGGCCGCTTGCGTACCGGCTCGTCCGATGCGCTCAGCCCGACCATGGCCTGCAGCGTCGGGGAGCCGTAGACGGCGAGGAACACCTCTTCCATGAGCTTGTCGCGGAAGTCACGGTAGCCGTCGAGCGCCGCGATGATTCCATCCGAGAGATTCTCCTGCCAGGCGACAAACGGATTGTCGGGGGGGACGGGCAGGCGCTGCTGCCGCACCTGCTCTGCGAGCCGGGCCACCTGCTTCATCAGCGGGTTGCGCTCGGAGAAGATCTGGAACGGCAGCTCGGTATAGCTCAGCTTCTTCATCCAGTCGGCCGTCTGCTCGTTGACGGACGCGCGTATGAAGGGCTGCCAGAAGGTGCGGTACAGGCCGAGGTTGATCTCGGAGACCCGCCGCACGGTGGCGAAGCGGCGGTCGCTGTCGGGATCGGGTTGCACGATGCGACGCACATCCTCGATGGTGCGCGGCTCGAAGCGAACGATCCACTCTCCGATGACCGCTTCCTGATTCTCCGTACGCTCGGTCCTGCGGGTCATCACCGCTTCGTACAGACCGGGCGGCAGGACGTCGATCAAGTCGATGTTGGAGGCGAACTCCTGGTGCTCCTTCTTGGCGATGCCGCCCGAAACGAAGATGCCCAGATGTCCGACGGTGTCGTGCACGGCATAGACGATCGTCTGGCCGCAGGCCTGGATATCGATGTCGCTGCTGTAGAGATCGACGATCCAGCCGAGCGCCTGCTGAGGTGGCGTGATGTTGTCGCCCTTGGAGCAGAAGCAGACGATCGGCGATCGAATCCGGCGGAGGTCGATCCGCTCGCCCTTGCGGGTGAGGATCTCACCGCTCGCGAGCCGGTTGCCGACGAACAGCTGGTCGACGATCCACTGGATCTCCTCGCCATTGAGGTCGACGTGGCCGCCCCACCACTTCTCGAACTCGACGAAGCGTGGCCCCTCGGTATCCACCTTCGACCACAGGTTGTACTTCTTGGTCCACAGCGTGTTCGACGGATTCAGGTTCTCGAAGTTCTCTACCAGGTTCCCGCCGTCGAACTTGCCGTTGCCCAGGTCGCTGGCGAGGGCGGTCATCCAGCTGCCGCCCGCCAGGCCACCGGTGTAGCGCATGGGGTTCTCGTTCTTGACCCCGGCCCAATACGACAGCGGCGAACCGGGAACGATGATGGGACCGAACAACTCCGGCCGAGTGGCTGCCAGCAGCATCACGGCCCACCCCGCCTGGCAGTTGCCGATGACACAGGGCTTGCCCTCCGCTTCCGGGTGCAACTCGATGACGCGCTCCAGGAACACCGCCTCCGCCTCGGTGATGTCCTCGATCGTCTGCCCCGGCATCGGCTGGGGGGTGAAGCCGACAAAGTAGCAGGGATGACCGGCATTCATCGCGACGCCGATCTCGCTATCGGCCTTGAATCCACCGATGCCCGGCCCGTGCCCGGCGCGCGGATCGACCACCACGAACGGCCGCTTCAACGGGTCGACGAGCAGACCCGGCGTCGGCCTGATGCGCACCAGCAGATAGTTCACCGGCCGGGCGAAGGTCCGGGCGTCGAGGACCAGCTCGGCGTCGAAGCTCAGCACATGCGGGACATCCTTTCCCTTCTGCTCGTAGTACTGGGCGCTGCGCTGACGCATCACGTCCCAGAACAGGATGGTCCGCTGTGCAGCATCAGTCAGGTACTCGCCGAACGGCCCCCAGCCGCGCAGGACGTCCGCCGCGGCCGCCGGGCTCCGCCGCCTGTCGGTGCCTGGATCTACGGGTATAGCTCGGCTCGTGGCGCCGCTTGCGTCAGGCATGTGTGCCTCCCTCGGATGTTGACATCCATGGCAGCCGCGGCCGATCGGCGGCCGCTGCCACGGAGATGAATCTGGCTGCGTGGTGAAGCGATTGGGCGCCGCACGACAAGCTTGCGGCGCGCCAGCTCGATGGCATGGCGGAGCTGGAAGCGGTAGCGGCTGACGACGCGAGGCCCGCCCATGCTAGCTCCGGATCGAAACCCTCCCCCTATCCACGACCGCCCGACAGCCCGGAAGCCTCATGCAGCCGCCTGCAGGCTGCCGTGGAAGGTGCGGTTCAGGACGTCAAGCTGCTGCTCTTTGGTCAGTTTGACAAAGTTCACCGCATAGCCGGACACCCGGATCGTGAGCTGCGGATACTTCTCGGGATGAGCCATTGCATCCTGCAGGGTCTCGCGGTTGAGCACGTTGATGTTGACGTGGAAGCCGCCGCTCGAGAAATAGGCATCCAAGGCGCCGACCCCGCGGTCCAGCCGATTCGCCTCGTCCCCGAGCGCTGACGGCACCACCGACAGGGTCAGCGAGATGCCGTCCTCGGCATCGTCATACGGGATCTTGGCAACCGACATCAGCGCTGCCAGCGCCCCATGCGTGTCGCGGCCGTTCGACGGGTTCGCGCCGGGGGCGAAGGCTTCGCCCAGCTTGCGACCGTCGGGCGTACTGCCGGTCTTCTTGCCGTACACGACGTTCGAGGTGATGGTCAGTACCGACTGCGTGTGAACCGCGTTGCGGTAGGAGGGATACTTGCGGATCTTGTTCATCATCATCGACACCAGCATCTTGGCCAGGTCGTCCGCGCGGTCGTCGTTGTTGCCGAAGCAAGGGAACTCGCCTTCGGTCGCGAAATCGACGATCAGTCCTCGCTCGTCGCGCACCGGCTTCACTTTCGCGTACTTGATCGCAGACAGGCTGTCGGCAGCATGCGACAGACCGGCGATGCCACAGGCGAGGGTTCGCAGCACGTCACGGTCGTGCAGCGCCATCTCGACTGCCTCATAGCAGTACCTATCGTGCATGAAGTGGATGATGTTGAGCGCGTTGACGTAGGTCTTCGCCAGCCAGTCGAGCATCGGGTCGAGTCGCTCCATCACCTCGTCGTAGCTCAGCACATCACCGGTGATCGGCGCGAGCTTCGGGCCGATCTGCTGGCCGCTCACCTCGTCGCGTCCGCCGTTCAATGCGTACAGCATCGTCTTCGGCAGGTTCACCCGGGCGCCGAAGAACTGCATCTGCTTGCCGACTCTCATCGCGGAGACGCAACAGGCGATGGCACAGTCGTCGCCCGACTTCGGCCGCATCAGATCGTCCGATTCGTACTGTATGGAACTGGTATCGATCGAGGTCTTGACCGCGAAGCGCTTGAACCCTTCGGGGAGCCTTGGCGACCAGAAAACCGTGATGTTGGGTTCGGGCGCCGGCCCGAGGTTGTAGAGGGTGTGCAGCATGCGAAACGCACTCTTGGTGACCAGCGTGCGGCCATCCTCGCCCATGCCGCCCACGACCTCGGTCACCCATACCGGGTCGCCGGAGAACAGCTCGTTGTATTCCGGTGCGCGCAGGAAGCGGACGATGCGCCACTTGATGATGAGATCGTCGACGATCTCCTGGGCCTGCGACTCAGTCAGCGTGCCTTCGCGCAGGTCGCGCTCGAAGTAGATGTCGAAGAACGTCGACAGGCGCCCGGCGGACATGGCCGCGCCGTTCTGCTGCTTGATGGACGCGAGATACCCGAAATAGGTCCACTGCACCGCTTCGCGGGCGTTGCGGGCCGGTCCGGCGATGTCATGGCCATAGCGCGATGCCATCTCCTTGAGCTCCGCCAGCGACCGGATCTGGTCGGACAGCTCTTCGCGCAGGCGGATGACATCCTCCGTGGAATGACGGTCGTCCAGCTCCGCCTTCTCGCGGTTCTTGTCGGCGATGAGGAAGTCGACGCCATACAGGGCGACGCGGCGATAGTCGCCGATGATGCGGCCGCGGCCGTACGCGTCCGGCAGGCCGGTCACGATGCCCGACGAACGAGCAGCCCTGATGTCCGGCGTATAGGCGTCGAACACGCCGTCGTTGTGGGTCTTGCGGTACTTGGTGAAGATCTCGCCGACGCGCTCGTCAGGCTTGTATCCGTACGCTTCGAGACTGGCCGCCACCACCCGCCAGCCGCCGAAGGGCATGATCGCGCGCTTCAGCGGCGCGTCCGTCTGAAGGCCGACGATGAGCTCGCGATCCTTGTCGATATAGCCGGGCTCGTGGGCGAGGATGCCGGAAGGGATCTGCGAAACGTCGAGGATGCCCTTCTCGCGCTCCTGTGCGAGCAGGGGCTTGAGCGTCTCCCACATCCCCAGCGTGCGTTCGGTCGCACCTTCCAGGAAGCTTCCGTCGCCTTCATAGGGAGTGTAGTTCTGCTGGATGAACTCGCGGACGTTGACGCGGCTCCGCCAGCTGCCAGGCGAGAAGTCGCGCCATGCCACCTCCCAGCCCTCGCTTGCAGGCTTCAGTATCGCCACCATGGTTGCCTCCTTGATCAGCGGGACAATGATTGGACGCTCAACTTGCGCTCTTTCCAGTACATCCCGTTCAGGCGCCTGACGATCTCGTCCACCGGGCCCCCATACTCGAGCATCGCTGCCGGCCGCGATCCATCCCCTTCGACGCGCTCGATGACGCCGCACGTCACATTGGGCGAGTACTTCTTCACAAGTTCGCAGATCTCGTCGTCGGAGGTTCCCGGCGCGATATTGCCGATCCACAGTTTCATTTCAGGTGTACCCCATGCTGCATCAGCAAGTCTTTCGGGTGCACGATCCCGGGATGCGAACGCACCCGCTCTGGCCTTCCCGCTCTCGGTCCATCCAATCAAGAGTCTGCCGGGGGAGCCTTGACCGGGCCTATTGGACCTTGGTCCAACCTTCCTACTGCACCTGCCTCGGTCCACAGTAGCGGCTGGCGTCTTCGGGCCGGCCGACAGCTGATCGCCGAGGCGTCGACGCCCGCAGCCGCGACGGTGCCGCAGGTGTACCGGCGGGAGCCTGACCGAGGCATCAAGGAGGCGGATCCATGAATACCTATGCCAAGCGCGAGACCGATCAAGACGTCCGCTACTCGGGAAGGTTGCTCGATGTTTTGATCCGGGCCGGGTTGATCGCCGCCATGGTGGTCCTGTGCTATCGGATCTTCGCCCCGTTCATCTCGTTGATGGCCTGGGCGGTCATCCTGGCGGTCACCCTCTATCCTGCGCAACAGGGGCTGGCACACCGATTGGGAGGCAAGCAGGGACTCGCAGCCACGCTCCTGGTGACGTCCGGCATCGTGCTGATCGTCCTTCCCACGGCAGTACTGCTGGTCTCGCTCGGCAATTCGGTGCATGACTTCTTCACCAGCGTCGTCGACAAGACCTTTCGCTTCCCTCCGCCTTCACCGGAGGTCGCCGAGTGGCCCCTGGTCGGCAAGCGAGTCCACGGGCTCTGGTCCCAGGCCAGCGCGGATCTTCCTTCCCTCGTCCACAGTATCCAGTTGAGGGTTCCCGATCTGGCGGCGAAGGCGCTGGAGATGGCCTCCCGCGTAGCGATCGCGGTCCTGATGTTCCTGCTTTCCTTCATCATCGCCGGGATCCTCATGGCCTTCGGGCAGACCGGAGCCGCCAGCACGCGGTCGATCTTCCAGCGCGTGATGGACTCGCGCCACGGCGAGGAGTTCGCCAGGCTTTGTACGGCCACCATCCGTGCGGTGGCCCAGGGTGTCCTGGGAGTGGCATTCATCCAGGCTATCGTGGTCGGTGTCATCCTGGTGCTCGCAGGCGTACCCTTTCCCGGCGTCCTCGCCCTGGTCGTGCTGGTATTTGGAATCGCGCAGGTGCCGGCGCTCCTGGTGACGCTGCCAGTCATCGGCTACATCTGGACCAGCGGCACCTACGGCATGGCGGCATCGATCGTCTACACCGTGCTCCTGATCCTGGCTGGCATGCTGGACAATGTGCTGAAGCCGCTGATGCTCGGTCGAGGTGTCGATGCACCGATGCCGGTCATCCTGCTGGGCGCACTGGGCGGCCTGGCGAGCAGCGGCATCCTGGGGATGTTCGTCGGCGCCACCCTCTTGGCCCTGGGATATCAGATCTTCATGTGGTGGGTGGCAGTCAACCCGGATTCAGCGCTGAGCGAGACCGACCAGCCCCCCCCGGGCTGAGCAAATGGGCGCGGCATCGGCAATGGCTATGGGAATGGCAGCGGCAATGCCGGGAAGAAATGTCGCCGGGCTACAGTCCCGCAAGCGGGCCCGGGATCGAACGTTGGCAGCCCCGCCGCCTATTCCTTTCCGTGGCGTGAAAGCGCGTAGCCGATGCCATCGAGCAACACGCGGTCATCGATGGGCTTGAGCAGGTAGACGTCCGCGCCCCCCGCGATCGCGCGCGTGCGGGCCTCGGGCGTATCGTGACCGGTGATGATCAGCATCGGCAGGCGGATGCCCAATTGCGCGATCCGCTCCTGGACGTGAAAGCCGTTGACATCGGGCATGTGCAGGTCGAGCACAAGACAGTCCGGCACGGAGTCAGGCAATGAGCGGAGGAATGCGGCGCCGGACGGGAATACTTCAACGTCAAGGCCTGCAGACCGCAGGAGCCTTTGGAGCGCCTTCCGGACTGAGACCTCGTCATCGACTACCGCAATTAGTCGCCGGGTGGTACTCACCGCAGCAACCTAACACGCCCCCAGACACCCGCAAATTGGTCTTTGGACCAACCTGAAACACCGCTGCAAGAGAGAGCCCAGCCCTTCGCGGGAGCTCACGCCATCGGCCGTACGCCTGCCTGCGCGGCTAGCCTCACTAGCGCGGCTACCGACCTCACTTGAAGCTTTGCCATCAGGCGGGAGCGGTGCACCTTGATGGTCTTTTCCACCGTTCCGAGGTCGCCGGCGATCTGCTTGTTCAACTTGCCCGAAATGACGTGACGGAGCACCTCGGACTCCCTTGCCGTCAGCGTGGCAAGAGAGCGCTGGACGGCTGCCAGCTCGGCCAGCGCCAAGCGATCGGCCTCATCCTTTGCGATCGCGCTGCGAATCGCGTCGAGCAGCACGACGTCATCCACCGGCTTGGTCAGGAACTCCACCGCACCTCGCCTCATCGCCTGCACGCTTGCCGGGATGTCACCCTGGCCGGTGACGAAGATGATGGGCGGCGCTCCCATTCCGCCAGCAAGCGTTCTCTGGAGGTCGAGGCCCGTCTGACCCGGCATCGACAGGTCCAGGACGAGGCAGCCCGCCCGGTTCGCGTCGAAGCTGCCGAGGTACTCCTGCGCCGAGCCGTAGGCGATGGCCTTCATCCCGGCCGATCGAACCAGACGCGTCACCGCCTGTCTGAAGGAAGCGTCGTCATCGACAACGCACACAACCGGACCTGCGTCGCTCATCTTCAAGCTCCTGGACTTATGGGCAGGGAAAAGGAGAAGGTCGCGCCGCCGTGCGAGTTGCTGGCAGCTTGGAGTCTTCCGCCATGGGCATTGACGATCTTTCTCGAGACCACCAATCCGAGGCCCAAGCCGCCGACCTTGGTCGTGTAGAAGGGCTCAAATACCTTCTCGATTTCCTCGGGCTGGAGGCCCGGCCCGTGGTCAACAACGAAAACCTCCAGTTCATCGCTACCGCGGCGCCCGGTGCCGACCAGCAGCTGGCGCTCATGAACCGGTGAGTTGGCCATCGCGTCGCTGCCGTTCACCACGAGATTGAGCAGGACCTGCTCGATCTGCACGCGATCTCCCGGCACCCACGGCAGATCTTCAGCCAGGTCCATCGTGAGGGTCACGCGGGCATTGACCATTTCACTGCGGACCAGCTTTGCGACGTCCCGAACCATCTCGTTCAGATCCACCAGCTCATGCCGCGTCTCGCCCTTCTTGAGGAGCATGCGCAAGCCCTGGATGACGTCGCCGGCGCGCTTGTCGTCGCTCACGATGTCACACAGGATCTCCCGCACTTCCTCGCGATCGTAGTTGTCGTGAGCGAGAAAGCGCAAGGCGGCCTGGGCGTTACTGAGGATTGCGGCCAGCGGCTGATTGAGCTCGTGCGCGAGCGAACCCGACAGCTGGCCGAGCATGGTCACGCGGGAGAAATGGGCCAGTTCGTTGCGCTGCTGCACGAACTCCAATTCCGCCTCCTTGCGGTCGGTGATGTCCCTGTGCGAGATCACCACCCCTCCGGATCCACGCTTGAGCGGCAGAACCCGCATCAGTATCCAGCCGGATGCCGACGGCCAGCTCGGGCTGTATTCCATGCTGAACAACGCGCTCTTGCCGCTGAGCACGGACCTGATTCCTTCCCTGGCCCGTTCGCCGGTCGCGTCCCGATCCGAAGGAGAGTAGGTGCAGACATCGAGGTAGTTGCAGCCGACCGACCATTCTCCCAGGGGTTTCGGGGTGCCTGGAGGCAACCGGAACTCACTCCAGGCATCGTTCACGGCGAGCACGACACCGTCGCGATCCAGGATGACCACATGGTCCTGCAGCGACGAGAGGATCGAGCGATTGAACTCCTCGGAATTCCTGATGGACTCTTCGGCACGCTTGCGCGCCGTGATGTCCGTCGCCGTTCCGACCAGCTGGTGCGCGACATCGTCCGGCCCGACGATCGGCCGCTTGACCGTCTGGAGAAAATGAACCCTGCCGTGGACGTCGGTGATTTCTTCCTCCGCCACCCTTCGCTCGTCCAAGGAATCCATGACCTCGGTGTCGACCTGGCGGAAGTGCGCGACTTCCTCGGGCTTGCTGTTGAAATCGGCATCGGTCTTCCCGATCAGGTCCTGCACCGTGGTGCCGTAGATATCGGCAACAGCCTGATTGGCAAGGGTGAAGCGGCCCTGGCGGTCCTTCGCGAAGATGAGGTTCGGGTCGATGTCGATCACCTGTCGCAGGAATGCGCGCTCCTGCGCAAGGGCACGTTGGCTGCGCTCGCGTTCGGTGATATCGATCATCGTGACGAGGATCTGCGCGCCTGATCCATTCATCGCCGGAACCGAATCAGCGCGGATCTCCAGCTCCAGCTCGCTGCCGTCCGCGCGCCGTCCGGTCGATTTCAACCCGGCCATCCGGCCGGCCGTGATCGAGTCGGCCACACAAAAGGAGCCCTCTCCATCCAGTCGATGCCTGGCAGATCGCGGGAAGAGCGCGTGGATATGCTGCCCGATGAGCTTTCCGTTCCCATATCCGAAGGTGCTCTCGATCCAGGGGTTGACCAGCTCGATCGTGCCGGCCTGGCCCAGGATCATCAAGCCGACCGGCGCCACGTCCACCACCCGCCGGAATCGCTCCTCCAGCTGCTTGCGCGCCGAGATATCGATCGAAACACCGTGCAAGATCGACTCGCTGCTGCCCGCCGCACTGGTTACGCGACCTCTAGTAAAGATCCAGCGCATGCTCCCGTCCGGCAGCAACACGCGGTACTCGGCTTCAAGGGCAGCACGATTCTCGAGCGAGGTCTGCAATGCCTTCAGCAGGGTGTCCCGGTCTTCCGGATGGACTATATCGAGCACTCCCCTGAACTCGAGTCGCTCATTCCTGGCAATGCCGAACAACGCGCGGCATCGGTCGGTTGCCCAGATCTCTTCACGATGGACATTCCATTCCCATGATCCGAGCTCGGCGGCACCCGCTGCATCATCCAGGCGCTGCTCGGTCTCAAGCAGCCTGGCCTCGCTTGCCTGCAAGCGGGACGTCGTCTGCGCGGCAGCGACCAGGCTGTTGCCCATCTCATAGCTCGCGGCACCGACTATCGCCATGTAGAACAGGCTTCCCATGTACGGCCAATCCAGGAGCTGAAGGACGATCAGGGTGATCTGGACGGTGCCGGCGGACGCACACAGCACGATGCTCCCCCCCGTCACCAAGGCCAGGTGACGCTCACCGCGCCGCCACACCGTGATCGAGGCATCCACGACGAAGGCGATGAACAGGAGCATGCCGAGGGTACCGACCAGCGTCCACGCACTGGCTGCGGCGTCGGGCACGGCGACCAACTCGCCCAGGAACAAAGTACCGTGCAGGCCCGTAACCTCGCGAAAGTTCAGGTTCTGGTCTGCCAGGAAGTTCAGGAGCAATGCAAACGTTCTGACGACAACGACCGTCCACGCCAGCCATCTTCGTCCGGCCCGCAGATGAACCATCACGAAGCCCGTCAGCGAGAGGATGAGGACCCATATCGGCACGTGCGCCCAGCGCACTGCGTCGCTGTACTCCTGCGGCGTCTGCGCCCACATCATCCGCAACTCGCAGAACGCCATGGCGACCGCGGCAACGGCCGCGAGGAGAAACAGCAGATGGGCCCTGGCGGACGTGTCCTTCAGCCAGACGATCAGATGCATGACCGCCAACGTCAGGCTCGCCGACGCGGACATGGACCAGACGATCAGGATCCAGTTGAAGTCCATCCCCAGTCTCAGCGAATCGCTGCCGGACAGATCCCATCAGGATCCGATCCGCGCATCGAGCGGCGGCCGATCAAAAGGATCACCTTGGGCCCTCGGCCGAGCGACCTCCGGGGGAGCGACAGGCTGCGACAGGACGCCAGTCCGCGTGTCAAAGGAAACGGACTCCCCCGGCCTGGCAAGGCTCGCAGCGAAAAATAGTAGCCCGCAGCGGCAGAGGCTGTCTATCTCGCAGTCGAATCGATAGTCGCAGTGGCTGCGAGCGCGACACTGTTGTTTACAAGAGCAGCCTCCGTCAGGAGTCGATCGTCTGCCAGGGAGCGGCAGTGACCGGCAGCAACAGGCCGGTGATCGGGACGATGGCCGGCTGGGGCACGGCGGACAACCGGCATCAGCCCGTTGTCTGGCCTTGGAAGCGTCATGCCCGACTGCGATCGCAGCGGCAGTCGACGGCCGTCGATGCGTTGCCGCCCGAACGCCAATATCCGCGGGATCGTCGGCATACTGGACGGAGCGCAGCGGCGGTCGCTACGGGCGCTTCCCGCCGGGGCGTCCGCCCGACCCTCGGACCCTGCTTATTGAGAGCGACGATTCACATAAGCGTCACGAATCGCCCGCCCCACCCTGCCTTGGATTGCCCGCCGTACCGACGGGCCAGGCGCGTGCACAGCTCTGATGGCTTACGGCACTCTGTCGGCAAAGATGCTAAGGAATACGGAAACCGGGGAAAGCTGGTGACGCTGCGCTCAGCCCCTCGCGCTCAGCCCCTCGCGCTCAGCACCTCGCGCTCTGCACCCGTCGCCGGAGCGCGGCGAGGTCCTCCTTGTCGTACTGGCGGGTAAGCGTCCTCAGGTGATAGTTCAGTGCGGCAGTTTGTTCATCCGGCGTCATGCTTGTCCATTGCCGTTGAATCTCGCAAACCCTCTGATCACTCACCTCGGGCATCGGACTGGTCTGGGCGGAACTGCTGCTTTGCATGGAGCCGCATCCAGCGACAAGGCCGCCGGCAAGCAGTGTTCCAAGCATGACGGGCATGGAAACGATCTTCTTCATCATTCTCCCCTTTTGGAAGCCATCTGGCCTGGTCATCGAAGCGGAATTCAGTACAACAGCTTCACGTTAGCGCAAGTCGCCTTTCATCCATATTGGCCCTTGGGTAAACATCTGATGCCTATTTGCATCAATTGGCTCGGTCTGCCGCCAATACAGATTGACTGCCATTCCGTGGGCCGAGGGCTCGAGGACGTCATCTGATTGGTCAAGCCAAGACTCGCCGGTGGCAAGCAAAGCTCGGATCACGAGATATCGCATCGCGCTCTTGTCCGCCATCACTCGCGCGCGACAGGCACCTCACCCTGCGTCAACGACGTTGAAGGCTCTGCCCATCTCTCTGCCTCGATGAAGCTTTGCAAGGGAGCTTCAACGAGCTGGACGCGCAAAGCTCGACGATGGTGTCCATCCTGCATACCGCGGCAGTCCTGCGGACCTGATCGAGGGCAGGAGCAGCGACGCGCAAGGCGCCGACCGCTTCCACGAAATGCCGCGACCGAGCTAGAATGCGCCGGCGCGGTCAGGACGCTGCCGCGAGGCTTGCCCATCTGTCGCCGCGGCTTGCTCCGCAGCCCGTGTGTCACACGGCCCGTGGCCCTATTCCTGCGGGCCAGTCGGGCACGAACGGTGCCGCCGGCGGCGGCCTTGACAATTCATCGATTACCTGGGTTGCCCTGATAATGGCGACCGCGGGCGCCCTGCCATCAAGTTCAGTGCTCCGCGCAATGCGGTACGAAGCTCGAATGGCTTTCTCCATCGATGGCGCAGGCCCTTCAGGGAGTCGGGGATGGCTGCGCCTGGCTCATGAGAGGACACGGCACCGCACCGTCAACCAGTGATGATCGATTGCATGAGACCACCAGGAATTCGCCCGGAATGACAGCAGCGAGGGAACTCGAGAGCCTGAAAAGCAGAGGCGGTACCGGCCCCGCAGGTGGCGACTTGTCGTCGCACACGCCGATGATGCAGCAGTACCTGCGCATCAAGGCCGACCATCCGGACGCCCTGCTCTTCTATCGCATGGGCGATTTCTACGAGCTCTTCCATGACGACGCGAAGCGGGCGGCGCCGCTGCTGTCGATCACGCTCACCAAGCGCGGCGCATCGGCAGGCGAGCCGATTCCGATGGCCGGCGTGCCGGTGCATGCGCTCGACTTCTACCTGGGCAAGCTGGTCGCGCTCGGCGAGGCGGTCGCGATCTGCGAGCAGATCGGCGACCCGGCAACCACCAAGGGGCCGGTCGAGCGCAAGGTCATCAGGACCATCACCCCGGGCACCCTGACCGACGCCCAGTTGCTGCCGGAGCGGGAAGACCGCCCGCTGGTGGCGCTGGCGATGCTGCCGGGCACCCCGAAGGCGCAACGGATCCTGCTGGCATCGATCGTGGCAGCGAGCGGCGATTGCTGCGTGACCGAAGTAGCCCAGGCCGAAGTCGAGGCCGAGCTCGAGCGGATCGGCCCGGCCGAGCTGCTGGTGGCGGAAGGCATGGTCAAGCCGCACCTCGCCTTGCTTGGCCGGCTGCGTCAGCGCCTGCAGGCCGCCGGCAGCGTGCCGCTGATCGAGCGGCCGGACTGGCATTTCGACCCGGCCCGCGGCGAGCGCCTGCTGCGCGAGACGCTCGGTCTGCACACGCTGCATTCCACCGAGATCGCCGACCAACCAGCTGCCGTCGGCGCGATCGGCGCGCTGCTGGAGTATCTTGCGCTCACCCTCGGCCAGCCGTTTCGCCACCTGCAGCCGATCAGGCGCCTGCGGCGCGACGCACTGATCGCCATCGATCCTGTGGCGCGCCGCAACCTCGAGCTGGTCAAGCCGCTGCAGGAGGAACGGGGCGAGACCCTGTTGTCACGCGTCGACCAGTGCGCCACCGCCGCCGGCAGCCGGCTGCTGCGCCAATGGCTGCTCGCGCCGCTGCAGGACAAGGCGGAAGTGCGGTCGCGCCAGGATCTGGTGGAATGCCTGATCACCCACCGCCTGACGCAGCCGATCGGGCGCCTGCTGGGAGGCTGCGCCGACATCGAGCGCATCACCACCCGGATCTCCCTCGGCAGCGCGCGGCCGCGCGAGCTTGCAGCGCTCGAGGACGCACTGCCGGTTCTTTCGCAATGCCTCGAGTTGCTGCATCAGTCGCGCGGCGGCACGGTCGACAGCGAGCCGAACTCGGCTGTCGCCCAGCTCAGGTTGGCCGCCGCCATCGATCCGGCCATCGGGGCGCTGCTGCGCGAGACGCTGGCGGACCAGCCGGCAGCGTTGGTGCGCGATGGCGGCGTGATCCGCGACGGCTTCGACGGAACGCTCGACGAGCTGCGCGCGGTGGATCGCGACTGCGACAGCGTCCTTGCCGAGATGGAGCAGCGCGAGCGCGAGCGCAGCGGCATCGCCTCGCTCAAGGTCGGCTACAACAGCGTGCACGGCTTCTTCATCGAGGTGGGGCGCACACAGGCGGACAAGGTGCCCGCCGATTACCGCCGCCGCCAGACACTCAAGGGCACGGAACGCTACATCACCGCCGAGCTGAAGTCGTTCGAGGACAAGGCGCTGTCGGCGCGCGAACGCGCACTGGCGCGAGAGAAGGCGCTCTACGAGCAACTGCTGCAGGCGCTCGCGCCGCACATACCGGCATTGCAGCAGCTGGCGCGCGCCATCGCCGCCCTCGATTGCTGCCACGCGCTCGCGACGGTGGCGGAACAGTCGCGCTGGATCCGCCCCGAGCTCGGCGAGCACCCCGGCATCCGCATCAAGGGCGGTCGGCATCCGGTGGTCGAGAAGGTCGTCGAGCGCTTCATCGCCAACGATTGCGAGATGGATCAGGAGCAGCGGCTGCTGGTCATCACCGGCCCGAACATGGGCGGCAAGTCGACCTACATGCGCCAGGTGGCGCTGATCGCCGTGCTGGCCTGGTGCGGCAGCTTCGTGCCGGCGGAGTCGTGCGTGATCGGGCCGATCGACCGGATCTTCACCCGCATCGGCGCCTCCGACGATCTCGCCGGTGGCCGCTCAACCTTCATGGTCGAGATGACCGAGGCGGCAGCGATCATCAACGCCGCCACCGAGCGGTCGCTGGTGCTGGTGGATGAGATCGGCCGTGGCACCTCGACCTTCGACGGCCTGGCACTGGCGCATGCCATCGCCTTCCACCTGCTCGAGACCAGCCGTTCGCTGACGCTGTTTGCGACCCACTACTTCGAGCTGACCGCCCTCGCGACGCAGTCCACGGCCGCCGCCAACCTTCACCTGGCCGCGGCGGAGCATGCCGGCGGGATCGTCTTCCTGCACCAGGTCCGCCAGGGACCGGCGAGCCAGAGCTACGGCCTGCAGGTGGCGCGACTGGCCGGGCTGCCGGCAAGCCTGCTGCGGCATGCCCGCGGCACCTTGCAATCCCTCGAGCAGGCGGCAGCCGCGCAGCAGCCGCAGATGGATCTGTTCGCTGCCGCGCCCGCCGAGCCGCCCGACGCAACCGGGGAGCAGTTGCCCGGGCTCGAGGCGGCGCCGGAGTCACCGCAGGCGGAGCAGATCAGGCAGATCGGCGACGAACTGCGCAGCCTGTCGGTCGACGAGCTGACGCCGCGGCTGGCCCTCGAACGCATCTATCAGTGGCGGGCGATGCTCGATGGCGATGCGCGCTGAACGATCGCCATCTGGCGCTGCATGAAGTCCTCGACCTCCTCGACCCCGGCGCTTCCGCTGCGGCGGCGCCTGCTGCTCGGCGGCACGGCCGCGGGCTCCGCCCTGGCCCTGCCG
>JAEZQX010000288.1 GCA_023441105.1 Pseudomonadota bacterium | reverse complement strand
AGGATCTGGATGTTCGCAGCCTGTTTGCCCTTGGGGCCGGTGACCACGTCGAAGGAGACCTTCTGGTTCTCTTGCAGCGACTTGAAGCCGGTGCCCTGGATTGCGGAATGATGTGCGAAAACGTCTTCACCACCACCGTCCGGGCTGATGAAGCCGAAACCCTTCGCATCATTGAACCACTTGACTGTACCTGTACTCACTTACTTTCCTAACGAAGATTATTCCGGCCAGGGGCCGGACTGCATTCTCAATGCAGCGCGCAGTATGACAGAGTAGGAGGGCCAGGAAGCAAAACTTTCCGCCAGGGAGGGCTTTTTTCGGGACCGGTGACGTGTTTTCGGACCGATCAGGGCCGTCAGGCGATGCAAAGTCGATTGCGGCCGGCATTCTTGGCCTGGTACAGGCCGCGGTCCGCGCGGCTGAGGAGCTGGTTCACCGTCTCGTCCGGCCGGGCGGTGGCGAGCCCCGCCGAGCTGGTCACCTTCAAGCCGGGGGCGATCTCCTCCCAGTCGAACACCTCGATGGCATCCAGGATCCGCTGGACCACCTGCCGGCCCCGGGTTTCGTCGACGCAATCGCCCAGCAGCAGGAGGAACTCCTCGCCGCCATAGCGTCCGAGCTGGTCGGTCGCCCGCAACTGCGCGCCGACCTCGGCAACCACCCGCCGGAGAACCTGGTCGCCCACCAGATGGCCGAAGCCGTCGTTGATGCGCTTGAAGTGATCGAGGTCGAGCAGCACGATGCTGAACGCCTGCCCCTTGCGCATCATGCGTACGCGCTCGGCATCGATGGACTTGAGGATGTTGCCCCGGTTCAGCGCGCCGGTCAGCCCGTCACGGCTGGCGAGGCGCTCGGCGATCTCCATCGTGCGGGCGAGCGTCTCGTTGCGCTTGACGAGCGCCTTGCGCAGCTGGGCGCCATACTGGCCCAGCATGATGGCGCGAGCCACCACCGACGAGATCCACAAGCCGCTGATGAACCGCTGCGTCGCCGTCGCGAGCGGGATCGACAGCTCCTCGCCGCGCACGCCCATCACGATGCTCACGCCGACCGTCAGCCACAGCGACGCCAGGCTCGCCTGCGACAGGTTGAGCCGCAGGGCGCCGAAGCCGACGACGATGAACAGACCGGTGAGGACCGGCACGCCGATCTGCGGCGCCCACAGCATGAAGCCGAACTGGATGGTCGAGGCGACCAGCATCTGCGGCACGGTGAGGTAGGGATCGCTGAAGCGCTTGTGCGGGCTGCGCAGCAGCGCGAAGGTGAAGAAGCCGCTGCAGGCCGCGAACAGCAACAGGAAAGCCAACGGCACTTTCCAGGACAAGGCGCCGGCCGCGGCCAGCAGCGCCATGCAGGCTGCGTCGACGCAATAGGAGGCGCTGATGAACGCCTGCATGTTGCGCGAATGGCGGCGCCATCGCTGCGCCCGTTCGTCGGCAACGGCATCGGCCGCGAACGCCGCCTGCGCGACCTCGCCGGATCCTGCATTGACTGAACCACTGGTCACACGACGCCCCGTTGCCCGATCCCGTTCGTTTGACTGCCGGACCTGCCTTCGCAGCCATTTTGAAGGGCGCCGGGCGTTGGCGAAGCGGTCTCCGCCCGACGGCGGGCCGCGACGGTCCTGCGGCGCGGTACACGCCGAAGTGCCCTACCGCGGTGCACAATGGGAGGTTCAGCCGATGACGCGGTCGATCGCGGCGATGAATTCCGCCGGTAGCGGCAGTGCCGCGAGGCGACCGCCCTGCTCCGCCAGGTGCACGCCGATGAACCGGGTCTGCCAGCCTTCGACCAGGAGCACCTCGTCGCGCAGGATCCGGTGCTCGAGCAGGAACATCTTTGGACGCCATTCCTTGATGCGCGTCTCGATGCGCAGCAGGTCATTGATGGTGGCCGGCCGGTGGAAGCGCGCGCCAGCCTCGGCCAGGGGAAAACCGACCCAGTTGCGGTCGCGGCGCACGGCGATCAACTCGAATCCCGCCGCCTCGCACAGGTCGTGGGTCGCCTGGTCGAGCCAGCGATAGAAGTTGGGGAAGTAGACGATGTTGGCCGGATCGCAGTCGCCGAAGGCGACCCGGACATTGGTCACGAAGCAGGCGCTGCCTGCCGATGAACCCGCAGTTGACGGCATGGCTTGTTCTCCCGCCTGTTCAGGCGCCAAGATAGCGGCTCCACAGCGACCGGTCGGCGTCGAGCTGCGCGGACGTGCCCTGCCAGGCGAGCCGACCGCGCTCGATGACGACGTGCCGGTCGGCCAGCTCGATCAGCCGGTTGACGTACTTGTCGACGATGAGGATGGTCTGCCCCGCCCGCCGCAGCTGGTCGAGGCAGCGCCAGATCTCCTCGCGGATCAGCGGTGCCAGCCCCTCGGTGGCCTCGTCCAGCACCAGCAGCTTCGGGTTGGTCACCAGCGCGCGCCCGATCGCCAGCATCTGCTGCTCGCCGCCGGAGAGCTGGTTGCCCATGTTGTCGCTGCGCTCGGCCAGCCGCGGAAAGAGCTGGTACACCGCCTGCGGTGTCCACGGCTGTGCGGAACGATTGCGATTCGCAGTGAAGGCGGTGAGATGTTCGTCGACCGTGAGGTTCGGGAAGACCTGCCGCCCTTCGGGCACCAGCCCGACTCCCAGCCGCGCCACGCGGTCCGCCGCCAGGTTGCGGATCGGCGCGCCGGCGAAGGCGATGCTGCCGCCGCGCGTCTTCACCAGTCCGCAGATCGAGCGGATCAGCGTCGTCTTGCCCATCCCGTTGCGGCCCAGCAGCCCGACCACCTCGCCGGCGTCGATCCGCAAGTCGATGCCGAACAACACCTGGCTGGCGCCATAGGCGGTCTCCAGTCGCTCCACGCGCAGCAGCGGCGCGGCATCACCCGCCGTCATGCCGCCGCCTCCTCGCCGAGGTAGGCAGCAACCACCGCCGGATGGCGGCGCACCGCCGCCGGTTCGCCGGACGCGATGACCCTGCCGTTGACCAGCACCGTCACCCGCGTGGCCAGCCGGAACACCGCTTCGACGTCGTGCTCGACCAGTAGTACGGTGGTCGTGGTCCGCAGCCGCTCGATCAGCGCCACCATGCGCGCCGACTCCTCCGGTCCGGTGCCGGCCAACGGCTCGTCGAGCAGCAGCAGGCCCGGCCGCGTCGCCAAGGCCAAGCCGACCTCGAGCGCGCGCTGCTCCCCATGGGCGAGGCGGTCGGCGCGGACCTGGGCCTGCGCCTCGAGCCCGATGTCGGCGAGCAGCGCCCGAGCCTCGTCGAACAGCGGCGTCTCGCGGGCCACCGGACGCCAGAACGACAGGCTCGAGCCGGTACGGGCCTGCACCGCGAGCGCGACGTTGTCGAGGACGGAGAAGGACTTGAACAGCCGCGTGATCTGGTAGGAGCGCACCAGCCCACGGGCGACGCGCTGATGCGTCGGCAGCCGCGTGATGTCCTCCCCCTTGAACAGGATCCGGCCCTGGTCCGGCAGGAGCGCCCCGGAGATCTGGTTGATGAGGCTGGTCTTGCCTGCGCCGTTGGGGCCCAGCAGCGCATGCACCTCGCCTTCGGCCACCTCGAGCGAGACGTCGTCGGTTGCGTTGACGCCGCCGAAGCGCTTCGACAGGTTGGCGAGTGACAGCAGGCTCATCGCCGCTCCTCCGCGCGCACCGCCTCCCGGCGGCGGCCGATGCGCAGCGCCATCAGGCCGCGCGGCGCGAACAGCACGACCGCGAGCAGGATCCAGCCGACGTAGAACTGCCAATGCGTGGTGTGGTCCGCCGCCACCTCCTCCAGCACCAGCAGCGCCAGGGCGCCGAGCGCGCCGCCGAACAGCGTGCCGACGCCGCCGATGATGACCATCACCATCAGCGTCCCGGACTGGGTCCAGTGCAGCAGGTTCGGGCTGATGTAGTTCTGCTGGTTCGCCATCAGGGCGCCGGCAAGCCCGCCGAGCGCGCCGCCGATCACGAACAGGATCAGCTTGTAGCGATAGGTGGGAAAGCCGATCGCCTCGGCCCGCAGGTCGTCCTCGCGCATCGCCTGCACCACCCGCCCGAACCGCGAATGCACCAGCCGGTGCACCAGCAGGATCACCAGCGCCAGCAGGAACAGCACCAGGTAGTAGAAGACGGTGTCGTCCTGCAGGTCGAGGCCGAGGCCGAAATCGGACCGCGCCAGCAGGCTCAGTCCTTCGTCGCCGCCATAGGCCTTCACCGAGTTGGTCAGGAAGAACAGCATCTGCGCGAACGCCAGCGTGATCATGATGAAGTAGACGCCGCGGGTGCGCAGCGAGATCGCGCCGATCACCGCCGAGAATGCCGCCGCGGCGAGGATGGCCGCGCCGAAGCCGAGCCAGCCGTTGACGATGCCGCCATCGATCATGACGCCGACCGTATAGGCCCCGACGCCGACGAAGGCGGCATGCCCGAACGACACCAGCCCGCCGTAGCCGAGGATGAGGTTGAGGCTGGTGGCTGCGATGGCGAAGATACCGATCCGGCTGGCGGTGCTGATGTAGAAGTCGGCGTCGAGCAGTCGCGCGATCCAGGGAAAGGCGACAAGCAGGAGCGCCACCGCGACGAGCACGATGCGCGCCACGGGCGAGACGGTCGGGGCGGCGGCCGTCATCCGCGCGCCGGAAACAGCCCCTGGGGCTTGATGAACAGCACCACCGCCATCAGCAGGTAGACGATGACCGACGAGATGGCCGGGCCGGTCGCGCTGGCCCACTGCGGCGGCAGGAACAAGCCGAACAACTCGGGCAGCAGCGTGCGACCGAAGGTGTCGACCATCCCGACGAGCAAGGAGCCGAACAGCGCGCCGCGGATCGACCCGATGCCGCCGATCACGATGACCACGAAGGCGAGGATCAGGATGCTCTCGCCCATGCCGACCTGCACCGCGAAGAGCGGCCCGAGCAGGGCGCCGGCGACCGCGCACAGCGCCGCGCCGATGCCGAACACGATGGTGAACAGGCGGCGGATGTTGACGCCCATGGCCATCGCCATCTCGCGGTTGGAGGCGCCGGCGCGGACCAGGGCGCCGAGCCTGGTGCGCGCCACCAGCAGGTACAGCAGCAGCGCCAGCGCCGCGCCCACCAGGATGATCACCAGACGGTACGACGGGTAGAGCAGGCCCGGCACGATCTCCACCGGCCCGGCCAGCGCCGCCGGCGCGGCCAACGCCAGGTCGGTTCCCCAGATCATCCGCACGCTCTCGTTGATGATCAGGATCAGCGCGAAGGTGGCCAGTACCTGCGACAGGTGGTCGCGCGCGTAGAGCGTGCGCAGCAGCGTGGACTCGAGCAGCATGCCGAGCACGGCCGTGGCGGGAATCGCCAGCAGCATGCCGACAACGAACGAACCGCTCAGCTGGGCAAACCAGGCGGCGAGGAAGGCGCCGACCATGTAGAGCGAGCCGTGTGCCAGGTTGATCATGTCCATGATCCCGAACACCAGTGTCAGCCCGGCGGCCAGCAGGAAGAGCATCAGGCCGAACTGCAGTCCGTTGAGGGCCTGTTCGAGAACCAGGACGGCCGTCATGGTTGGGACGGGACGACGGCGAATGCTTGAAGCCTGAACATTCGGCTATGTTATCGGCTGGGCGGGGCGCTGTCATCGCATGCCGCACCGCTTGGACCAGGCCGCGCCGTCCCTACAATGCGTCTGCCTCCGAGGCTGCCACCGATGGATACGCCGATGGATTTCAGCACCCTCTACGACGCGGTTGCGGGGGCCGCGTGGCGGGAGCCCGCTTCGAAAGCCCTGCGCCAGGATGGCGCG
>JAEZQX010000260.1 GCA_023441105.1 Pseudomonadota bacterium | reverse complement strand
CGCTCGGACCGTGGCTCGGCAGTGCAGTCGAGCCGCTGCTCGCCGCCTTGGCCCGCGCCGCGCAGTCGACCGGCGAAGGCATCGCGCTGCCGGGCCCGACCGGGGAAAGCAACCGGCTGCGGCATGTGCCACGCGGCACGGCGCTGTGTCTCGGCCCCGGGCTGCGACCGGCACTGGGCCAGGCGATGCAGGCGCTGGCCGCCGGGGCGGCGGCGGTGCTGGTGGTCGACCCGGCCGAACTGGCGGCAGCCGCCGGCCCGGAGGCCGCGGCGGCGGCCGATGCCGTACGCATGTGGCAGTCGCAGGGTGTGCCGCTGGCGCTGGCCGATGCCCGGCGAATGCCGCAGCAACCTGGCTGGCTCGAGGGACTGCCGGGCATCGCCGTGGTGGCCTTCGAAGGAACGTCCGGGCGGGCTCGTTTGCTGCGCCAGGCGCTGGCCGCCCGCGAAGGCCCGATCGTGCCGCTGGTGACGGAGGCGGTCGCTCCCTCGAGCTACCTCGTCGAGCGCCTGCTGTGCATCGACACCACCGCCGCCGGCGGCAACGCCTCGCTGCTGGCGGCCTCCGACGGCAGCGGGACGATGGCGAGCGCCGCCGGCGGCAGGTAGCACGCCGCCGCCGGGTACCGGCCGACCCGGCGGCGTCCGAGGTTCCTGCGAGTCGGGCCTGCTATGCCGGTGCTCCGTCCGCCAGTCGGACCGCGAGGGGCGCGCTACAGGCCGCGGCGACGCTGAGCACCTCCTGCCGGCCGGACAGGGTCAGCAGGCGCAGCGCCGGATAGGCGATGCCGTCATGGGTCATGCCGGACAGCGCCTCCTGCGCCGCGGAAGCCGGGTGGGCGAGCCCGACATGGAGCGCGTCGAGCGGCACCGCGCCGATGCCGGTTCCCCACGCCTTGAGCGCCGCCTCCTTGCGCGTCCAGACCCGGAGGAAGGCGGAAGCCCGGGCCGGCGCCGGCAGGGCTGCCAGGGCGGCGATCTCTTCAGGGCTGCAGTAGTCGTCGATCAGCGGCTGCAGGTCGTCGAAAGGACGGTGCTGCTCGACGTCGATGCCGACGCTGTACGGGGCGATGGCCAGGTAGCCGACGGGACCGCTGTGCGTGAGGTTGAAGGCGAGTGCCGCGGCGTCGCCCGCCAGGATCGGCTTGCCGTGGCTGGTGGTGGCGAAGCGCACGGCGTCCGGGTCGACGCCCAGGTGCCGGCCGATCAGGCGTCGCGCCTGCGCATGGGCGGCGATGAAGCGGCTGCGGTCGCGATCGAAGCGGAAGCGGGCGGCCCGCTGGCGCTCGGTTTCATCGAGCAGCGCCAGGTCGCGCGGGTCGCTGCGGGACAGGTCGAGGCGGTAGCAGTCGACCATCGCCGGCGGCGCCTGGTCGTGGCCGCCGGCAGGAGTCACGGCCGGCTGCCCGGCCGGGCGAAGTAGAACCATTCGCGCCCGGGGATGGCATTCGGGCTCGGGAAGACGACATAGCCGTCTTGCGGCGCGGTAATGGCCGCGCCGCCGGCGTCGCCGGCACGGTAGGCGATCGGCTCGCCGGCCGCGACCCGATCGAAGGATCGCCAGTCGCGCGCGAAGCGATCATCCGGCGACTGCCGGTCGAAGACGTCGCACATCTCGATCAATTCATGCCCTGCCGACCCGGTCGCCGGCAGCGCGTCGGCATCGCCGAGGCGCAGCAGCGCGATCGCATTGTCGATGGCGGCGCGCGCCACCGTCGGCGCAGCGGGATCGGCATGCTGCCCGCATTCCACGGTCACCGCGTAGCCGCCGCGGCTGCGCATGTACTCGGTGGTACCGATGCCGTAGGCAACGCTGCCGCCGGGGCGTCGCGCCACCCCTTTCGCGTAGGCGGGAAGCCAGCCGTAGACCAGCCGCTTCGGTCCGACCGCGCGCGCCAGCGCCGCTTCCTCGGCGGCGCGCCGGAACGGCTCGAGGTCGCCGTCGTTGTCGGGCGGGCCGAAGAACACGAAGGAGCCGGCGCCGGGCGTGGCGAAGGAATGCAGGTCGACCAGGGCATCATGGTCGACGAGCAGCGGGGCAAGATGGTTGGCGATGCGGTCCTCCGCATTCTCCGGACAGACGCTTGGCCGGAAGTCGCGATTGAGGTTGCGGTCGCCCTCGCGGGTGCCGCGCCGGAAGGCGACCGGGTTGGCCACCGGCACCAGGGTCAGCACGCCCCGCGCCAGGCGTCTCGCGCCGCTGGCGAATTCCGCCGCCACCTGGCGGATGGCGGTTGCGCCGCAGGTCTCGTTGCCATGCACCGCGCCCAGCACCAGCAGGCGCGGCCCGCGCGCGCGCGAGCGGTACTGGTGAACTTCGATCGTATCCATGGGTCGCCCGTCGAATGCCCGTCAAACCGGCGATGATACAAACTGCGTTGCGGCAGCCTCGCATGATCGGCAGGGCGGCTTGGCCGGGCATCATAATCGCTGCGGCCGGCGCGCGGCCTGTCAGCCGCCATCGTCAAGCAACCGTTTCCCCGGGAAGGCAATCGGAAATGCAGCGGCTCCTGCAGCGCACGGGCCGTTCCGGGAAGTCAACCACGAGGCAAACCGATGATCCGTACCCGCTCCGTCCTGGCGCACCTGCTGCGGCCGCTGCTGCTCGTCCTGCTCGCCGCCCTGGTCGGTGCCACGGCCGGTTGCGCCAGCTACCTCACCGCGCAGGTCACCTCCTTCCACCAGGCCGACGGCAACCGGCTGGCCGGGCGCAGCTTCGTGATCGTGCCCACCCGGGAGCAGGCCGAAAGCCTGGAGTTCCGCAGCTACGCGGACCTGGTGCGCGATGCGCTGGTCAGGCGGGGGCTGGTGGCGTCCACGCCGACAGAGGCCGATCTCGCGGTGACCGTCCTCTTCGCGGTCGATGGCGGCAAGTCCGTCACCTACGGCTACCCGGCATACGGCTATGCGAGTTATGACCCGTTCTGGGGCTGGCCCCCGTACTACGGCCCGTACGGCCATTACCACTATCTGTGGGCCGCCCCCTATCCGATGAGCTACGGGGTGGTGGGCGCGAGCTACGTCCAGGCCATCTTGTACCGACGCGAATTGCGCGTCGAGATCAGCGAACGCCGGGCCGCCGGGAATGCCAGTGCCGGCGCCAGGCTGTTCGAAGGCACGGTGGTGTCCGAGGGCGAGTCGGCATCGATTGCCCCGGTGATGCCGGCGATGGTGCGCGCCCTGTTCAGCGACTTCCCGGGACCGAATGGCGTCAGTCGCCGGGTGCAGGTGCCATTCGACAGTGCGGTCCCGGCTGCGACGACGACGACCCGGTAACGCGCATCCGGAACGGCGCGCAGTCGCCGCCGGCCGCGCCTTCATTCGACGCGATCCCATTCGCCTGGCAGCTCGCCGACCGGGACGGCCACCGGCAGGAGCCAGCCGACCTTCACATAGAGCTCGCCGTTCTGCGAGATCACCCGGTGCACGCGGCGCGCGCCATGAGCATCGGTGCGGGTCCAAAGGCCGGGGGCATCCGGCAGAGATTTCGACGTCTGCGTCTCTGTCCTCCGCTCCGGGGGACTCTCCATGGGTCCACCTCTGACCGAGATGTTCGCCTGCGTCCGGTTGCGCGGATGCCGCGGCAAGCAACCGCTATGCCCGAAATCAGTCAAACCTCGCAAATTAGAATAGCGCAACCCGGCATCCTTGCGAACGGAGCGCTCATGCAATTTGACAAGACCATCCGCAACGGCACCCTGGTCACCGAAAGCGAGACGCGCAGCGGGGACATCGGCATCGTCGACGGCCGCATCGCGGCGCTGGCCGACCGGCTGCCGGCCGGCCGCGAAGACATCGACGCGAGCGGGTTGCTGGTGATGCCCGGCGGCATCGACAGCCACTGCCATGTCGAGCAGATCTCCAGCAACGGAGTGATGACCGCCGACGACTTCCATTCGGCGACCGTATCGGCGGCTTTCGGCGGCACCACCACCATCGTGCCCTTTGCCGCCCAGCATCGCGGCATGTCGTTGCCGAAGGTGGTCGCCGACTATCACGCCTGCGCCGGTCCGAAGGCGGTCATCGACTACGGCTTCCACCTCATCGTCGCCAATCCCGACGAGCAGTCTTTGCGCCACGACCTGCCGGCGCTGATCGCCCAGGGCTACACGTCGTTCAAGGTCTACATGACCTACGACATGCTCAAGCTCGACGACTACCAGATCCTCGAGGTGCTCGATCTTGCGCGCCGCGAGGGCGCGCTGGTCATGGTGCATGCCGAGAACCACGACATGATCCGCTGGATCGCCAAGCGCCTGCTGGCGAACGGGCACGGCGCGCCGAAGTATCACGCGGTGAGTCACGATCCGCTGGCCGAGAGCGAGGCGACCAGCCGCGTGATCCAGCTGTCGCGACTGCTCGACGCGCCGGTGCTGATCGTGCACGTCTCCGGCATCGAGGCCGCTGCGGCGATCCGGGCGGCACAGGTGGTCGGTGCGCCGGTCTACGCGGAAACCTGCCCGCAGTACCTGTTCCTGACGGCGAGCGATAGCGATCGGCCGGGGCTCGACGGCGCCATGTTCTGCTGCAGCCCGCCGCCGCGCGACGAGCAGTCGCAGGAAGCGATCTGGCAGGGCCTGGCCAACGGCACCTTCCAGGTGTTTTCGTCCGATCACGCACCTTATCGCTTCGACGAGAGCGGCAAGCTGCCCAAGGGCGACAAGACCACCTTCAAGGAGATGGCGAACGGCGTGCCGGGCCTCGAATTGCGCCTGCCGCTGCTGTTCTCCGAAGGGGTCGGCAAGGGCCGGCTGACGCTGAGCCAGTTCGTCGCCTTGACCGCCACCAATCACGCCCGGATCTACGGCCTCGACCATTGCAAGGGCACCATCGCCATCGGCCAGGATGCCGACCTCGCGCTGTGGGATCCCGAGCGCAAGACGACCATCACCGCCGCGGCGATCCACGACAACGTCGGCTACACGCCCTACGAGGGCCGCGCCATCGTTGGCTGGCCGATCGTGGTGCTCAGCCGCGGCCGCACCGTGGTGCGGGACGGGCAGTTGCTTGCCGACCGGGGTTCTGGCATGTTCATTGCAAGGCGTTCGCCGGGGCCCTATCGCGTGGAGCGCAAGCCGAGCGAGCGTTCCAGGCTGTTCAGCTCGCTGATTGCAAGGGCGCCGGACGCGGACGGCAGTTGAGGGCCTCGCCGCCCGGAGCGGCGCGCGCCGGGGTGGATGCCGGCAGGCCCGCGGCACGAGGAAAGACCGCAGAGAAAGACGACAGGAACAGGCGCATGAACAAGAGATCCTTTCCGATGGCAGTCGCCCAGCTCGGGCCCATCCATCTGGCAGACAGTCGCGAGGCGGTGGTGCGACGCCTGCTCGAGCTGCTGCGCGAAGCGCATGCGCGCGGCGCCGGCTTCGTCGTCTTTCCCGAGCTCGCCTTGACCACCTTCTTTCCGCGCTACTGGATGGAGGATCCGGCGGAGGTCGATCGCTTCTTCGAGCGGTCGATGCCGAGCCCGGCAACCCAGCCGCTCTTCGACCTAGCGCGCGAGTGCGGCATCGGCTTCTACCTCGGCTATGCGGAGCTGACCGCCGAAGGCCGGCATTTCAATACCGCGATCCTGGTCGATCGCGGCGGCCGCATCGTGGGGCGCTATCGGAAGATCCACTTGCCGGGCCACGCCGACCACAAGCCGCAGGCCCCGTTCCAGCATCTCGAGAAGCGCTATTTCGAGGTGGGCAACGAGGGCTTCAAGGTGTGGCGCACGATGGATTCGCTGATCGGCATGTGCATCTGCAACGACCGGCGCTGGCCCGAGACGTTCCGGGTGATGGGCCTGCAGGGCGCCGAGGTGGCGGTGCTCGGCTACAACACGCCGTCGCACAACATCCACTGGCCCGAGCCGCCGCACCTGCGGATGTTCCACCATCTCCTGCTGCTTCAGGCGCATGCGCACCAGAATGCACTGTGGGTGGGCGCGGCCGCCAAATGCGGTGCAGAAGACGGCTTCCACATGATCGGCGGCTCGGCCATCGTGTCGCCCACTGGCGAGATCGCGGCCCAGGCGGCCAGCGAGGACGACGAGGTCATCTTCTTCAATTGCGATCTTGCCCTTGGCGACACCTTCCGTCAGCATGTGTTCAATTTCGCGATGCATCGCCGGCCGGAACATTATTCGCTGATCGTCGAACGGGTTGGTGCGGGCAAGCCGCTGACCGAGTAGTGGCATGTAGCTTGCTTGGGTCTCATCCATCATAGGAGCCGAAATGACCAAGCTGCCAGTCCCTGCAACTCCCCTCATCCGTCGCGGCATCATCGGCAGCCTGCTTGCCGCCGTGATGCTGGTGGCGCCACCGGCGCTGGTGCATGCACAGGGCAGCAAGGGCCCGATCCGCACCGGCGTCGACGCCACCTTCGCACCGCATGCAATGCCGCGTCTCGGCGGCGGCCTGGAAGGCTTCAACATCGATCTCGGCAATGAGATTGCCCGGCGCCTCAACCGCCCGATCGAAATCGAGGGCACGCAGTTCTCCGGCCTCGTGCCGGGGCTCAATGCCGGCAAGTACGACTTCATCCTCGCGCCCACCACGCTCACCGAGGAGCGGGCGAAGACGATGCTGTTCACCGAAGGCTATCTCGACACCGACTACATGTTCGTCCAGAAGAAGGCCGCCAAGCCGATCGCCGCGCTGGAGGACACGAAGGGCATGACCATCTCGGTGAACAAGGGGTCCGCCTACGAATCCTGGGCCAAGGCCAACGCCGACAAGTACGGCTTCAAGTACAGCATCTACGACACCAATGCGGATGCCGTGCAGGCCGTGATCTCCGGTCGCGCCGATGCCAACCTCGCCGGCAACACCGTCTCGCAATGGGCGGCAAAGCAGAACAACCAGGTGAAGACCAGCTACCGCATCAAGACCGGCCTGGTGTGGGCGATCCCCTTCCGCAAGGACGACACCGCGGCGCGCAACGAAGTCTCCATGGCCATCAAGTGCATGAAGTCGGACGGCACGCTGGCGAAGCTGCATGAGAAATGGTTCGGCGAGAAGCCGGCGCCGGACTCTTCCTCCGCCACCATCGCGCCGGGCCATGGCCAGCCCGGCACGTCCGGCTACGACGAGGCGCCGGTCAAGCCCAGCTGCTGATGTCGATACTCGACGTCGCCGGTCTCCACAAGGCCTACGGCAGCCATGCGGTGCTGAAGGGCATCGACCTGACGGTCGGTCAGAACGAGCTGGTCTTCATCATCGGCCCGTCGGGATCCGGCAAGAGCACCTTGCTGCGCTGCTGCAACCGGCTCGAGGAGCCGGACAGCGGCTCGGTCCGGGTGGACGGCAGCGACATCCTGCGCCCGGGCGTGGATCTCAATCAGTTGCGCCAGAAGATCGGCATGGTGTTCCAGTCGTTCAATCTCTACCCGCACATGACGGCGCTCGGCAACGTGACGCTGGCGCTGCGCAAGGTACGGAGGCTGGGTCGGGAGGAGGCCGACCGCAAGGGCAGGGCGGCGCTCGATCGGGTCGGCCTGGCCGACAAGTACCAGGCATTCCCCAACGAGCTTTCGGGCGGCCAGCAGCAGCGGGTCGGCATCGCCCGTTCCCTGGCGCTAGAGCCGTTGATCGTGCTGTTCGACGAGCCGACCAGCGCACTCGATCCGGAGCTGGTGGGCGGCGTGCTCAACGTGATGCGCGAGCTCAAGGAAAGCGGCATGACCATGGTGGTGGTGAGCCATGAGATGGAGTTCGCGCGCGCCGCCGCCGATCGCATCGTCTTCATGGACAAGGGTCAGGTCCTGGAGCAGGGCGCGCCGGCGGAGCTGTTCGGCGCGCCGCGGCATCCGCGGCTCAAGGAGTTCCTCGGCAGCCTGAGGCACTGAGCGCCGGGCGTCCACGTTGAGCGCCTGGGACCGTTTCGTCTTCAGCTTCTTCAACGGGGAGGTCGCCCGGCAATACCTGCCGGCGATCCTCGACGGCATGCTGCTCACCGTCGGCCTGGCCATCCTGATCGTGATCGCCGGCGTCGCGGTCGGACTGTTGCTGGCGGTGCTGCGCAGCTTCGGATCCAGGCTGCTGAACCTGCCGATCGTCGTCTTCGCCGACGTGATGCGGGCGCTGCCGCCGCTGGTGCTGATCATCCTGCTGTACTTCGCCCTGCCGCTGGCCGGCATCTCGATGAGCGCGTTCGCCGCCACCTGGCTGTCGCTGACGCTGGTCCTGGCTGCCTTCGCCGAAGAGATCTTCTGGGCCGGCATCCTGGCGGTGCCCCGGGGCCAGTGGGAAGCTGCGCGCAGCACCGGTCTTTCGCGACTAGAGACGCTGGGGCATGTCGTGCTGCCGCAGGCGGTGCGCCTGACGGTGCCGCCGCTGACCAACCGGGTCATCGCAACCACCAAGGGCACGGCCCTCGGCTCGGTGGTGGCGCTGAGCGAGATCCTCAACCAGGCTTCGTCCTCCGCCAGTCTCGCCGGCAACGCCACGCCGCTCACCCTCGGCGCAGCCGCCTATCTCGCGCTGTTCCTGCCGGTGGTGATCCTGGGCCGGTGGGTGGAGACGCGTTTCGCCTGGAAGCGATGATGTCGGACCTGGCCCTCAACTTCTTCAACCCGGCGATCATCGGCAAGGTGTGGCCGTTCCTGCTGCAGGGCTTCTACATGACCCTGCTGCTGTCGGCGATCGTGGTGCCGCTGGGGCTGGCCGGAGGGCTGCTGGTGGCGATGCTGCACAGCCTCGGCGTGCGCTGGCTCAACTGGCTGCTGATGGCCTACGTCGACGTCTTCCGCGCGCTGCCGCCCCTGGTGCTGCTGATCTTCATCTACTTCGGCGCGCCGTTCCTGGATCTCGACCTCCCGAAGCTGCTGGCGGTCGCGATCGCCTTCCTGCTCAACACCTCGAGCTACTACGGCGAGGTCTTTCGCGCCGGCATCGAAAGCATACCGGCCGGCCAGACCGCCGCCGCGCGCTCCACCGGCCTGTCGCGTTGGCAGACCATGCGCTGGGTGATCCTGCCGCAGGCTACCCGCAACGTGCTTCCCGACCTGATCAGCAATACGCTGGAAGTCATCAAGCTGACCACGCTGGCCAGCGTCGTCGCGTTGCCGGAGCTGCTCAACAATGCGCGACAGGCGCAGTCGCTCACCTATAACGCAACCCCGATCGTGCTCGCGGCGCTGGTCTACCTTGCGCTGCTCTGGCCGATCGTACGACTCTTGAGCCGGCTGGAGCATCGCAGCCTGGCGCGGCGTGGATAGCCGCCTGCGTCCTGCCGGCATCAGCTACGACTGCCGGAGTCGCCGGGGGCGAGGTAGCGTGTGATGAGGCGCGTCGCTTCCACGGCAAGCGCCTCATCCGGACGCGCGGCCGGCGTCTGCAGCGCCATCCGGTGCGCCAGTGCTTCCAGCAGCGTCTCGATGAGCAGGGCGGCAGTGGCGATGTCGACTCCGGCTTCGATCTCGTCGAGATGCCTTCGCAGCATCGATTCGATCAGGCGCGTCGCTGCCTGGCTCACCATCCGGGTGCGCTGCGCCACGCCGATGCGCGGCGCGAGCTCGACCACGATCCCATGCAGTTGCGGCGTCAGGTGATGCGAGACCAGCGTGAAGTCGACGATGGCGCGGATGCATTCCGCCAGCGTCGTCCGGTGCCGGCCGGCGACAGCGGCCTCGAATGCGACGAGGAAACTCTCGCAGCAGCGATCGACCACCGCGGAGGCGAGCGCGGCCTTGTTCGGAAAGTACTGGTAGAGCGACCCCACGCTGACGCCGGCCCGCTCGGCCGCGCGGGCGGTGGTGAACTTGTCGTAGCCGCCTTGCAGTAGAACCTGAGTGGTTGCCTCGACGATGGCATCGACCGTCGCCTTCGAGCGCGCCTGACGCGGCGTCTTCCTTGGCTTGACGTCCATCAGGCAGGCGTCTGGAGGTGCGTCGGAAATGCGAATAGAAATGCGGCGATGCTCGTCATACAGTGTGGGGACGGTTCGACGGACGCCATGGTGGCACCGTCAGGCAATGGAGGACCAGGACACATGAAGTCGAATACCCAGCGATCACACCTGCATCTTGCTCCGGAACCCGGTCCCGCTCGCGACGACCTGGGCTTGCAAGCCCGGTCATTGCCGTATTCCACCCTGATCCGCTACAAGCAGTGGGGCGACCGCGGCCTGCACCAGGTGGTCGGCAACGAGATCTCGCGCCTCGATCCGGGCGATGCGTCGATCGTGATGCGTATCCTCGACCACATCCATGTCGTCGATCGCATATTCCAGCATCACCTGCAGGGATTGCCGAGCCCGTTCCAGGCGCCGCGCTCGGAGCGCATTCCGGCGCTCGAGGAGCTGAGCGCTGCCACCGAGGCGGCGGACGACTGGTATGTCGCCTACGTGGCGGGCCTGTCGCCCCGCGAGTTCGACGAGACAATGGAATTCCGCTACAGCAACGGCTCGCCGGCGCGCATGACACGCGGCGAGATGATCCTGCATGTGTGCCTGCATGGCACCTATCACCGGGGCAATGCGGGGATCCTGCTGCAGAAGACGGGAATCGTGCCGAACGATGATCGGATGACGGACTTCCTGGAGGCGGCTTGAGGCCGGGGGGTGGGTGGAGTGAGCAGCGCGGTGGCTGCTGCTTCCTTTCGTTGTCGAGACAGGTGGGGATTGGCGCAGGTTGGCTGAATGACGTTTCCGCGGAAACGTGCCGCTGGTGAGCGGGAAGGTCGGGATCGCTTCTCGAGCACGGGTTCCGCACCGCTCGCCCGGCGTGATGGGCGCCGGGCCAGCCGTGCAGAACCCTGCGGTGGGATTGGCGGGGCGGGGGACGTTTGGGGTGCGCGGCGCGAGCAGCGTGGGGGGCGGGCCGCCGGCTTCGATTCGTCGGTAGGATCGCCGGGATCGAAGTGCGCTTCGAGTGCGTTCGGAGTGCGTCTTCGAAGTCAGAGTCATCCTGCAGGTTCGCCGCCAGAGTCACACGGCTTAGGCCGGATGGTGAATCTCGGCCATTCGACGGATCGACCTCCCCGGTGCTTACTCGTACGCTGATGGATGAATCGAGTCAGTCGAGGGCGCCATGATCACAACGTCACCTGCCGTCTCTCCGAGCGCGAGTTCTCCTGCGGCCGCCTTGTCTTCAGGCTCAGGCGGCCCGCCGGGCCTGCGGCCGCTAGCCGAGCTGGAAGCCCAGATCACCGAGCTCGCCGGCCACCTGAACGCGGCAAGCCACCGCTGGCTGATGCTGATCGCCGAGTTCGACCGGCGCGAGGGCTGGGCGGATGGCTCAACCACCTCCTGCGCGCACTGGCTGGGCTGGAAGTGCGGCATCGACCGCGGCGCGGCTCGAGAGAAGGTGCGGGTGGCCCGGGCGCTGGAAGGCCTGCCGCTGATCTCGGCGGCCATGGCCCGCGGCACGCTGAGCTACTCCAAGGTCCGGGCGCTGACCCGCGTCGCGACGCCGCACAACGAGGACTCGCTGCTGATGATCGCGCTGCATGGCACCGCCAGTCATGTGGAGAACACGGTGCGGCTCTACCGTCGTGCCTATGAGGCCTGCCTGCTCGAGCGGGAGGCGGTGCAGCATGCCAACCGCAGCGTCAGCTGGTTCCATGACGATGATGGTTCGCTGGTGATGCGGGTGCGCCTGCCGGCCGATGCGGGCGCCATCGTGACCAGGGCCTTCGATCTTGCCGCGGATGAGCTGCGCCGGCTGTCACCGCCGCCGGATGAGTCCGGCAAGACCGATCCTCTACCCAGCCGAACGCAGCTGCGGGCGGACGTGTTCCCCATGTTCGCCGAGACCTGGCTGAGCCACGGATTCCAGTCGCTCAGCGGGGGCGATCGCCAGCAGATCGTGATCCACGTCGACCAGGAGACGCTGCAGGAGGCAGCCGCAGGCCGCTGCGAGATCGAAGATGGACCTTCCGTTGCCGCGGAAACGGCTCGGCGCCTGTCATGCGACGCCAGCCTCCTCAGGATCGTGGAGGACGAGTCCGGCGCACCGCTGGATGTCGGCCGAAAGACCCGCAGCATCCCGCCGGCGATCCGGCGGGCGCTGCAGTCGCGCGATGCCGGCTGCCGCTTCCCTGGTTGTACCCACACCCGGTTCCTCGATGGGCATCACATCCGACATTGGGCGGACGGCGGCGAGACCAAGCTGTCCAACCTGGTGATGCTGTGCCGCTTCCATCATCGCCAGGTGCACGAAGGGCGGGTCGACGTGCGCATGCTGGATGACGGTGCGTTGCGGTTCACCGGCCCCAGGGGGCAGGTCCTCGAACCTGCGGTCGCCCTGTCAGGAACCACCAGCGAGCTCGTGCGCGGGAATCGGCGCGATGGCCATGACATCGGGCCCGCGACTGCGGTGACCCGATGGTGCGGCGAGCGGATCGACTACGACCTGGCTATCGCCGGCCTGCTGGACCAGCACGTTCGAGGCGTTTCCGCAGAAACGTCGCCCCACTAACCGCGCTGTCTCACGATGCCGATCGCCATCGCCACCGCCGCCTGGGTGGGATCGATCACCGGCACCTGCAGCGCGTCCTCGAGGCGATCGCGATAGCGGGCCATGCCGGCGCAGCCCATCACGACGACATCCGCGCCGTGCTCGGCCACCAGCTGGCCGCCTACCTCGCGCATGCGCCCGAAGGTGGCTTCTTCGTCCGACAGGGCGACGACGCCGCGCTCGATCGGCAGGTCGGCCGCCAGCTTGTGCTCCAGGCCCAGCAGGCGGACCTGGCGGCGATGGCGGGCCACGACGCGCCGCAGGATCGAGATCACCCCGAACCGCTCGCCACGCGCCGCCGCGCTGAGGTAGGCGCACTCGGCGCTGCCGAGCACCGGGCACGGCAGGACTTCGCGCAGCGCATACAAGCCGGGGTCGGAGAAGCAGGCCAGCACCACGGCCTGTGCCTCGCGATGCTGGGGATTGGCCTCGAAATAGGCGAGCAGCCGTTCGCTGGTGCCGTCGACATGCGCCTGGCTCTCGATGCCGGGCGGACCGCTCAGCAGCGTCTCGCAGACGATTCGTGGGCCGTCGGCAAAGCGCAACCCCTGCAGCGAACGGTCGATGTGGGCGGTGACCTCGCGCGTGCTGTTGGGGTTGATGACCAGGATCATGTCCGTCCTTCCTGCTCCATCTGGTCGAGGTAGGCGTTCTTCTGCAGCGTGAACTGGTCGCCGGTGTGGCAGTAGCGATTGGCGAACAGCCGGCCCACCGGCTGGTAGCTCGCCATGTCGATGCGCAGGGTCTGGGGATCGACCAGGCCGTCGCGGACATGCAGGTGGCGCACCTGTCCGATCAGGATGCGCCGGCGGTCGATGCTGATGTCGCTGTGCAGCGTGCATTCCAGCGCGGCAGGCGCCTCGAGGATCCGCGGCGGCGTCACCGCCGTCGACGGCGTGGCGGTCAGGCCGACAGCTTCCAGCTCGCTGACTTCCGGCGGCAGGTCGTTGGAGCAGCCGTGCATCTGTGCCGCGATCGCCTCGTCCACCAGGTTGACGACGAATTCCTTGCGCTCGATGATGTTGCGGGCCGTGTCCTTCATCGGTCCGCCGGTGCGGTCCTCGATGCTGATGATGACGATCGGCGGCTCGTCGGCCAGCACGTTGAAGAAGCTGAACGGCGCCGCATTGACGACGCCGGCCGCGCCGACGCTGGTCACCAGCGCAATCGGTCGCGGCACCACCAGGCTGGTGAGCAGCTTGTAGCGTGCTGGCCGCGCCAGGGTATCGAAGTCGAATTCCATCGCCGGCCGCCGCGCGGGTCAGCGCTCGAAGGTGATCGGTACGCCGATACCGAGCTGCCGGGTACGGCGCTCCATGCGCCGCATCAGGTGATCCACCTCCTGCGTGTCGAGCACGTTGAGCATGGGCCCCGGCGCCCGCAGGCGATCGCTGCGGATGGCGTTGCGCCGCTTCAGGATGTACTTGCGGATGGCCAGGCCCAGGCCGGGCTGCAGCTCCTGGCGGATCAGCGGCAGGTAGGCATCGAAGATGTCTTCCGCATCCTCGCGCTTGGCGGCCTTGTAGAGCTCCTGCGTCTTGACCATCGCTTCCGGATAGGCGAAGCCGGTCATCGCGCCGTCGGCGCCACGGCCGAGCTCCTGCGGCAGGTGCAGGCCGCCGTTGCCGACCAGGATCGAGATGCGGCGGGTGCCATGGCGCTCCGCCTCGCGCAGGGCGCTGATCTTGTTGAGGCCGGGCCAGTCCTCGTGCTTGAACATCATCAGGCCCTTGAAGTCGTGCACCATCCGGGTGATCAGGTACGGCGCCATGTGCACCGTCGTCGCCTGCGGATAGTCCTGCAGCACCCACCGGACGTCGCCGAGGCGGGCCGTGACCTGCTCGAAGTAGCCGTACACCTGCTCGTCGGTCTTCAGGCCGGGGATCGGGGCGATCATCACGCCGGCGGCGCCGAGGTCCACCACCCGCTTAGCGAACAGGCTGAGGTTGTCGATGCCGGGAGCACTGGCGCCGACCACCACCGGGACCTTGCCGTCGACCTGCTTGAGCACCGCCTTGACGAACTGCAGGCTCTCGTCCGGCGACAGCTTGGGCGCCTCGCCCATGATGCCGAGGACGGTGATGCCGGTCACGCCGCAGGCGAGATAGAAGTCCATCAGCGAGCGGGCGCTGTCGAGATCGAGCCCGCCATCCTCGGTGAAGGGCGTGGCCGATATGACGTAGACGCCGCTGGCGGATTCGTCGAGTCTGGTGTTGGATGCCATGTCTGTATCGAGGTGGTCGTCAGAGCCAAGTCTACACTGGGGTCCAGGCGGGCGGATTCGATCCCGGCGGAACCGATGGCCGCAGCCAGCGTGCCGGCGTCTGGGAGAACGAAGCCGAATGGCGCACGGCCGTCAGGCTGCCGAAGCCGGAAGGGCTGGCCTGGAGCAGGTCCGCGACATCGTCCCGGCCGGGATCGCGGATGGCGAGATCGTCGGGGGTGCGGCCCAGCGAGCGCAGCCAGCGCGCAGTCTGCGCGAGCGACACCTGCACGTGCCAGCTGCCGCCCTCGGTCGCGCGGCGCGCCAGCGCGGCGGCGATGCCGAAGGCCATCAGGTAGCCGCTGGCGTGGTCGAGGATCTGGGTCGGCAACGGCTTCGGCAAGTCGCTGCCGGCCGCCGCGGCCTCCGCGACATTGAAGCCGCTGGCCGTCTGCACCAGCGAATCGAAGCCGCGCCGCGCTCGCCACGGCCCCTCCGGTCCCCAGGCCGACAGCGAGGCATAGACCAGCCCGGGATGATCGCGGGCGAGGGCCTGCGGACCGAAGCCGAGCGCCGCGATGGCGTTCGGCCGGTAGCCCTGGATGAAGACATCCGCCGTCTGCAGCAGCCGGCCCATGGTCGCGCGGTCCGCCTCCTGGCGCAGGTCGAGGTGGGCCGACAGCTTGCCGCGGCTGGTGTCGGCGATGGCCTCGATGTTCGGCAGGTGGGGCGAGTTCACCAGCAGCACCTCGGCGCCGTAGGCCGCCAGCGTCCTGCCGCAGACCGGGCCAGCCAGGATGCGGGTCAGCTCCAGTACCCGGACCGGTCCGAGTGCGGTCGTCGCCGAGCCCGTTGCCGGGTGGCTGGCGGCGCCGCCGGCGCCGCCGGCGCGCTGGAACATCGGCGGCGCATCGCCGATCCGCGTCAGGGTCAAGGTCGGCAGCGACTCGAGTGCCTGTGCCTGGGGATGGTGGTCCCACTGCTGGAAGGTGCGCAGCGCGACGATCGGCAGTCCCAGCGCAGCCGCCCTGGCCTCGAAGGCGACGGCGTCCTGGCCACGCAGCGCCGCGGCGATGGCCTCGCGGCTCGGCGCGCTCTTCAGGAGCGCCAGCGCGCCCTCCCGGTGATGCGCGAAGTTGGCGTGGATCCTGACCCAGCCGCCATCGTTGCAGGGATAGAGGCCGGTCAGTGGATCAGCGAAGCTGACGGGCTTGCCGTCGATGGCGAAATAATGGTCGCTGCGGCATTCGATGGCCGCGTGGCGCCGGTCGACGCCGACCTGTTGCCGCCGCCCGGTGCGCAGGTGCCAGCAGTGCGCGGCAGCGAGCGCCGCCAGCGCGATGCTCGCCTGCGCCGCCTTGCTGACGGCGAAGGAGGAGGGCAGGGCCGCGGTTCCACTCAGCTCGAGGTCCTGCAGCGCCTCTGGCGGCAGTCCGGCCTGGCGCCACAAGCTGGCGATGTAGTCGATCGTGTCCATGCCGCTTCCCCCGTGCGCTTGCCTGCCTGGTTGGAGCTTGCGCCCGATCATTGCTATTCTGCATCGCAAATCGCGACCGGAGATCTTCGATGCCAACCGTCCCTGAGCTTGCCTACCAGTCCGGCTTCGGCAACGAGTTCGCCACAGAAGCCTTGCCCGGCGCATTGCCGGTCGGGCGCAATTCGCCGCAGCGCGTCGCCTACGGCCTCTACGCCGAGCAATTGTCGGGAACCGCCTTCACCGCGCCGCGTGGCCACAACCGCCGCTCCTGGCTGTACCGCATCCGGCCGGCGGCACAGCACCGTCCGTTCGAGCGCATCGACAACGGCCGGCTGACCAGCGACTTCGGCGGCGAGCCGACCACGCCGAACCAGTTGCGCTGGAGTCCGCTCGAGATCCCCGCCGCCTCCGGGCCGCCGGTGGATTTCGTCGCCGGCCTCGTCACCATGGCCGGCAACGGCGATCCGCACGCGCAGGCAGGCTGCGGCATCCATCTCTACGCCGCCAATTGCTCGATGACCGAGCGCTATTTCTACGATGCCGACGGCGAGCTGCTGATCGTGCCGCAGGAGGGGCGGCTGCGACTGGCCACCGAGCTGGGCGTGATCGAGGTGGCGCCGCAGGAGGTCGCGGTGATCCCGCGTGGCGTCCGCTTCCGGGCCGAGCTGCCCGACGGCCGCGCCCGCGGCTATGTCTGCGAGAACTTCGGCTCGCCGTTCCGCCTGCCGGATCTCGGGCCGATCGGTTCCAACGGCCTCGCCAATCCGCGGGACTTCCAGACGCCGGTCGCCTGGTACGAGGATCGCGATGGTCCCTGCGAGCTGGTCGCCAAGTTCATGGGCAACCTGTGGTCGGCGCAGATGGATCATTCGCCGCTCGACGTCGTCGCCTGGCACGGCAACCATGCGCCGTACAAGTACGACCTGCGCCGCTTCAACGCCATCGGCTCGATCAGCTTCGATCATCCCGATCCGTCGATCTTCCTGGTGCTGCAATCGCTGTCCGACACCCCGGGTGTGGACACCATCGACTTCGTGATCTTCCCGCCGCGGGTGCTGGCAATGCAGGACACCTTCCGGCCGCCCTGGTTCCACCGCAATGTGGCCAGCGAGTTCATGGGCCTGATCAGTGGCGTCTACGACGCCAAGGCGGAGGGCTTCCTGCCGGGTGGCGCGAGCCTGCACAACTGCATGTCCGGGCACGGGCCGGATGCCGGCACCTTCGAGAAGGCCAGCGCCGCCGACACCTCGAAGCCGCACTACATCACCGACACCATGGCCTTCATGTTCGAAACCCGCTGCGTGATCCGGCCGACGCGAGTCGCGCTGCAGTCGGCGCAGCTGCAGGCCAATTACTTCGAATGCTGGCAGGGGCTGCGTCGCCATTTCGATCCCGCGCGGCGCTGAGTGCGGAAGAAGGCCACCTGCTAGATGACGTTGCGCTCCAGCAGCGGCCGGTTCTCGAGGATCCGCGCGAAGCCCAGCTCGGACAGGTCGAGCGAGCGATAGCGGCCGTCACGGATCAGCTCGGCGATGCCCCGGCCGACCGCCGGCGACTGCTGCAGCCCGTGCCCCGAGAAGCCGGCGGCAAAGTAGAGGTTGCCGCAGGCCGGATGCAGTCCCAGGACCGCATTGTGGTCGAAGGTGTTCATCTCGTAGTAGCCGGCCCAGGCGCCCTTCATGCGGATCGCCTCGAAGGCCGGTACCCTCGCGGCGAGTGCCGGCCAGACGAAGTCGTCGAACGCGGGATATTCGACCTCGAGCCCGGGTTCGTCGAAGTCGAGATGCGCCGGCGGGGAGAAGCCGCAGATGAAGCGGTCGCCCTCGGGCCGGAACCAGATGCCGGAGGTGTCGATCACCAGCGGGCAGGCCGGCAGGCTGGCAGGGCAGGTGAAGCTGAACACGCTGCGGCGGCGGGCACGCACCGGCAGCTCGATGCCCGCCCAGCCGGCCACCACGGCAGCCCAGGGGCCCGCAGCATTGACCACCGCGTCGCAGGCGATCGTATCGTTCGCCCCTTGTTGCCGCAGCTGTACGCCGCGCACCTTTCCCGAGCCGGCTTCGCGCTCGAACCCGCAGGCCTGCGCCAGGAGGTAGCGCACGCCGCGCGCCAGCGCCTTGCGCCGGAACGCCTGCAGCACGCTGTAGCCGTCGTACCAGCCTTCGCCGGAGAGGCCCAGCGAGCCGAGCGCCAGGTCGGCGACGCCGAGCCATGGAAAGCGCGCCTGCAGCTCAGCGGGCGACAGCAGTGCGACGTCGACCTCGTGCGCCCGCTGCACCCGATGGTTATCGCGCAGTTGCGCTTCGCCGGCCGTGCCGGCGAGGTAGAGGTAGCCGGGTTCCACGAGGCCGATCTCCGGGCGCTGCTCGTCGACCTGTAGCCGCTCGCCGATGTTGCGCAGGAAGTCGATGCCGAACTGCGAGATGCGGATGTTGATGGCAGTGGAGAACTGCTGCCGGATCGAGCTTGCCGACAAGGCGGAGGACGCCTTGGCGTAGGTTGGGTCGCGCTCGATCACGGTGATGTCGAAGCCGGCGGAATCCTCGCCGAGGAAGCAGGCGATGGCGCTGCCGATGACGCCGCCGCCGACGATCGCCACCCGCAGCCGCCGCGCCTCAGACATCGAACGCGACACCCTGTGCCAGTGGCAGGCGGTCGCTGTAGTTGATCGTGTTGGTGGCGCGACGCATGTAGGCCTTCCAGGCATCCGAACCGGACTCCCGGCCGCCGCCGGTTTCCTTCTCGCCGCCGAATGCGCCGCCGATCTCCGCGCCCGACGTGCCGATGTTGACGTTGGCGATGCCGCAGTCGCTGCCGGCCGCCGAGAGGAACAGCTCCGCTTCCTGCAGGTCGCGGGTGAAGATCGCCGACGACAGGCCCTGCGGCACGTCGTTCTGCAGCGCGATCGCCTCCTGCAAGGTGCGGTAGGTCAGGACGTAGAGGATCGGCGCGAACGTTTCCTCGCGCATCACCGCGGTCTGGGCGGGCAGCCGCACCAGGGCCGGGCGCACGTACCAGGCATCGTTGCCGAGATCCTCGCGCACGCGCGTGCCGCCGAACACGCTGCCACCCTCGGCCGCGGCACGTTCGAGCGCCGCCTGCATGCCGTCGAACGCGGCCCGGTCGATCAGCGGGCCGACCAGGGTTCCAGGCTGCAGCGGATCACCGATGGCGACGCTGTCGTAGATCCGCTCGAGCCGCTCGACCAGCTTGTCGGCGATGCTTTCATGGGCGATCAGTCGACGCAGCGACGTGCAGCGCTGGCCGGCGGTACCGACCGCTGCGAAGGTGACCGCGCGGGCCGCCATCTCCAGGTCGGCGCTGGGCGCGACGATCATCGCGTTGTTGCCGCCGAGCTCGAGGATCGAGCGACCGAAGCGCTCGGCGACCTGAACCGCGACGCTGCGACCCATCCGGGTGCTGCCGGTGGCGCTGACGACGGCGACCTGCCGCGAGCGCGCCAGCGCCTCGCCGATCTCGCGGCCGCCGGTCAGCACCGCATGCAGGCCGGCGGGCAGGACGTCGGGATGCGCCTCGGCGAAGCGCGCCATCGCCTGCTCGAGCAGCGCCTGGCAGGCGAGCGCCGTCAGCGGCGTCTTCTCGGAAGGCTTCCAGATCACGCTGTCGCCGCACACCAGCGCCAGCGCGGTGTTCCATGACCACACCGCCACCGGGAAGTTGAAGGCCGAGATGACGCCGACCACGCCGGCTGGGTGCCAGGTCTCCATCATCCGGTGGCCCGGGCGCTCGGAGGCGATCGTCAGGCCGTGCAGCTGGCGCGATTGTCCGACGGCGAAGTCGCAGATGTCGATCATCTCCTGGACCTCGCCGAGGCCCTCGGAGAGGATCTTGCCCGCCTCGAGGGTGACCAGGCGGCCGAGCGCCTGCTTGTGCCGCCGCAGCTGCTCGCCCAGCAGGCGCACCAGCTCGCCGCGTACCGGCGGCGGGACGCCGCGCCAGGCGAGGAATGCCCGCTGCGCCCGTTCGATCGCCGCTGCGGCATCCGCTGCGCTGGCCTGTCGCACGAATCCATGCGACCGGCCGTCGATCGGCGAGCGCGCAGCGATGCCTTCGGCCGCGAAGACTCGTTGGTCGACGCCCAGGCTGGAGAGAATGTCTTTCAGGTTCATGGTGCTGTCGATCCGGTGCGGGAAGCGATGGTAGCGCGCGCGGGTCCGGAGGGACGCTCGAAGCCGCTTGCCAGGGCGTCGAGCAGCGCTCGCACCGCCGGGACCAGCCCGCGGCGCGATGGGAAGACCGCATGCACCAGCGATTCGGGCGAGCCGAAGTCGGGCAGCAGCTGCTCCAGCAGGCCCCCGGCCAGGCCCTCGCGCACCATGAAATAGGGCAGCTGTGCGATGCCGACGCCGGCGATCGCCGCATGACGCAAGGTGGCGAAATCGTCGGTCAGCAGCCGGGGCACGTGGGCAACCGAGATCTCCTCGCCGCCGGGCGCCTGGAATTCCCAGGTGTAGCGATCGTTGGCGGTGGCCATGTCCAGCGTCGGCAGGTCCGCCAGCTCGTCGGGATGTCGTGGCCGGGCACGCCGGCCGAACAGGCGCGGGCTGCAGACCAGCACACCGGTGGTGTCACTGAGCGGGCGCATGGCGAGCCCTGAATCCTCCAGCGGCGGGCGGCGTACGCGCAAGGCGATGTCGATGCCTTCCTCGATGACGTTGACGCGGCGACTGGTGGCATCGATCTGCACCCGCACCATCGGGTTGTCCAGCAGGTAGCGCGAGACGATCGCGGCCACGTCGGTTTCCAGCAGCGGCACCGGACAGCTCATCCGGACCGTGCCCTGCGGCACCGAACGCGTCCGGTCGATGATCTCGGTAGCCGCCTGCGCCTCCGCGACCAGGGCGGCGCAATGCTGGTAGAAGGTCTGGCCGACGTCGGTGAGCGACATCCGCCGCGTGGTCCGGTTCAGCAGGCGGACCCCCAGCTCCTTCTCCAGGTCGGCGACATGGCGGCTGATCTTCGAGGTCTGCATGCCGAGCGCCCGCGCGGCCGCCGTGTAGCCGCCGTGGTCGACCACCTTGGCGAACAGGTACATCGCATTGAGGTCGTGCATCCGGCAGGTCTGGTCGGGTCGCGATGCGGCAAGTGTAAGCCGTGCCGCGGCCGCCGGTTGCCGGCGGGCAGCGCCCAGGCGGTTGTCGCCCGGCGCGGCCCGCCGCAGCGATCAGGCCGATGTTCTCGAGATCCGCGCTTCGAGGAAGAGGTAGACGATCGCGGCGATCGCCAGGGGGGCGAGGTAGTAGATGCCGCGATAGGCGAGGAGCGCGGCCAGCAGTTCGCTGGCCGGCATCCGCGACGACAGCAGCGTGACGAAGACCGCCTCGAGCACGCCGAGGCCGGCCGGCACGTGGGTCAGCACACCGGCGACCGCCGCCACCAGCAGGGTTGCCAAGACCGTGTGGTAGGGAAGCGAGCGCTGCAGCAGCAGGAAAAGCACCCCGGCGATCAGCAGCCAGTTGATGGACGAGATCGCGATCTGCATCAGCGCCATCCGCAGCGGCGGAAGATCGATCTCGTGGCCGCGGACCAGCCAGATGCGCTTGCGCGAAAAGGCGCAGGCCAGCAGATAGGCGACGACGACCCCGATCAGGGCCAGCCCCAGGACCTGCAAGGCGCCCGAGCCGAGGGCCCAATCCGGCGGGATGTCGAGCGGCCGCAGGAGGAAGACGATGCCGGCGAGCAGCAGGTAGCCGATCCAGTTGGTCAGCATGCTGAAGGCGATGATGCGGTTGATCTCGCCTACGCCCAGGCCCAGGCGGGAGTAGAGCCGGTGACGAAAGGCGAGGCCGCCGACCAGCGAGCCGAGGTTCAGGTTGAAGGCGTAGCTGATGAAGGTGGTGCAGACGACCCGCCGGGCAGGCACGTCATGGCCGGTGTAGCGCCGGCTGAGCAGGTCGTAGCAGCTGTAGACGCCGAAGCTGGCCGCGGCCAGCACGGCGGCCGGCAGCAGCGAGGCCAGCGGCCGCCGCCGCAGCGCCTCGCCGACCTCGGCCCATTCGATCTGCCGGGCGTTGATCACCAGCAGGTAGGCGACCAGGGCGAAGAAGCCGAACGTCAGGCCCCGCCGGACCCAGGGCCACCAGGGGCGCGACGCCGCCGGCGGGCCGGCGTGCGCCTCCACTGTCATGCGGTACGTCCGGACCGCGAGTCGACCGGGATGACCTTGGGCGCGTGGCGCGGCAGCCAGGCGACCCAGGACGGGAAGTGGCGCAGGAAGTGGAAGACGAAGAAGCTGCGCACCATCAGCCAGGTGTTCGAATGCGGCAGCTCCGCTTCCTCGATCAGCCGGCAGCTGTTCTGGATCAGGACTTCCAGGCGCTCGTTGAGCTGGCGGTTGAAATCGCGGTCCAGGATCATGACGTTGGCCTCGAGGTTGAGCGACAGGCTCAACGGGTCGAGGTTGCTGGAACCGACGGTGGACCATTCGTCGTCGACGGTGGCGACCTTGCCGTGCAGCGGCCGTTCGGTGTACTCGTAGATCTTGACACCGGCGCGCAGCAGGTGGTCGTAGAGCATCGACGCCGCCCGCTTGACGATCGGCATGTCGGGCTCGCCCTGCAGGATCAGCCTGACCTCCACCCCGCGCCGCGCCGCCTTGCGCATTTCCTTCAGCAGCCGGTAGCCCGGGAAGAAGTAGGCATTGGCGATGGTCACCCGGCGCCGGGCCAGGCGGATCGCCGCTCGGTAGTGGCGCTCGATGTCGGTGCGGTGGTCGCGGTTGTCGCGGGTGACGAACATGATCTGGGCGCTGCCCAGCTTCGGCAGGCGCGATTCCTCGGCCTTCTCGTGGCGGCGCCGCAGCCAGCCGCGCCGCGGCTGCCCGACGCGCGGCGCGGCGCGGGCGAAGCGACGGATGGTGTCGACGATGGGCCCCTCGATCTCGACCGCGTAGTCCTGCTTGGCGGCCGGACCGAAGTCGGCCAGGTGGTCGGCGGAATAGTTGATGCCGCCCACGAAAGCCCGTTCGCCGTCGACCACCAGGATCTTGCGGTGCATGCGGCGGAACATGTTGGTGCGCCAGGACAGGATGGTGCGTCCCGGATCGAAGAGGTGGAAGCGCACGCCCTCCCGGGTGAGCTCGTCGATGAAGGCCTGCGGCAGGTAGGCCGAGCCCCAGCCGTCCACGATGACGTCGACTTCGGCGCCGTTGCGCGCCGCCTGGCGCAGCGCCGCCTGCAGCTGCCGCCCGACCTTGTCGTCGAAGAGAATGAAGGTCTCCAGCAGCACTTCCTTGCGGGCGGCCGCGATGACCTCGAAAGCGCGCGGATAGAACGCTTCGCCGTTCTCCAGCAGCCGGAGGCGGTTGCCGTGGACCCAGCGTCCGCTCACAGCGATATCTCCGCCGCCAGCGGGGCGTGATCGGACAGGTGCGACCAGGGCCGGCGCGGCAGGACCACCGGGCAGTGGACGCGGGCGTTGCGCACGTAGATGCGGTCGAGCTGCAGCACCGGATAGCGGGCCGGGAAGGTCCGGGCGGACTGGCCGTTGGCCTGCACGAACACCTCCATCATCCCGGCATCCCGCGCCAGGATGTCATGCGCGCGGCGGCGCCAGTCGTTGAAGTCGCCGGCCACCACCACCGGCTCGCTGTCATCGATCTCGTTGTTGAGCAGGTCGCACAGCAAGCCGAGCTGCTTCAGCCGGTGCGGCTCCCGCAGGCCGAGGTGCACGCAGATGACATGGACGTTCGAATGCCAGCCCGGAACCTTCAGCACGCAATGCAACAGCGCCCGCTTCTCCGGGCCGCTGATGGATACGTCGCGGTTCTCGTAGCGCAGGATCGGGAACTTGGACAGGACGGCGTTGCCGTGGTGGCCATGGGGATAGACGGCGTTGCGGCCGTAGGCGAACTGCGGCCACAGCGTATCCGCCATGAATTCGTACTGCGGCGTGGTAGGCCAGTTGGGCACCCGGGCGCCGTGCTTCTCGTTGGCGCCATGCACTTCCTGCAGGAAGACGACATCCGCCGCAACGCTCCGCACGGCTTCGCGCAGCTCGTGCAGGATGAATTTGCGGTTGAAGAACGTGAACCCCTTGTGGGTGTTCACGGTCAGGACACGGAAGGACAGTTGCGGTTCGGCCATAGGATTCGTCGAGGGTTACGCAAGCGCCATGCCCGAGGCGGGTCGGCTGCCGGGATTTTGCCAACCGATCGGCCATGGCTGTACATTCACGCCCATGCCCAATCTGATATCGGTCGCGGATCTTTCCAAGACCTACGCGCCCGGCTTCAAGGCGCTCAAGAACATCAATCTCGGGATCCGCGAGGGCGAGATCCTCGCCCTGCTGGGCCCGAACGGGGCGGGGAAGACCACCCTGATCAGCATCATCTGCGGCCTCGTCAATCCCAGTGCCGGCCGCGTCACCGTCGGCGGACACGACGTCGTCCGCGATTATCGTGCAAGCCGCTCGCTGATCGGGCTGGTACCCCAGGAGCTGACAACGGATGCCTTCGAGACGGTCTGGGCGACCGTATCCTTCAGCCGCGGCCTGTTCGGCAAGCGCGCCCGACCCGCCCACATCGAGAAGGTGCTCAAGGACCTGTCGCTGTGGAACAAGAAGGACAGCAAGATCATGACGCTGTCGGGCGGCATGAAGCGCCGGGTGATGATCGCCAAGGCGCTGTCGCACGAGCCGCGCATCCTCTTCCTGGACGAGCCGACCGCCGGGGTCGATGTCGAGCTGCGGGCATCGATGTGGCAGCTCATCCGCGAATTGCGCGCGAGCGGCGTCACCATCATCCTGACCACGCACTACATCGACGAGGCGGAAGAGATTGCCGACCGGGTCGGCGTGATCAACCGCGGCGAGCTGGTACTGGTCGAGGAGAAGGCCGAGCTGATGCGCAAGCTCGGCCGCAAGCAGCTGACGCTGGACCTGCAGGAGCCGCTGCCGGCACTGCCACCGGTGCTCGCGCCGTATGCCCTGGAGCTGGCCGCCGACGGCAGCCAGCTGGTGTACACCTATGACGCGAAACTGCTCGATACGCGCATTCCGGCCCTCCTCGGCGACCTCGACCGGGCCGGGGTGCGGTTCAAGGACCTGAAGACGAGCCAGAGCTCGCTCGAGGACATCTTCGTGACGCTGCTGAAGGGGACGGCGTGAACCTGACGGCGATCAAGGCCATCTACCTGTTCGAGATGGCGCGCACCGCCCGGACCCTGCTGCAAAGCATTGTCTCGCCGGTCCTGTCCACCGCGCTGTACTTCGTGGTCTTCGGCGCCGCCATCGGCGGGCGGATCAGCGAGATCGACGGCGTCGCCTATGGTTCGTTCATCGTGCCCGGACTGGTGATGCTGTCGCTGCTGACGCAAAGCATCTCCAACGCCTCCTTCGGCATCTTCTTTCCCAAGTTCACCGGAACGATCTACGAGCTGCTGTCGGCGCCGGTGTCCCCGTGGGAGGCGGTGATCGGCTACGTCGGCGCGGCGGCGACCAAGTCGGTCATCATCGGGCTGATCATCATGGGCACGGCGGCGTTGCTGGTGCCGTTGCGGATCGCCCATCCGCTGTGGATGCTGGCCTTCCTGGTGCTGACGGCGCTGACCTTCAGCCTGTTCGGCTTCATCATCGGCATCTGGGCGGACAACTTCGAGAAGCTGCAGCTCATTCCGCTGCTGATCGTGACGCCGCTCGCGTTCCTGGGGGGCAGCTTCTATTCGATCAACATGCTGCCGCCGTTCTGGCAGCAGGTCACGCTGCTGAACCCCGTGCTGTACCTGATCAGCGGCTTCCGATGGAGCTTCTTCGAAATCTCCGACGTCGGCGTCGGCATCAGCCTGGCCATGGTGGTGGTGTTCCTCTCGCTCTGCCTCGGCGTCATCTACTGGATCTTCCGCACCGGCTACCGGATCAAGCCGTAGAGAGGGTGCGCCGGCGGCAACGATTGTTGACTACGGCAAGGGCGCGCGCGACCGCCACGCCGTCATCCGCTGGTACAGAATGGTCGTCCGCCGGCTCGAGTCGCGGGCCGCCGGGCTCCGGCATGACGGCCAGCGCGGCGCCGCCGGTGGTTCCCGCCATCCCGCGACGGCCGCGCCGGACTGGAGCCGGCCCGTCATGCCTACATCGCCCAGCCGCGTCGTCGGGATCGCCTGGTACCGGGAGGAGGGCTATGAGCAGATCATGGCGCTCATGGCCGACGGAGCGTCCTTTCCCAAGACCCATGCCAGCTGGCAGTACAAGGCGGTGCGCATGGAGCGCGAGCTGAAGCGCCAGGGGCTCAAGCCGGTGCGGGTTAATGTCGAACCCGCCGACTTCCAGCGCTGGTGTGCCCGCCGCGGCACCGCGCCGGACTCGGAGGCCCGCAACCAGTTCGTCGAGATGGCGGTGGCGCGCCAGGCAGTCGGCAACGGGTAGGGCGGCCGGGTGGATCCCGGCAACGCCGAGGTGGGATCGTCGCAACGCTGCCGGGCCGGGAGCTTCGGGAAGTCGTGATAAGATGCTGCCCGTTGCGCCCGTAGCTCAGTTGGATAGAGTACTTGGCTACGAACCAAGGGGTCGTGGGTTCGAATCCTGCCGGGCGCGCCAGCAATATTGACGGGTTAGGGGCGGCGAGCCTCTAACCCGTTTTCTTTGCGGCGGGCGGAATGCCGCCGCGTTCCCAGTTCGCTGGCCTCCTGCCGCACGCTGTCGAGGAAGCGGGCTACCGCGTTGCTCGGCATGGCATCGATCCACAGCAGGCCGACGGGACCCAGCGCCTGCCGCATGGCGAGCGGAAGGATTGCGAGGATGCCCGCCTGCTCGTAATGCTGCGCCAGCTGCTGCGACACGACGCTGACCATGTCGCTCGCCAGCAGCAGCGTCTCGTTGATCATCAAGGACACCGACTCCACCTGTTCCAGGGGTAGCCGGGTGTTGGCCGCGGCGAACTCCGCCTCCAGCCGCACTCGCATCGGCATCCCGGGCAGCGGCAGGATCCAGGGGTAGACGGTCGTGTCCGCCAGCCTCAGCCGGCGCTTCTTCAGCAGCGGGTGGCCAGGTCGCACAACCGCCATCACTGGTTCCTCGTAGAGCGCCTCCGACTGGAATTCCGACCCCAGCGCTTCGCCGTGCAGGCGGCCGATGACGCAATCGAGCTCGTGGCGGCGCAGCGCCGGCAACAGGTTGTCGAGAGAGTCCTCGTACAGCCGGATCTGCAGCCGCGGCGCCTGCTGGCGACAGCGCAGGATCGCGCGCGGTACCAGCATCGGCGCCACGGCCCGCAGCACGCCCACGCGCAGCAGCCCCGAGCTGCCGGCCCGCATGGCCTCCAGTTCCTTGCCGGTGCGCAGGCTGTCGCCCAGCACGCGCTCGGCATAGCGCAGCAGCACCTCGCCGTCCGGTGTCAGGCGCAAGGGCCTGTCGCGCTGCATCAGCGCGCAGCCGGCCTGCTCCTCGAGTTCGCGCAGCCACTTGGACAGCGCGGGCTGCGTGATGTGCATCTGCGCCGCCGTCTCGCTCTGGCTGCCGGTGCGCACCAGCAGGCGGAACACCTCGAGGTGGCGGATCCGCAGGCGAAGCAGCCAGGCAGCGGCTTTGTCGCTCTCCATAACCAAAGGAACATAGACCCCCAAGTTTTTGGTCCTGGACTTTATACCACCGTTGCCGACAATGCGCTTCATGACACTTTCGCAACAGAGCATGCGCGGTCGCCTCAACTTCCTGCTGATCGTGACCGACCAGCAGCGCTGGGACCATGTCGGGGCATACGGCAACCGCGTGCTGCGCACGCCCCACATCGACGCCATCGCCGCGCGCGGCTGGCTGGCCGAACGCTTCTATGTCGCTTCTCCGGCCTGCATGCCCAACCGGGCCAGCCTCATGACGGGGCGCCTGCCGTCGCTGCACGGCGCCCGCCACAACGGCATCCCGTTGTCGCTCGGCGCGACGACCTTCGTCGAGCTGCTGCGCGAGGCCGGCTGGCGTACCTCCCTGGTGGGCAAGTCGCACCTGCAGAACATGTGCGGTCTGCCGGCAGCCTGGCCGCCGGCGGCGCGGCGATTGCCTCGCGAGGCCGAGCGCGAAGTTCCCGGCGACTATTGGCAGGAATGGGGACCCTACTGGCGCGATCGACCGGGCCATGCCATGGACTCTCGCTTCTACGGCTTCGAGGACGTGGCGCTGGCCGTGGACCACGGCGACCAGGTGCTGGGGCACTATGGCCGGTGGCTGCAGGCCGAGCATCCAGAGGTGGCAGGCTTGCTCGGACCCGAGCACGCGATTCCCGCGCCGCAATGGCGGCTGACGCAGGCCGGGCAGGCCTGGCGCACCCGCGTTCCGGAGGAGTGCTCCAGCACCACCTGGATCACCAACGAGACGATCCGCCGGCTGCGCGCTGGCGGCGCGAGCGGCGTTCCCTTCTTCGTGCAGGCGAGCTTTCCGGACCCCCACCACCCATTCACCCCGCCGGGGCGGTTCTGGGGCATGTACCGGCCCGAGGACGTCGACCTGCCGGCGTCGTTTCACGCCTCGACCAAGCCGCCGCCGCACGTGGCCTGGCTGCGCGCGCAGCGCGATGCGGCGCGGGCCGTGAAGCACACGCCCGCCGCCTTCGCCTGCGACGAGCGGGAAGCGCGCGAGGCGATCGCGCTGAACTACGGTTCGATCGCGCATATCGACGAGTCCATCGGCCGCATGCTTGCCGCGCTCGAGGAGCTGGGCCTGGCCGACAACACCGTGGTGATCTTCACCAGCGACCACGGTGATTTCCTGGGCGATCATCAACTGCTGCTGAAGGGGCCGTTGCACTACCAGAGCCTGATCCGCACGCCCTTCATCTGGGCCGACCCCTCCGGCCCGCGGGCCGAGCGCAGCCCGGCCTTGTGCTCCACCGTCGACCTCGCGCCCAGCATCCTGGCGCGCGCGGGCGTGCCGGCCTTCAACGGCATGAACGGGCAGGTGCTGCCCTGCGTTCCCGGGGCGGCGCCGCAACGCCCCTCGGTCCTGATCGAGGACGAAGTGCAGCGCGTACTGTTCGGCTTCGACTCGCCGCCGCGGCTGCGCACCCTGGTCACGGCGCGCTGGCGGCTCACGGTGTACGCGAATGCCACCTGGGGCGAGCTCTACGACCTCGAGGCGGATCCCCACGAGCTGATCAACCTCTGGGACGATGCCGGGCACCGCGACCTGCGCGGCGCGCTGATGACGGACCTGGTACGCCAGATGACCCGCCATGGCGACACCAGCCCTTATCCGAGCGCCCTTGCATGAGCGCGGCTCACGACCGGATCGCGCCGCAGGCGCATGACAACCGAAGGAGACAAGCATGAAGAAGTGGATTCCCGCCGCCTGCGCGGCCGTCCTGGCCGTCGCCGCCGGCAGCGCGGTCGCCGAGACCAGGCTGCTGTTCAGCACTTTCTTTCCGCCGCAGCATCCGCTGGTCAAGCAGGTACTTCAGCCCTGGGCGGCCAGCGTGCAGCAGGCCACCGGCGGCAGCGTGGTCGTGGAGTTCTCCCCCACCAGCCTCGCGCCGCCGCCAGGACAGCTGGACATGGTGTCCAAGGGGATCGCCGACGTCAGCGTGCAGTTCGCCGGCGTGGTACCCAACCGTCTCACGAGCCTGTTGATCACCGAGGTGCCGGGACCGGTGTCGACCTCGGAGGCGATGTCGGTGGCGCTGTGGCGCACCCACGAGAAGTTCTTTGCCAAGGCGGACGAGCACAAGGGCGTGAAGATGCTGTCGGTGTTCGCGCTGCCGCCGCAGGGCTTCTACGGCACGAAGGACGAGCCCGTCGCCAGCCTGGAGCAGCTCAAGGAGGCCAAGATCGCCACCACGCCGGGCACCGCCGCCCGCGCCTACGGCTCCGTGACCTCGGGCGTGGTCGCTGGTCCTGCGGTGCGCTATTTCGAGCTCGTCTCCAAGGGCATGGTCGACGCCTACGTCTCGGTCACGCCGCTGGACGTGATGGGCTTCAACCTGGCCCGCTACACCAGGACCGCCATGTCCCTGCCCGGACTGGGCACGGCCGGCTCCTTCTCGCTGGTCATGAACGAAGGGCGTTGGAAGAAGCTCACCCCGGCAGAGCAGGCGGCCATCGCGAAGGTGAGCGGCGAAGCCTTCGCGCGCAGCCTGGCCGTCATGGACACGGCCAACGAGGGTGCGATCAAGGCGATGAAGGAGCAAGGCACCCGGTTCGTCGACGCTGCGCCGGCGCTGGTGCAGGACCTCGGCAAGGCCTTCGCCTTCGTGGAGAAGGAGTGGGCCACCGAAGTCGGCAAGCGCGGCGTCGACGGTGCGGCGGCCGCTGCCTTCTACCGCGCCGAGCAGAAGCGCGCCGGAGCCGCGCAGTGAGCCAGCCCCACGCCGTGCCCGAACGTGCCAGCAGCGGGCTGGAGACGCTGGGCGCGGTGGCGCTGTTTGCGATGATGACGATCACCTTCCTCGACATCGCCGGGCGCTTCCTGCTGCACCGGCCGCTGCCCGGCAGCACCGACCTCGTGCAGGTGCTGCTGCTGCTCACCGCCAGCTGCACCTTGCCGGCGGTGACCTGGCGCGGCGAGCACCTCAGCATCGGCCTGTTCGACGGCGCGCGTGCCACGCCACTGGAGCGCGCCCGGCGCGCGGTGGTGGCGATCGTGGTATCCCTCACTTTCGCCGCGCTGGCCGTGCTGCTGTGGTTCTACGCCGGCGACACGGCGCGCAACGGCGACGCGATCGGCTACCTGCGCCTGCCGGTCGCTCCCTTCGTCTACGCCCTGTCCGTGCTGTGCCTGGTCGCGGCGGTGGTCGGCGCGGCGCTGGTGCCGCGCGCGCTGCGCAACCGGCCGGGTGACGCTGCTTCCGCCGCTGCGCCGGAACCCGACGGGGCCGCCACATGATTGCTTCCCTCGCGGGCTTCGCCTCGCTCTTCGCTCTGTGCTTCGCCGGGATACCGCTGGCGATCGCGATGCTGATCGTCGGCGTGGTGGGCTTCATGCTGTTCCGCGGCAGCGAGGCGGCGCTGACCGTGGCTGCGCAGCAGATGACCGACGCCTTCACCAGCCACGGGCTGTCGGTGATCCCGCTGTTCATCCTCATGGGCACCTTCATCCACCGGGCGGGGTTGGCTGACGAGTTGTTCGGCGCCGCGCGCGCCTGGCTGGGTCACTTCCGCGGCGGCATGGCGCACGCCACCATCGGCGCCTGCGGCGGCTTCTCCGCCGTCTGCGGCAGCTCGATCGCGACCGCGGCCACCATGGCGCGCGTGTCGCTGCCGCAGATGAAGCGCTACGGCTACGACGACGGCTTCGCCTGCGGCACCGTGGCCGCCGGCGGCACCTTGGGCATCCTGATCCCGCCCAGCGTGCCCTTGGTCATCTACGGCATCCTGACCGAAACCGACATCACCAAGCTGTTCATGGCCGGCCTGCTGCCGGGATTGCTCCTCGGCGCGCTGTACATGGTCACGGCGTGGATCGTGGTGCTGCTCAAGCCCTCGCACGGCCGCCCGGCCGAGAAGCTGGCGGTGCGCGAACGCCTGCAGGCGTTCAGCCGCACCTGGGCGGTGCTGGTCCTGTTTCTGGGTGTGCTCGGCGGCATGTACTTCGGCGTGTTCACCCCGACCGAGGGGGCCGGCTTCGGCGCGGCCGGGGCGTTCCTGTTCATGGTGATGCGCGGCAAGGCGCAACCGGCGACTGTGCTCGCTGCGCTGCTGGAAGCCGCGCGCACCACGGCGGCACTGCTCATGGTGACCGCGGCCGCGCTGGTCTTCAACACCTTCCTCACCATCGCCGGCCTGACGACCGCGCTGGTCGGGTGGGTGCAGGGCCTCGACGTGTCGCCGCTCGGGATCATCTTGGCGATCTGCCTGATCTACATCGTGCTGGGCTGCGTCTTCGACAGCCTGGCCGCCATGTTCCTCACGGTGCCGGTATTCTTCCCGGTCGTCGTCGGGCTGGGCCTGGACCCGATCTGGTTCGGCGTCCTGGTGGTGATCGTGGTGGAGCTGGGCCTGATCACCCCGCCCGTGGGCATGAACGTGTTCGTCGTCAAGGCGCTGGCGCCCGAGGTGGGCATGTGGCGCATCTTCGCCGGCGTCATGCCCTTCGTCGTCGCCAACGTGGTGTGCCTGGTGCTGGTGATCGCCTTCCCGGCGATCGCGACGCTGCTGCCGGGCTTCGTGAAATAGCCCTATCCGGAGAGGATTCGAGATGAAGGGTCAATGGATGACCATTGCCACCGCCGACGGCGGCAGCTGCCGCGGCTACCTGAGCCTGCCGCGGCAGGGTAGCGGCCCGGGCCTGGTGCTTTGCCAGGAGATCTTCGGCGTCACCGCCGGCATCCGTGAGCTCGCCGACCTGTATGCCGAGGAGGGCTATGTGGTGCTGGCGCCTGACCTGTTCTGGCGCCTGCAGCCCGGCCTCGAGCTGGGCGAGTCCGACGTGCAGCAGGCGATGGGCTATGCGCAGCGCTTCGACGCGAGGCTCGGTGTCCAGGACATCGCGGCCAGCGTGGCGGCGCTGCGCGACCAGCCGGCCTGCAAGGGTCGGATCGGCGTGCTGGGGCACTGCCTGGGCGGGCGCCTGGCCGTGCTCGCCGCGGCCTCCGGCGCCGTGGACTGCGCGGTGAGCTACTACGGCGTGGGGATCGATGCCGTGCTGGGGCAGGTCGCAGACGTGAAGGTGCCCATGGTGATGCACTTCGCCGGCGCGGACCGCCTGGTCAGGCCCGAGGCGGTGGAAAAGATCCGCGAGCACTTCGCGGCCCGCCACGACGTGGAGGTCTACGTCTATCCGGGTGTCGACCACGCCTTCGCGAGCCCCGGTCGCTCCAGCTTCGACAAGCAGGCGAGCGACATGGCGCACACGCGTTCGCTGGCACTGCTGCGGCGGGTGATGGGCCCGCACTACGACCTGAACGCGCTCTGGGAGGAACACCGCGCCTGCGAATTCGAGACGCGCGACGCCGACGCCACGATCGCCACCATGGTCGACGAGCCCTACGTCAACCACATCCCCACCATGACCGGCGGTTTCGGCCGCGAGCCGCTGCGACGCTTCTACCACGATCACTTCATCCCCAAGTCGCCGAAGGACAGCCGCGCCATCCCGATCTCGCGTACGCTGGGCGTGGACCGCGTCGTCAACGAGGTGCTGTTCTGCTTCACGCACGACACGGAGATCGACTGGATGCTGCCGGGCGTGCCGCCCACCGGCAAGTACGTCGAGGTGGGCCTGGTGGGCATCATCGGCTTCCGCGGGGACAAGCTGATGAACGAGCACATCTACTGGGACCAGGCCTCGGTGTTGGTGCAGATCGGACTGCTCGATCCCGAGGGGCTGCCGGTCGCCGGCCGGGACGCGGCGCGCAAGCTGATGGATCCCACCCGTCCCTCCAACACGCTGATTGCCGGCTGGCCGGAGGTCGCGCATGGCTGAGCGCCTGAAGGATGGCGTGGTGCTGCTCACGGGCGCGGGCGGCGGCATCGGCACCGCCCTCACGCAGGCGCTGCTCGCCGCGGGCGTGGCCGAGATCATCTCGGCCGGTCGCGACCACCCGCCCGCGCACGAGCGCCTGCGCCAGGAAACAGTGGACATCACCGACCTGCCCGCCGTAAAGGCGCTCGCGCAGCGCTGCGCGGAACGCGTGACGGTAGCGATCGCCTGCGCGGGCGTCAACGCCAACCGGCGCCTGTTCACGCCGGGGTTCGAGGCGGCGGCCCGGCGCGAGATGGAGGTGAACTACTTCGGCCTGCTCAACCTTGCCGCCGCCTTCGCCCCGACGATGCAGGCGCGCGGCAGCGGCCTGTTCGTGCACCTGCTCACATTCCTGAGCCACGTGAACCTGCCGCTGATGGCCGGCTACTGCGCCAGCAAGGCGGCGGGTCATTCGCTCACGCAGGCGCTGCGCGCGGAGGTCGGACGCAGCGGCGTGCAAGTCTGCGGCGTCTATCCGACCGTGGTGGACACGGCGATGAGCCGCGACATTCCCGGTCCCAAGCTGGCGCCGGCTGAGCTCGCGCAAGCCATCCTGCAGGCCATCGAGAGCGGGGCCGAGGAGGTGTATCCGGGCCCGGCCGCGGCTGCCTACGAGCTCTACATCGCCGATCCCAAGGCCGCCGAGCGCCGCATGGCCGCGCGCCTGTCATGAGCGCCGGACCGGATTCCATGTACCAGACCGTGCAGGTCAACGGCTGCGACTTCCGCTGCCAATTGCGGGGCGAGGGCCCCGCGATGGTGTTCATCCATGGCGAGATCCACGGCATGGACTACTGGGAGCACCAGATGGCGGAGTTCTCCCGGGATTTCCGCTGCCTGGCCTACGACCGGCGCGGCCACGCCGGCACGCCGGCCACGCCCTTCGGCTACTCGGTGGCGAACCAGGCGCGCGACCTGCAGGAGCTGCTGGACCATTTCGGCATGACGCAGGCGATCATCGTGGCGCTGGCGTTCGGCACCACGATCGCGGCGAACTTCGCGATCGACCATCCCCAGCGCGTGCGCGGCCTGGTGATCGTCGCCTGGAGCGAGCTGCACGATGCGAGATCCTATCTGCACCGCTGGGAGCGGTCGGGCCTGCGCGCCGCGCAGGCAGTGGAAGCCGGCGGCCGGGAAGCGCTGGTGGAGCTCCTGCGGGCCGAGGGGGGCGATACCATGTTCAAGGTCATCCCGCCCAGGGGTTCGCCGTTGCGGGAAGCGGCGATCCAGCTGCTGGCCAGCCATCCCGCGGACGAATACCGGCGCGGTATGCTGGAGATGGCCGCGTCGGTGCCGGTGCTCATTCCTCGCTTTCGCGAGCTCTACGTGCCGGTGCTGGGGCTGTGCGGGACGGAGGATCCCTTTCCCGACCAGCCGCAGCAGCTGGCAGGCATGCGCGGCTTCGAGGAGGCCCGCGCCATCCCCGGAGCCGGTCGCTTCGTGCACTGGGAGCAGCCCGCCGCCTTCAATCGCCGCATCCGGCAATTCATCAGGGAACGACTGTGAAGGACGACAACCGCTACGACAGCTATCGCGAGGACGTGCCGGGCCGGGCGAACGTGGAGGACACACCGGAGCTGGTGGAGTACTACCGCCAGCTCGAGCAGTGGGACGTCGGTGCCTTGTGGACGGTCGCCAACAAGATCGAGCCCTGGGAGCCGGCGTCGACCTCGACGCCCGTCCTGTGGCGCTACCGCGACCTGCGCGAGCACGTGCTGCGCTCGGTGTCGCTGGTGACGCCCGAGAAGGCCGGCCGCCGCGTGATCTACCTGAACAACCCCGGGCGCCGCGACGTCTCCGCCGCGGTGGGCTGGCTCTATTCGGGCCTGCAGGTGATGCATCCGGGCGAATGCGCCTCCACGCACCGGCACTCGGCTTCGGCGTTGCGCTTCATCATGGAAGGCAGCGGAGCCTACACCATCGTCGACGGCCACAAGATGACGCTGGGGGCCAACGACTTCGTGCTCACGCCGAACGGCACCTGGCACGAGCATGGCGTCGATGCGGCCGGCACCCCCTGCATCTGGCAGGACGGCCTGGACATCCCGTTCGTCAACGCGATGGAGGCCAACTTCTATGAGGTGCACCCGGACCTGCACCAGAAGGTCGCGCATCCGGTGGACGATGCCACCGCCACTTGGTCCGGCACCGCGCTGCTGCCGCATGCCCACGGCTGGACCAAAGCCTACTCGCCACTCTTCAAGTACGAGTGGGGTCCGACCTACGAGGCGCTGCGCAAGCTCGCCGCCGTGAGCGAGGGCTCGCCGTACGACGGCTTGCTGATGCATTACGTCAACCCCGTCACCGGCGGCCCGGTGATGCCTACCATGGGCGCCAGCATGCAACTGCTGCGCCCCGGCCAGCATACGCTGGCGCACCGCCACACCGGCAGCTTCCTCTACCAGGTCGCCAAGGGCCAGGGCTACTCCGTCATCGGCGGCAGGCGGTTCGACTGGGAGGAGCGCGACATCTTTTGCGTGCCCTCCTGGGCCTGGCACGAGCACGGCAACTCGTCGGCAACCGAGGACGCCTGCCTGTTCTGCTTCAACGACCTTCCGGTCATGCAGGCCCTGCACCTCTACCGCGAGCAGGCGCTGCAGGACAATGGCGGCCGGCAGAAAGTCCTTTCCTCCTGAACCAACACAAGGCTATTCCATGCGTCTCGTTACCTACCGTGCCTCCGTCGTCGATGCCGCCCGCCTGGGCGTGGTCGAGGGGGAGGAGATCGTCGACGTGCAACGCCTGGCCGCCACCCGCGGCGAGGTGTTGCCGGCGTCCATGCTGGAGCTGATCGACCTGGGACCCGCGGGCCTCGCCGCGCTGAAGCGCCTGCTTGCCGCCTGCGAGGGCGTATGGCCGGCAGGCGCCGCCGTGCCCTCCGTGAACGTGCAGTTGCTCGCGCCCATTCCGCGCCCGCGCAAGAACATCTTCGGCATCGGCCTGAACTACGTGGAGCATGTGGCCGAATCCAGCCGCACGCTGGACACGTCCAAGGAGCTGCCGAAGCAGCCGGTGATCTTCTCCAAGCCGCCCACCACCGTGATCGGTCCCGGCGAGCCGATCCGGCACGATGCGAAGCTCACGCAGCAGCTGGACTGGGAAGTGGAGTTGGCCGCCATCATCGGCCGTCGCGCGAGCCGCGTCAGCAAGGAGAGCGCGCTGCAGTACGTCTTCGGCTACAGCGTGATGATCGATGTCAGCGCGCGCGACAACCGCCGTGCCGGCCAGTGGATCTACTCCAAGGGCATGGACAGCTACGGCCCCTTCGGCCCCTGCATCGTCACTGCCGACGAGATCCCCGATCCGCAGTGCCTGGACCTCTGGCTCACCGTCAACGGCGTCGAGAAGCAGCGCTCCAATACCCGCCACATGCTGTTCAAGGTGGATCACCTGATCGCCGACATCAGCGCGGGCATCACGCTGGAGCCGGGCGACATCATCGCCACCGGCACCCCCGAAGGCGTGGGCGCCGGCCGGAACCCGCAGGAATGGCTCAAGCCCGGCGACGTGGTGATCGCCGCCGTCGAGAAGATTGGCCAGATCCGCCACCCCGTGGTCGCGGCCTGAACGGAGGCCTCAATGCTGAACCTGCCCAAATTCAAGGTCGCTGCCGTGCAGGCGGCGCCGGCATTCCTCGACACCCACGCCACCATCGACAAAGCCTGCCGGCTGATCCGCGAGGCGGCCGGCGCGGGCGCCGCCCTGGTGGTGTTCCCGGAGGTTTTCGTGCCCGCCTATCCCTACTGGAGCTGGGTGGCCAATCCCATCGCGGCGAGCCCCTGGTTCCAGAAGCTCTGCGAGGCCGCCGTGGAGGTGCCGGGGCCCGAGGTCGCACGCGTGGCGCAGGCCGCCCGCGACTGCGGCGTGCACGTGGCCATCGGCATCAACGAACGGTCGGCGCGCAGCGTCAGCCTGTTGTACAACACCATGCTGCTGATCGGGCCCGACGGCGCGCTGCTCAATCGCCACCGCAAGCTCGTGCCTACCTGGGCGGAGAAGCTCAGCTGGGCGCCCGGCGACGGCGCCGGCCTGCGCGTGCAGCAGACCGCGCTGGGGCCGATCGGCATGCTCGCCTGCGGCGAAAACACCAACACCCTGGCGCGCTTCTCCCTGCTGTCCCAGGGCGAGCTGGTGCACCTCGCCAGCTACATCTCGCTGCCGGTGGCGCCGCCCGACTACGACATGGCCGAGGCGATCAAGCTGCGCGCCATGGCGCACTCCTTCGAGGGCAAGGTCTACACGGTGGTCGCCTGCTCCACCATCTCGCCCGAAATCGTGGAGCAGATGGAAGCCGCATTTCCCGGTTCGCGCGAGCTCCTCGTGCGCAAGAACAGCGCCTTCTCGGGCGTGATCGGCCCGGATGGCCGGCTCGTCGGCCAGCCGCTGATCGACGAGGAAGGCATCGTGTACGCCGACCTGGACCTGGCGCGCTGCATCCAGCCGCGCCAGATGCACGACATCACCGGCAACTACAACCGCTTCGACATCTTCGACCTGCGGGTGGATCGCCGCGGACTGCAGTCGGCGAGCTTCGCCGATGCCGACCCGGTCGGCCTGCCGGACCTGCTGGGCGCGGCAGACCCCACCCAGATGCCAGGATCCCGCGGATGACGCCCGCCACGCGAATCGGCCGGATCGTGCCGCGCTTGACGGGCCGGTTGGTCGCCCTGGCCGCAGCATTGATCGTGAGTGCTCCCCTGGCTGCGCAGTCATTCCCGACGAGACCGGTGAGGCTGATCGTCAATCTCGCCGCGGGCGGCCCCGCGGACCTGATGGCGCGCGTCTTCGCCGAACACCTGCACGGCAGGATCGGGCAGCCGGTCGTGGTCGAGCCATTGCCGGGCGCCAACGGTCTGATCGGCGCCCAGGCACTTGCACGAGCGGAGCCGGACGGCCATACCTTGATGTTCACGGTGGAGAACGTGGTCACCATCAATCCCCTGGTCCAGGACAAGCTGCCCTTCAACCCTCGAACCGAGCTGGACCCGTTCAGCCTGGTCGGAAGCTTCGAACAGGTGCTGGTCGTCAATCCGGGCAAGGGCCTTCGTACACTTCCCGAGCTGGTTTCGAAGGCCCGTTCCGAGCCGATCACCTATGCGTCGGCAGGCATCGGCAGCCCGGGCCACCTGGCGTTCCTGGCCTTCGCGCAGCGTGCCGGTATCTCGGGCACCCACGTTCCCTACAAAGGGGGCGCACCTGCGGTGACGGACCTGGTTGGCGGCCAGGTCGATGTGGGCTTCATCGTCATCGGAGGCGTGCGCCAGCACCTGCAATCCGGCAAGCTGATGGCGCTGGCCACCTCGGGCAAGGACCGGTCGCCGGAGTTGCCGAGCGTGCCGACGCTGAGCGAGGCAGGCTTCCCCGGCTTCCAGATCACCTACGCCTACTTCGCGATGCTTCCGAAGGGCGCCTCGGACCAGGTCAGGCGCTATTGGCAGGCTGCGTTTCGCGAGATGCTCGCGGACCCCAAGGTGGTGGAGCGCCTGAAGACCTTCGATACCCGCGTGATCAATGGCGATGCAGCGGACGCACGCTCCTGGATCGAGCAGAGCAGCAGCCGCTGGAAAGCAGCCCTCGCGGGCCAGAAGCTCGACTGAGCAGGCCGTCGCCAGGCGTGGTCGGCCTGTTCCGCAGCATTGACGCGCGCCGGGGTGCAGCGGAAAATTCTCCAGTCCCGGCTCGAATCCCGATCTTCTTCATGGCAGCAAGGGGATGCAGGAGACGCCATGACCAGAGCCGCCAGCGCACCTCGTCGTCGGATTGGTCGCCCCGACACCCGCCCCCATCGTCTTCCCCGGTGGCCTGCCGGCGGTTGCCGAGATCCCCACCTTTTGCAACGAAGCCGACAAAGGAGCGCGGTCTGCCCCGCCCACGCTCTCCTGCAGTCAGGGGCGCAAGGAGAAGGTCATGTTGAAGCGATCGTCTGCCGCGATGATTCTCTCGCTGCTGGCCGCTACCGGCGGGTACGCAGCCGAGGAGAACCTGGAGTTCAAGCTGGTGGTCAAGCCACTCGAAGTGAAGATGGTGGAGGCGCCGAACATTCCCGGCCAGCACGTGATGACGATGAAGGCATTCGGTGTCGCCTATTTCAAGGACGGCAGGGTAGCTGCGAAGGACTTCATCTACAGCGAGGACTACAAGCAAGGGGTCGGCCCGTTCTTTGGCTACAGCACCTACACGTTCCAAGACGGCTCGTCGATCATCGCCCGTTTCCAGGGCGAGAGTAAGGGGCCGGATGCGCCCTACCATGGCGAGTACACGGTGATCTCCGGGACCGGCAAGTATGCCGGGGCAACGGGCACCGGCTCCTTCGATGCCGTGCCGACCAAGTGGAAGGGAGCAAACCTCTTCGACGGAAAATTCAAGATCACGACTGACGCGACGAAGGCACAGTGAACCCGGTCGCCGCAGCGGGGAAATGCGAAGAACCCCGCTGAAGATTCTTTCGGCGGCGCGCCCGGGGATGCGCGCCGCCCCGGG
>JAEZQX010000238.1 GCA_023441105.1 Pseudomonadota bacterium | reverse complement strand
AGCAGGTAGTGGGCCTGCTTGCCGCTGATCGCGCTGAAGCCGGCGAGCCCCGGCGACAGCCAGGCCAGACAGAAGCGCTCGCTGCTGCCGGCTTCCCGGCCAAGTGCTGCCAGCCCGCGCCAGAGCGGCGGCCAGAGTGACCACGGCAGCAGGATCGCCGGCAGCAGCACCAGGTACCACCACCAGGGACGCGCGTGCTGGAAGGCCCGGACCATGCGGCCTGCGGTCTGACCGAGGAAGATGGCCTCGGCATAACCGGCGCCGCCGCGGCGGGCAGCCGGGATCGCCCAGAACAATGCCAGCGCGACACCCGCCAGGAAGGCGAGGATCAGTGGCCGGTACCACTGCCACCAGCCTTGGCGAGGCGCGGTCGGCAGCCACCAGGGTGCGAGCAAGGCCACCGGCAACAGGTACATCAGGATCACCGGCCCCTTGGTGAGGGTACCGAGGCCGATGCCGGCGGCGTAAAGCGCCCAGTTGCCGATACCGTCCCGGCGAGCGGCACCGGCCAGTCCAATCAGCGCCAGCAGGACGCTTGTCGTCAGCAGCAGATCGAACATCAATGAAGTGCCGAAGGGCGCGACGAGTACGGAGCCATAGAAGATCCACGGCGACAGTGCCGGGCGGTCCGCATCCTGCGGCCACAGCAACCGCTCAAGACCATGGAGCAACCACAGGTCGAGCAGCGTGGCGATCGCCGGGACCAAGCGAGTGGCCCAATCGCTCGGCCCGGCGAGCAGCCACGTGAGGTTGACCAGCCAGAAGAGCAGGGGCGGCTTGTCGGGGTAGGGCGTTCCGTTGAGGTGCGGCAGCAGCCAATCCGAGCGCAGCCACATTTCCCACGCCACGCTTGCATAACGCGTCTCATCGACCGGTGCCAGCGGCCGTGCCCACAGCGCCACCAGCGTGAGCAGGGCCCAGAGGCCGACCAGCATCCAGGGACCGAGCAGGCGCAGCGTTCGCACGCTCTCCAGTCTCCGATTGGCTAGACGCAGCCAGGCCTTGGCGACCCGTCCGCCGGCTCAATTTTAGTAGTCGCCGGCGATCAAGGCTTAAGCGCGACTTAACGGGGCGCAAGAACGAACGCGGCAACTTAAGTTCTCGTTAAGCGTTGGTGTGACACGATGCTTGGGATCCTGTCCTCCATCGTGCTACCCGCCGCGCCCGCTCGGCCTCTTCCCAGCCATGACCTCCTCTTCCGGCTTGAACCCCTCGGACCTGGAACCCGCGGGTGCGGTCGTTTCGCGCTTCCGGCCTGCGCGTCTCGATCAAGCGATGACCCGCGGTGGATTGCGGACCGGGCAGCGGCTGCCGCCACCCATCGGCAGCGAGGTGCTGGTGCTGCTGGCCAGCCTGTTCTTTGCGCTGGCCTGCAACGGGCAGTTCTGGAGTGCCGCCCTGGCCGGGCGGAGCGCAGCGAGCGGCGGCACCTGGACCTTCGCCTGTGCGCTGCTGGTCGCACTGGTCGGCATCCATTTCCTGCTCATCGCCCCCTTCGTCACGCGCCGGACGGCAAGGCCGCTGCTCTCGATCCTCTTCCTGGCCACCGCCCTCGCCACGTACTACATGGATTCCTTCTCCGTGTATCTCGACCCCGGCATGCTGCGCAACGTGCTTGCCACCGAGCTGAAGGAGTCGCGTGACCTCCTGACCTGGCGGATGGCCCTGCACCTGGCATTGCAGGCGGGCCCGCCGATCGTCCTGCTGTGGCTGGTGCCCTTGCAGCGCAGGTCGGCGTCGCGGGCTGTCGGCATCCGGTTGATTTGGCTCCTGGGCGCGCTGGTGCTGGCAGGCGGCGCGATCGGCCTGGCCTACCAGGACCTGTCGTCGCTGATGCGCAACCACAAGGAAGTGCGTTATCTGATCACGCCGGCGAACCTGCTCTATTCGACTGCGCGGGCCGTGACGTCGGTCGAGCCAGGCGCTGTCCAGGCGCGCCTGGAGGTCGGAGGCGACGCCCATCTTGCCGATCCCGGTCGCGCCCGTGGCAAGCCGACGCTGTTCGTGATGGTCATCGGCGAGACCGCCCGCGCGGCCAACTGGGGCCTCGGCAGCTACGAGCGCCAGACCACGCCGCAGCTCGCGCGTCGCGACGTCATCTATTTCGACGCCGTGCGCTCATGTGGAACCGACACCGAGACCTCGTTGCCATGCATGTTCGCCGCCGTCGGCAGGCGCGACTACGACGCGGACCGGATCCGGCACAGCGATTCGCTGTTGCACGTGCTCCGGCGCGCGGGCTTCGAGGTGATCTGGCGAGACAACAACACCGGCTGCAAGGGCGTCTGCGCCGGTCTCGCCGAGGAGCGCGTGGACCGGCAGCCGCTCGCGGACCTCTGCGGCGAAGGCGTCTGCCTGGACGCGGCGCTGCTGCGGGGAATGGACGACGTACTGCTCGATCGCAAGGGCAACACGTTCGTCGTCCTCCATCAGATGGGCAGTCACGGCCCGGCGTACTTCAACCGCTACCCGCCGGAATTCCGCCGCTTCACCCCGACCTGCGATACCGCGGACCTGCGCGCCTGCAGCCGGCGCGAGATCGTCAATGCCTACGACAATTCGATCCTCTACACCGACCACGTCCTCGCCCAGGTGCTGGACTTCCTCGTCGCGAAGCAGGCCACCTACGACACGGCGCTGCTGTACGTGTCCGACCACGGCGAATCCCTCGGGGAGGCCGGTCTCTACCTGCACGGCATACCTTATGCGGTCGCGCCGCCGGTACAGAAGGAAGTGCCGATGGTGATGTGGCTCTCGCCGGAGTTTGCCGCCTCCCACGGCCTCGACCAGGCCTGTCTGCGACGCCAGGCCGGGCTGCCGACGTCCCATGACAACCTGTTCCACTCGGTGCTGGGCATGCTCGGCGTGGGGACGAATGCGAGGGATGCATCCCTGGACCTGAGCCGGCCGTGCCACGCGGGGTGACACTGCGCACGCACGTCGTGCTGATCCCCGGTTTGCTGGCGCTGGCGGCGCTGCTGGCTCACGGCTCCGGCGTCGATCAGGCGGTCACCGGCTGGTTCTTCGATCCGGCGACGGCCGGCTTCCCGGCCCGCCGGTCGGCGCTGCTCGAACTGCTCGGCCATCGCCTGCCCAATGCCCTGGTGGTCGCCCTGTTCGCCGTACTGGCGGGGATGGGAATCCTTGCGACATGGTGGCAGCCGCTGCAGCGGTACGCCCGGCTGCTCCTGACCACGGCCGCGGCGCTGGCGGCAGGCCCGATGCTGGTGGTCGTCCTCAAGAGCGTCACCACGCCGAGGTGCCCGTGGTCGCTGGTGCAGTATGGTGGCCTCGAGCAGGCACGGCCATTCTGGTTCACGTCGCCGGCCGATGCCGGTTCATGCTTTCCCGGTGGGCATGCAGCCGGCGGCTTCGCACTGGTGGCGATCTACTTCGCCGGCATGGTGACCGGCAACCGCCGGCTGGAGTGGTCCGGGCTGATTCTCGTCCTGCTGGCCGGTACCGGCTTCAGCCTCGTGCGGATTGCGCAGGGGGCGCATTTCGTCAGCCACAACCTGTGGTCCGCGGCCTCCTGCTGGGCCCTTGCGGCGCTCGTCTTCCGGCAGTCGTCCGCCGCCGCCGGTGGCGCGGTCCCGCAGGTCGGTGGCGCGGCGGTTGGCGCAGGCTGATGTCACTGTCACTTGCCTGGCCCGTGCCGCGGCGCCTTGCGGCCGATGCTGCGCGCCGAGCGGCCTTTGCGGGGGCCGGCTAATATTGCCAGGATGAGGATCCTGCTCGTCGAGGACGATGCGATGGTGGGGGCTGCCGTCAAGAAGGGGTTGGCCGGCGCCGGGTTCGCGGTGGACTGGGTGCAGGACGGGCATGCGGCCGAGCTGTCGGCCGCCACGGCGATCTACGACCTGGCCATCCTCGACCTCGGCTTGCCGCGCAAGGACGGGCTGGCGGTGCTGGTAGCGCTGCGCAGGGCGGGGAACCGGATCCCGGTGCTGGTGGCGACGGCGCGCGATGCGGTCCAGGATCGCATCGAGGGGCTGAATGCCGGTGCCGACGACTACCTCCTGAAGCCGTTCGATCTCGACGAGCTGATCGCGCGGGTTCGCGCACTCTTGCGGCGGGCCGCCGGCAGCGGCTCGCCGGTGCTCACCGTCGGCGCGATCTCGCTCGATCCGGTAGGCCGGCGGGTGACGCAGGATGGCAACGAGGTGGCGCTGTCCGCCCGCGAGTTCGCGATCCTCGAGGCGCTGATGCGCAAGGGTGACGGCGTCATGTCGCGCGCCGAACTGGAGGAGGCGGTATACGACTGGGACTCGTCCATCGGCAGCAATGCGGTGGAAGTCCACCTGCACAAGCTGCGGCGCAAGCTGGGCAGCGCCGCCATCCGCAACATCCGCGGCGTGGGCTACCGCGTCGACGGGGCGAGGCCGCGGCCGTGGTGATGCCTTCCATCCAGCGCCACCTGCTGGTCTGGATCCTCGGCGCGCTCAGCGCCGGTGCCATCGTCCTGGTGATCGTGTCCTACTACGTCGCGCTCTCGGAGATCGACGAGATCCTCGACGAGAACCTCAAGCAGGTCGCGCTGTCGGTCGCCAGCCACGAGCTGGTCGGCCGCGGCGCGGAGCCGCCTGTTCCGATGATGGCCGCTTCGCTGGCGGATCTGGATTTCGCCATCGTGAGCTGGAGCGGCGACGGACGGCTGATCTTCTCCTCGGATCCGCGCATCGTGCTGCCGTTCAACACCGCCGAAGGGCATTCGCGGGTGCAGTCCAACGCCGAGGACTGGCAGGTTTTCACCGTCCGGCAGGGCGACTCGGTCGTGCAGGCGGCGCAGCGTGTCGCTGCCCGCGAGTTCGAGGCCGCCGAAGTGGCAGCCAAGCTGGTGCCGGTGCTGATCCTGCTGGTGCTGCTGATCGGGGGCCTGGTGGTGGCGGCGCTGAAGCGCGGGCTGGGCCCGCTCAGGGCGACGGCCGACCACATCGGTGCGCTGACCGCGCAGTCGCTCGAACCCATCCCGGCGGCGGAGGTGCCGCGCGAGCTTCATCCGATGATCCATGCCATCAACCGTCTGATGCAGCGGCTGTCGGAGGCCTTTGCCGTGCAGCGCAGGTTCGTCGCGGATGCCGCGCACGAGTTGCGCACGCCGATCACGGCGTTGAAGCTGCAGGTGCAGTTGCTGGAACGCGCCCGAGGGGCCGGCGAACGCGCCGACGCCATGGTCGACCTGAAGGCCGGCCTGGCGCGAGCGGAAAGGCTGATCGCCCAGTTGCTGGCGCTCTCCCGGGTGGAGCCCGGCGGCTGGCGGCATGAGGCGACCACGGTTGATCTCGGGCCCCTGGTTCGCGAGGCGGTGGCGCGGTTGTCGGCGCAGGCGGATGCTGCCGACATCGACCTTGGCGCGGCAGCGGGCGAGGATCTGCTGGTGCACGGGGATGCGGAGCAGCTTCTCGTCATGGTGAACAACCTGCTGCAGAACGCCTTGCGCCACACGCCCGCGGGCGGCGCGGTCAGCGCCAGCGCGGCACGAGTTGCCGGCCAAGGCGTGATACTGAGCATCGTCGACGAGGGGCCCGGCATACCGGAGGCGGAGCGGGCACGGGTGTTCGACCGGTTCTACCGGGGGCTCGACGACGAAGCGCCGCCGAGCGCCGCGGTCGGCAGCGGCCTGGGTCTTTCCATCGTCAAGGCCATCGCGGACCGCCACGGCGCGGCGGTGGCGCTCGCGACGCCGGCCGCGGGACGCGGCCTCGAGGTCCGGGTGGCCTTCCCGCCGTTGGCGTATCCCGGGGCGGTCGCGGTTGAAGAATTCAGGCAGGCCGCATGAAGCCGGTGGCCGCCGCCCGCGATGGCATTCGACGAAAATTCGATCTCGCCGTTGCTACCTTGCCGGTACCTGAGCACCCGCCACGACTTGCCGGCCGGCCGCATGGCCTCCCGCCAACTCGTCGGGGTCGCCTGCGCGTTCGGGCAGACGCCTTGCCCTGCCCGAACGCAAC
>JAEZQX010000204.1 GCA_023441105.1 Pseudomonadota bacterium | reverse complement strand
CCCGAAGGGCTCGCGCCGCCGCCGGCGCCGGCGGTGCCGGAAACCAGCACCCGCGGCAACCTGCGCTCGCGCGACCGCGATGCCGGCCGCTGACGGCGCGCCGGCGGGCAGGGACAACACGATGGATATCGACTCGGCAGTGAAGGCCGCTCTCTGGAGTCTCGGATGAATCGCTTGATCGTTCTCGGCTTGATCGTGCTGGCGCTCGTCGCCGCCGCGGGCTCGCTGCTCTTCGTGGTCGACCAGCGCCAGACCGCGGTCGTCTTCGCCCTCGGCGAGATCAAGCGCGTCATCCGCGAGCCCGGGCTGTACTTCAAGCTCCCGCCGCCGTTCCAGAACGTGCAGTACTTCGACAACCGCACGCTGACGCTGGACAGCGCCGACATCGACCGCTTCATCACCGCCGAGAAGCTCAACATCCAGGTCGATTCGTACGTGAAGTGGCGCATCGCCGACGCTCGCCTGTTCTTCATCTCGCTGGGCGGCAGCGAGCTGCTGGCGCAGGATCGCATCTCGCGGCAGCTGCGCTCGGCACTGAACAACGAAATCGCCCGAATGACGGTGGCCCAGGTCATCTCCACGCAGCGCGATTCGCTGGTGACCAAGGTGACCGCCGAAGTGGCGGCGGAGCTGATCAAGGTCGGCGTCGAGATCGTCGACGTGCGCCTCAAGCGGGTGGACTTCGCCCCCGAGGTGGCGGAGCGGGTCTATGACCGGATGCAGTCCGAGCGCAAGCAGGTGGCCAACGAGCGGCGTGCAACCGGCACCGCCGACAGCGAGAAGATCCGCGCCGATGCCGACCGGCAGCGCGAGGTGATGATCGCCGAGGCCTACAGCGCGGCGCAGCAGGAGCGCGGCGCCGGCGACGCCAAGGCGTCGCGCGTCTACGCCGAGGCCTTCGGCAAGAATCCGGAGTTCGCCGCCTTCTACCGCAGCCTCGAGGCCTACCGCAATTCCTTCAACAATCGCAGCGACCTGCTGGTGCTCGATCCGTCGGCGGAATTCTTCAAGTATTTCCGGGGCGCGCCGGAGGCCGCCGGCAAGTGACCGTCGCGCGGCCGGCAAGGGATTGCCGTCGCTGGCAGGAGAGGCCCGCGACAACGCCATGGCAGGAGGCTCGTCCTTGTTGCTTGCGCTGGGAATGGTGCTGATCATCGAAGGGCTGCTGCCCCTGATCTCGCCCGCCGGCTGGCGCGAGACGATGCGCCGCATCGCCGGGTTCCGGGACGGCCAGATCCGCTTCCTCGGGCTCGGTTCCATCCTGCTCGGCCTGCTGCTCGTCCTGGCGGCGGGATGAGCAGCATGAAACCGCTTGAATCCGCCGAAGGGACGCGGATACTGGGGTCATGCCCATGAACCGGTGGTTGCTGCCCGACGCCATTTCGGACCTGCTGCCCGCGCAGGCGGGTGCGCTCGAGGAGATGCGCCGCGCCATCCTGGATTGCTATCGGCGCTGTGGCTACGAAATGGTCGTGCCGCCGCTGGTCGAGTACCTGCAGTCGCTCCTGATCGGCAGCGGCGGGGACCTCGAGCTCAAGACCTTCAAGCTGGTCGACCAGCTGTCCGGCCGCAGCCTCGGCGTGCGCGCCGACATCACGCCGCAGGTGGCGCGCATCGATGCCCATATGCTGCATGCCCGCCAGGTCACGCGGCTGTGCTACTGCGCCTCGGTGCTGCGCACGCGCCCCAACGGGCTCGAGTCGTCGCGCGAGCCGATCCAGATCGGCGCGGAGATCTATGGCCATGCCGGCGTCGAAGCCGACATCGAGGCGATCGACCTGCTGCTGCAGTCGCTCGAGATCGCCGGCATCACCGGCACCGACCGGGTTCGCCTGGACCTGTGCGACCTGCGGCTGGTGAGGCTGCTGCTCGCCGACCTGCCTGACCTGGAGGAGGAGGAGGTCTTCGCCCTGCTGCAGGGCCGCGACCTGCCGACCTTGCGCCAGCTGCTGGCACCGTGCGCCGATCGTCCGGCTGCCGCTGCCCTGCTCGAGCTCGCGCAATGCTTCGGTCCCGCCGCGCCGGTGCTCGCGCGGGCGCGGCAGGTGTTCGGTCGCTGGCCGCAGGCGCTCGAGATCCTGGCGCAGCTCGAGCGGGTGGTGGCGTCGCCGCGGGTCGCGCAGCATGCGCAGGCGGTCGAGATCGACCTCGACCTCGCCGACGTGCGCGGCTTCAGGTATCACACCGGCCTTTGCTTTGCGGTCTATGCCGAGCGCCACGCCCAGGCGGTGGGTCGCGGCGGGCGCTACGATGGTGTCGGTGCCGTGTTCGGGCGCGCGCGCGCGGCCACCGGTTTTTCGCTGGACCTGCGCGAGCTGGTTGCGTTGCGCGAGCTGGGCCGGCCGGCCACGCCGACGAAGATCATCGTCGCGCCCTGGTCGGAGGATCCGGCGCTTGCCCGGCTGATCGGCGGCTTGCGCCAGAGCGGCGAGATCGTGATGCAGCTGCTGCCGGGACAGACCGACCACGGCCCCGACCAGCAGGTCGACCGGGTGATCGAGATACAGGACGGGCGCTGGGCGGTGCGGCAACGCAGCGCGCGCAGCGAAACCAGTGGATGACGAGCAGGAACTTCGTGGCATGAACAGAAACTTGGTGGTGGTCGGAACCCAGTGGGGGGACGAAGGCAAGGGCAAGGTCGTGGACCTGCTCACCGACGAGGCCCAGGGGGTGGTCCGGTTCCAGGGTGGCCACAACGCCGGCCACACCCTCGTGATCGAGGGGCGCAAGCAGGTGCTGCGGCTGATCCCGTCGGGCATCCTGCGGCGGAACGTCACCTGCTACATCGGCAACGGGGTGGTGCTGTCGCCGTCGGCATTGCTGAGCGAGATCGCCGAGCTCGAGGCTGCGGGCGTCGACGTGCGCTGCCGGCTGCGCATCAGCCTCGCCTGCACGCTGATCCTGCCGTATCACGTGGCGCTCGACCAGGCCCGCGAGGCGCATCGCGGCGATGCCAAGATCGGCACCACCGGACGCGGCATCGGCCCCGCCTACGAGGACAAGGTCGGGCGGCGCGCGCTGCGCGTCGAGGATCTCTACTCGCCGGATACCGCGCGCGAGCGCATCCGCGAGGTGCTGGACCACCACAACTTCCTGCTAGTCAACTACTACAAGGCGCCGGCGCTCGATGCCGAGGCGATCGCCGACGAAGCCCTCGAGCTCGGCGAGAAGATCGCGCCGATGGTCACCGATGTATCCGGCGAGCTCGCCGACGCCCTGGCGCGCGGCGACAAGCTGCTCTTCGAAGGCGCCCAGGGTTCGCTGCTGGACGTCGATCACGGCACCTATCCCTTCGTCACCAGCAGCAACTGCATCGCCGGCGCCGCTTCTGCCGGTGCCGGGGTCGCCCCCGGCCAGCTGCATTTCATCCTCGGCATCGCCAAGGCGTACGCCACGCGTGTCGGCAGCGGGCCGTTCCCGACCGAGCTGTCCGATGCCATCGGCAAGCGGCTGTCGGAGCGCGGGCACGAGTTCGGCGCCGTGACCGGACGGCCGCGGCGCTGCGGCTGGTACGACGCAGTCGCCATGAGGCGCTCGATCGAGCTCAACGGCGTATCCGCCCTGTGCCTGACCAAGCTCGACGTGCTCGACGGTCTCGACACCATCCGCATCTGCACCAGCTACGAGATTCCGGACGGGCAGGGCGGCATGCGCCGGATCGATCGCCTGCCCACCGGCGCGGCGGCGGTGGCGCAGTGCCGGGCGGTGTTCGAGGAACTGGAAGGCTGGACCGAAGACACCAAGGGCTTGCGCGACATCGCCCAGCTGCCGGCGGCGGCGCGGCGCTACATCGACCGGCTGGCGGAGCTGGCCGGCGTGCCGATCGACATCATCTCGACCGGACCCGACCGGGAAGAGACCATCGTGCTGCGGCATCCCTTCCGATAAGCGAGCGCCAATGAACGACCTGCACGTCACCTGGGACGACTACAACCGGCTGGTCGAGCGGCTCGCCGTGATCATCCACGACTCCGAGTGGAAGTTCGATGCCATCATCTGCCTGGCCCGCGGCGGCCTGCGGGTCGGCGACGCGCTGTCGCGCATCTTCGAGAAGCCGCTCGGCGTGATGACCACCAGCTCCTACCGCGCCTCCGGCGGGCAAGTCCAGGGCAATCTCAAGATCGGCGACCAGATCAGCGCCGCGGAGGACGTGACCCACGGCAGGGTGCTGCTGGCCGACGACCTGGTGGACTCCGGGGTGACCCTCAAGGCGGTGATCCCCGAGTTGCGCCGGCGTTTTCCGTCGATCGCGGAGATCCGCACCGCGGTGCTCTGGTACAAGAGCGTGTCGGTGATCAAGCCCGACTACTACGCGCAGTTCCTCGAGACCAGCCCCTGGATCCACCAGCCGTTCGAAGCATACGAGGGCTGCGACATCGAGACGCTGAGAAGGGCGCAGCCCTAGGCTACTAGGCGCCTGCGGCACCGTCCTTCTGCCGCGCAGGCTCCTGGGCGATGCGCGCGGCCAGCGCCTTGCGGTCGACCTTGCCCACCGTGTTCTCGGGCAGGGCATCGATGAAGCGGTAGGCCGCCGGCCGGTGGCTGTGGGAAAGCGACCGGGCAACTGCTTCGCCCAGCTGTTCCTCGTCCAACCGGTCGCCGCTGGCGCCGGGCGTCCGGACGATGAAGGCGAGTGGCACTTCGCCGAGATCCGGGTGCGGCTTGCCGATGACGCAGCATGCCTGCACGCCGGGCACGGCCGCCAGGACGCTTTCGATCAGCGCAGGGGAGAGGTTCTCGCCACCCCTGATGATCACCTCCTTGATCCGGCCGCTGATGAACAGGTAGCCATCCTCGTCGAACCAGCCGAGATCCCCCGTGCGCAGGACGTCGCCGTCGAAGCGCGGTCGACCGCCCGACTGCTCGTCGATGTATCCGAGCATCAGGCTCGGCCCGGCGATGCAGATCTCGCCTTCCCGGCGCGCAGCTTCGATGATCGTGCCGTCCTGCGCCCTGAGCTGGATCTCCTGTCCCGGAAGCACGGTGCCGACAGAGCCGACCCGTCGCGCGGCGGGCGGGTTCATCGTCGACGTGCAGGTGGCCTCGGACAGGCCATAGGAGACGATCAACGGCCTGCCGATCTTCGCTTCCACCCGGCGATGAAGCTCTTCGGTGATGGGCGCGGAGCCACATCGGGCGAAGCGCAGCGACCGGAGCGCGCGCTCGGAAAGCTCGCAGGCGAGCAGCCGCGAATACATGGTCGGAACGCCGGTGATGATGGTCGGCTGGTGGATCTCCATCAGGCGCGGCATTTCCTCCGCCTTGAAGCGGTCCGCCAGGATCACCGTGGCGCCTGCCAGCAGCGGAGCGATGATCTGGTTGTTGACGCCGTTCGTATGATGGAGCGGCATCACGTGCAGCAGGCGATCGGCCGGGTGCAGGCCGGTGTGCGCGATCACGCCGGTCGCGTTGGTGACCAGCCCGCGGTGCGACTGCAGGACGCCCTTCGGCTTTCCGCTGCTGCCCGAGGTGAAGAGCAGCATCGCGGCATCGCCGGGCTCGATGTCGAGGTTCCAGAACGCCTCGCCGGCCGGTAGCTGCTCGAACCGGATCCTGCTGACCTCGGGGAGGTCCGCCAGCGCCGGATCGCCGTCATTGGCGGCGTCGACGACGAGCCGGTTCAGGCGGGTCATGGCGAAGCGGCGGCGGGTCTCCGCTGGCCCGAGCCGCGGCTCCAGCACGCAGACGCAGGCGCCGGCCACCAGCGCGGCCAACAGGGCGAGGACCAGCTCCGGGGAGCGCTCCATGGCGAGTGCGACCCGATCCTGCCGGCCGATGCCGGCCGCGCGCAGGCTGCCGGCCAGGGAAGCCACCCGCTGGGCAAGCTCGGGGTAGTCCAGTCGGCGGCTGCCGCTGACGATGGCCGGTCGCCCGGCAATGCCCGGCTCGCACCAGGCGCGCCGCATCAGCGAGACGACGGTCGCGGCTTCGCTGCTCATGGGCGTGGTGCGCGGGGGATGTTCAACGCAGCTGAACCCGGGCATCGCGCTCGAACTGCCCGTCGGGATCGAGCTCGCGCAGCGCCTGCATCTCGCGCGCCGTCGGTTCCGCGGTCGGATGGGCGCTGCTGGCATCGAAGCTGAAGCCGGTGCGGCCCTGCACTTCCTCGAGCGACGAGCCGGGATGGAACGATTCCAGGGCCAGTCTGCCGTCGCGTTTCACGAACACCGCGATGGGCGTCACCACGCCGTGGAATCCGCCCCAGGAGGTGCGGAAGTCCAGCTTCTCGACCAGCGTTCGCGTCGAATGCTCGGTGCGCCAGGTGCAGGCTCGCCGGGCGGTCGGCAGCATGACGGCGCCGCCGCCGCCACCGGGCAGGCGCACCTTGGGACGTTCCCACGCGCCGATGACGGAATTGTTCGCATTGCCTTCGCCGTCGATCTGCGCCGCGCCGAGGAAGGTGAGGTCCATCCGGCCACGCGTGCAAAGATCGTAGAAATCCTCGTTGGCGAAGATCGACGCCGAGTCCTGTGCGAGCACCGGATCGGAGCTGGACAACGGGATGCGGCCCGGCTTCGGGTCGACCCCGCCGGCCACGTTGATGTAGACGAAATTCCCGTCGTACGCCTTCTTCGCGAGGAGACAGGCAAGCATCGGCAGCGTCGAGTTGACGCCGCTGAAGGTGATCTCGTCCGGACGGATGAAGCGGGCGAGGTTGATGACGATGTAGGAGAAGCCCGACCAGGTGTCGCCCATCATGCGTTCACCGCCTGTTCCGGACCCTGGGCGAGATGCGCTGCCAGCGAATCATCCCCGGCTTCGAGGTATGCCTCCACGGCGGGGTAATCGATCTCGTAGTCCGGCCAGCACGACCCCGGCCAGGCGCCACCCGGCACCACCGAGAAGGCCTGGACCATGAAGTAGGGAACAACCGTGGCCTCCGGCGCTTTCTGGAAGACGCTGCTGTCCACCAGGCGCTCGGCCACCACCAGCACGCTGCGCGCGGCCCGCGTCATGATGCGGTCCCAATGATAGGTGCCGGCGATCCGCACGTTGCCCTGGGAGTCGATCTCCGAGGCGTGGATGACCGCGAAGTCAGGCTGGATGGCGGGAATGACGAAGACCGGCTCGCCCTTGCCGTAGGGATCCGGGATCGCGACCCAGCCGTTGAGTTGCGCGATGTCGCTGCCATGCAGGCCGCCGCAGGGCTGGAACGGCACGCCGAAGGCGGCCGCGCGCAGTCCGGCCGTGAGGCTTGCGCAGGCATGCTCCTCGAGCTTCACCTGCTGCTGCTCGATGGCGCGCCGGTAGAAGGGCGCAAGTCCGAAGTTGCCTTCCATGGCGACGATCCCGGCACGGACCTTCCTGACGATGCCGGCGCGGCACAGGATGTCGATGTCGTAGCCCGGGGATTGCTTGATGATCTCGAGCCCCTTCTTGCGCTGACGGATCAGCTCCCTGACGAAGGCGAACGGTCCGCGGTGAAGGAAGCTGCCGCCCAGCGCGAGCGAGGCGCCATCCGGCACCAGCGCGACCAGCGCTTCGAGGGGCAATTGCTTGTCGGTTCCGGCGAATCCTGAGGACATGGATGGCTCCTGGCAGGTGAATGAACAATCCTGGCGCTAGCGTGCCGCGTACCGCATCAGTCGCTGCTTCAGGCCCGCCCGCGCGGCGGATCGCACCAGGCTCGACAGGTCGGCGTCCGGTTGCAGCATGGAGACCGCCTGGTAGAGGCCGGCGCGGGCCGAGCCTTCCAGGATCGAAGCAATCCGCGCGGCCTCGGCGACGATGCCGTCCCAGCCGTCCCTTTCCGCCACCTGGTGGACGAAACCCATGCGGCAGGCCTCGGCGGCGTCGAACGGCGCGACGTTCTCGAGCAGTGTTCGTGCCCTTTCCGCCCCGACGATGTCGGCGAAGCGTCGCGTGCCCAGGACCAGGCCGAACTTCAGTCCCGGCATCCTGAAGACGGCATCCGCGGCGGCGACCCGGTGCTTGCAGACCGCGACGAGGTCGACGCCTGCGCCGAAGACCTTGCCGTGGGCAAGCGCGACGGTACGGGCCGGCGACGTGGCGATCGCCTGCAGGAGCATCTCGATGCGAACGAAGCGCAGCAGGAGGTCGCCATCGCTCTGCGTGTCGAGATCGGACAGGTCGAAGCCGGCGCAGAAGCTCCGGCCCGAGCCGCGAAAGACCAGCAGGCGCGCGCCGGCGGCATTCGCCAGCTCGACCTCGGCCAGCAGCCGGTCCACCGTGCCGGCATCGAGGGCGTTGAGCTTCTCCGGGCGGTCGAGGGTGAGGATCCGGGTGTCGCCGTCGACCAGGACCTGCAAGGGATCGGTCATCGACAGGCCTCGTCGGAGTGCCTACGTTCAGCGCGCAGGGCGTCGAGGATTTCTCCATTGTGCTCGCCCAGCGCCGGTGGCTGGCGACGGACCGGAAGCGTTCGCGCGTCGATCCTGACGGGAAGCCCGAAGGTGCGGGTCCGCGCGCCGTTCGGCAGATCCAGAGGCTGCACCCAACCCATGTGCTGGACCTGCGGGTCCTCGAGGACTTCGGCATAGGTGTTGATCGGCGCGCAGGGGACGCCGGCGGTACGGAATCGCGCCAGCCAGCCGGCGGTGGAATCCTCCGCGAACTCCGCCTCGAGGATCTCGAGCAGGTCATCCTGGTGCGCTGCGCGCAATGCAGGCGTCGCGAAACGCCGGTCCTGCTGCAGGTCCGGGCGGTCCACCTCCTTGCAGACCGCTTCCCACAGCGCGTTGTTGCCTGCCGCCAGGCCGAAGTAGCCATCCTTGCTGCGAAAGACGCGATACGGCGCGTTGCGCGGATGCGCCGAACCCAGCGGGCGGGGATCCTTGCCGCTCCCGAAGTACTCCGACGTCTGGAGGGCCGCGATACCCAGGGTTGCGCCGAGCATCGGGACGTCGAGGTGCGTGCCCCTGCCAGTGCTCCGGGCCGCGAGCAAGGCCGCGGCGATGGAGAACGCGCCGTAGAGCCCGGCTGCGAAATCGGCCACCGGCACGCCGCATTTCACGGGGGCGCCGCCGGGCTCGCCGGTGACGCTCATCAGCCCGCTCATCGCCTGCACGGTCAGGTCGAAGCCGCCCTCCGCGGCGCGCGGACCCGACTGGCCGTAGGCGGAGATCGAGCAGTAGACGAGTCTCGGATTGATTGCCGCGAGATGCTCGTAGCCGAGGCCGAGACGCGTCATGACGCCGGGGCGGTTGTTCTCGACCAGCACGTCGGCGTCGCGGACCAGGAGCCGCAGCAGATCGGCGTCGGCAGGATCCTTGAGGTTCAAGGTCACCGAACGCTTGTTGCGGTTCAACGAAGCGAAGTTCTCGCTGTACCCGTCGGTCAGCGGCGGCCAGCCTCGCAGCGAGTCGCCGCCGTCCGGGTTCTCGATCTTCACCACGTCGGCGCCGAGATCGGCAAGCAGCATCCCGCAGAACGGGCCTGCGGCGACGTTGCAGATCTCGATGACCTTGACTCCTTCGAGTAGTAGCTGCTCTGCCATGGATTGTCCCGTCACTCCTGTCCTGGGTCGGTCCTTGCAGGACGCCCGTCCCGATGCGGCTGGCGTCGTTTGACACCGCATTTGCAGGAATCTATGATAGCACCAAGAAATGGGATGGATGTCCCAACATTTAGGACAAATGAACAGGCCCCAGGGCCACCGACAAGGAGGCATCGGCATGGTGACGCGACGGGAATTCGTGATCGGTCTTGGCGTTGGTCTGGGCGCAGCCGGTGCCTCATGGGCGCAGGGCTGGCCGACGAGGCCAATCCGCGTCATCGTTCCGTACCCCCCGGGAGGGGCGAACGATTTCACCGCCCGCATCTATGCCGAGCGACTGCCGGCCCTGATCGGCCAGCCGGCCGTGGTGGAGAACAAGGCAGGTGCTGGAGGCGAGATCGGGGCCGCGCTGGTCGCATCGAGCCCGCCCGATGGCTACACCGTGCTCTTCGGCGCGATCGGCAGCCTGACGATCCATGCCGTCATCCCGACCCAGAAGCCGCCTTACGAACTGCTCACCGCGTTCAAGGGCGTGTCGATGGGTAGCTCCCTGTCGCTGGTGCTCGCCGTCAAGGCGGATCTGCCGGTCAAGTCGCTCGGCGAGCTGATCGCCCTGGCCCGCTCCGCGTCGCCGGGACTCACCTATGGCTCCGCCGGCAACGGCTCGACGCAGCACATGACGGGTGAGTATTTCCAGCAGGCCGCCAACGTGAAGCTGACCCACGTGCCCTACAAGGGCAGCGGGCCGGCGGTCGCGGATCTGCTGGGCGGCCAGATCGACCTGGTGTTCGAGACGATGCCGGCCATCGGAGCCCAGCTCTCGAGCGGCAAGGTCAGGGTCCTGGCGGTGACCGGAAGCCAGCGCAACGCGCTGCTCCCGGACGTGCCGACGATGATGGAGGCCGGTCTCCCGGAGTTCGAGGTGACGACCTACTACGGCCTGCTCGTCCCCACCGGAACGCCAATCGAGATCATCGGCAAGCTTTCCGCAGCCATGAATTCCCTGGCCCGCTCGCCGGAGGTCCGTGAGGCTTTCGACAAGCAAGGGGTAAGTGCCCATCCGACGACTCCCGCGCAGACCGATGAACTCATCCGGTCGGAGGTGGAGAAGTGGGGCAGGGTGCAGAAGATCGCCAAGATCGCGTAGGGGGTACCGATGTCAGCCGCGACTGAAATTCTTCACGAGAGGCACGCCTACCAGGGCGGGCGCCCGACGGCACCGCTTTCGGCGTCCGTTGCCTGGGAGCGTGCGACCCTGGCCGATACCGACGGGATGATCGAGCTCGACGCTGCATCGCGAAGAGAGCTGGATGCCGTGGTTGCGACGCTGCGCGAGAATCCGCTGGCGATCGAGCTGCTCGAGGCGGATGCCTTCGAGCTCAGCGCTTGCCGACGGCTGATGGCGACGGCGCGGTCGGTGCTCGATCGCGGGGTCGGCTTCGTGATCATCGACCGGCTGCCGCTCGACGAGTACTCGAAAACCGAGGCGACCGCAGCCCAATGGCTGTTGTCGCAACTGGTATCGCGCCCGGTGGCGCAGAACTGGGCCGGAAAGCTGGTCTACGATGTGCGCGACTTCGGGCGACCGCCCGGCAATGGCGTGCGGCCGGATGTGACCAACGCCGAGCAGCATTTCCATACCGACAACAGCTACAACCTCTGTCCGCCCGACTACGTCTCGCTGCTGTGCCTGCAGCCGGCGAAGCAGGGCGGCGTCAGCAGCATCGTGAGCTTCTACGCCGTGTTCAACCAGCTGCTGCGTACGGCTCCCGAGCTCCTGGGGCGCCTCTTCGAACCCTACCTGTTCGACCGCAACCGCGAGCATGCGCCCGGCGCTGCGCCGGTGATCAGTCATCCCCTGATGGAGATGGAAGGGGGCGAGTTGCGCTGCCGGTTGTCGCATGGACATGTGATCAACGGCTACAAGATGGCGGGCGTTGCCATCGACCCGGTCGGCGAGCAGGCGCTGCAGGTTCTCGAGGCGACCATGCGGGAGCCGCGGTTCGCGCGGGAATTCTTCTTCGAACCGGGCCAGATCCAGATCATCGACAACCGTCGCATCGGGCATCGTCGTACCGGCTTCGTCGACCATGAAGAGGAGGATCGCAAGCGCCACCTGGTCCGGCTCTGGTTGCGGGACCGCGGGCGGCGCTTCTACAACGGCTGACGACGCGCGTCCAGGCTCGGACATGCCACATGAATCCGGGCCGATGCATCTCGAAACGCGCCAGGTTGGGCAATGGACAAGACCTTGTTGAAGGGGCTCGCGGTGCTTGAAGCGCTCATGTCGTCGCCGGGGCGCCCCCGCACGATCGACGAGCTTGCCAGGGAGGTGGATCTCACCCGCAGCAACGTCCATCGGACGCTGCAGACCTTGTCCCATGCCGGCTATGTCCGGAAGGACGAGGCCTCGGGCAGGTACCAGGCAACGATGAAGATGTTTGCCATGGGCGCAAGACAGCTGGCCGCGTTCGATGTACGCAATCTTGCCCTGCCGGTCATGCGGACACTGGCGCATGAAAGCGGAGAGACGGTGCACTTGTCGGTCCTCGAAGGGATCACCGTCGTCTACATCGACAAGATCGACAGTCCGCAGCCGGTTCGCTCCTACACCGAGATCGGCGGTCGGGCGCCGGCCTACGCGGTCGCCACCGGCAAGGCGCTGCTGGCCTATCAGCCCGAGGGTTACATCGAACGATATGCCGGGGAGCTGGTGCGCCATACCGACTCGACGATCACCAGTGTCGCGGAGCTGGCGGCGGAGCTGGAGCGGGTGCGACACCTGGGCTATGCGCTGAACCGGGGAGAATGGCGCGAGTCCGTTGGCGGCCTCGCCGTCGGGATCTTCGACGGGCTGGGCCGGATCGTTGCTGCCCTGGGGATATCGGGTCCGATGGACCGACTCGCCAAGGGCCGCTTCGCCAGCCTCGCTCCGGTCGTTCGTGCCTGCGCCGGGGAGATATCGCGGGCGCTGGGACACAGTGGGATTTCGTCCACCGAGGTCAGGATGACAACGCACGGCTAGCGGAGCTTGCGCATCGCCGACGTTGGGCCTATGGTCTGGATTCAAGCTTGGCTGTGTACCTTGGAGCCCGAAATGAAGAAGAATGTTTCGGCGGTTGCGATCACCCTTGCATGCCTCTCTCCCAGCGCTTTCGCCGAGTCGCCCGAGGACTCGTATTGGGCCGAGCTGTCGTACTTCTATCCGACGATCAATTCGACCGCGCGCGTGGACGTGACCGGTACCGCCCGCCCCGGCACGACCGTCAGAATGGAGGACGAGCTCGATCTCGACGACCGGAAGGGCGTGCCCTACGGCACGTTCGGCATGCGCCTGGGGGAGCGCTGGCGCCTGGAGTTCGAGTATTACCAGCTGAACCGCTCCGCCAGCAAGTCGATCGAGCGCCAGATCGAGTGGGGCAACGCCACTTTCCCGGTAGGCGCGACGCTCGACAGCCGGCTGGATACCACGATCTACAGGCTCACGGGAGGCTACTCGTTCTACCGGGAGCCGGGAGGTGAAGCGGGCGTCGGTTTCGGCTTGCACGTGACCGACTTGGACACGGCGTTGTCACGGCGGGGGGGCGCCGAACGCGAGGCGCGCGACACGCTCGTGCCGCTGCCGACGATCGGACTGTACGGCACCTACAAGTTGTCGCAGCAATTCCAGCTGCGCGGTCGCGTCGATTATCTTTCGCTCAACTACGGGGACTACGACGGCTCGTTGACCAACTTGCTCGTGGCGCTCGACTGGCGCTTTTCCCGGAACTGGGGCGCCGGCTTCGGCTATCGATATGTCGACTACAAGCTCGAGGCGACGTCTTCCAAGCTGGTCGGCGAGATCAACTACAGGTTCAAGGGACCGACGCTGTTCGTGACCGTCGGCTTCTAGGCCGGAGGGCGCATCTCGCCTGCCCCCGGTAGGCCGGGGCCGGGGGGCGGTTGACGCTGTGGCGCGACCCGCTCGGCGCGTTGCTGCGCGGGGCCGTGGGCCTTCACGAGATTGAAGGCGCTGTTGATCAGCCCGATGTGCGAAAAGCCTTGCGGGAAATTGCCGACCAGTCGGCGCCGCGCCGGGTCGTACTCTTCCGCAAGAAGACCCAGGTCGTTGCGCAGGGAGAGCAGCCGCTCGAACAGGCGGGTGGCGTCGTCGACGCGGCCGATCATGACGTAGGCGTCGGTCAGCCAGAACGAACAGACCAGGAAGGCACCCTCATGGCCGCCGACGCCATCGTCCACCTTGGCCGTCGAATACCGCATCACGAGGCCGTCCTGCAGCAACTCGCGCTCCACGGCCGCCACGGTGCCGACCACCCGCGGGTCGTCGGGAGGCAGGAAACCGACCTGGGGTATCAGCAGGAGAGCGGCGTCGAGCGCCTCGTAGCCATATGCCTGCACGAAGGTATTGCGGGCCGCGTCGAAACCGTTGCTGCAGATGTCGGCGTGGATCGTGTCCCGCAGCCCGCGCCAGTGCGCCAACGGTCCGTCGAGACCGAAGCGCTCGGCGCTCTTCACCGCCCGGTCGAACGCCACCCAGCACATCAAGCGAGAGTGGGTGAAGTGCCTGGGCTCGCCGCGCACCTCCCAGATCCCATGGTCGGCGCGATTCCAGACCGCTTCCAGCCGCCGCAGCAGGACCTTCTGCATGCGCCAGGCCTCGTCCATGGGGCTCAGGTCCGACTCGCGCGCCGCGTGCAGCGTTTCCATCAGCTCACCGTAGACATCCACCTGCACCTGGTCCGCCGCGGCGTTGCCGACCCTGACCGGCAGGCTGCCGTCGTACCCGGGAAGCCAGGGCACCTCGTTCTCCGGGAGCCAGCGTTCCCCGCCGACGCCGTACATGATCTGCAGCTGCTCCGCCGAGCCCGCCGCCGCGCGCAGCAGCCATTGCCGCCATGCCTCGGCCTCTTCGCGATAGCCGGCGTTCAGCAGTGCGTACAGGGTGAGCGCGGAGTCCCGCAGCCAGCAGTAGCGATAGTCCCAGTTGCGATGGCCCCCGAGCGCTTCCGGCAGCGAGGTGGTGGGGGCGGCGACGATGCCGCCGGTGGGCCTGAAGATCAGCAGCTTCAACGTGATCAGGGAACGCAACGCGGCTTCGCGCCAGGTCTCGCTTCCGGAATCGAAATGGCAACGGCCGGACCATTCCCGCCACCACGTGACCGTCCGGGCCAGGCTCTCCGCACGATCCGGGACGAAATGCGGTGACCGGTTCGAGGGGTGGTAGGACAGCGTGAACGGCACGCTTTCGCCCTCGCGGACGGTAAACTCGGCGAAGGTCCGCAGGTCCCGCCCCAGCAGCGGCACCGAGGTGTGGAGCTCCACCGCGTCCGGTCCGGCGACCGCGCTGAGACCGTAGTCGCGGCGGCGTACCCACGGCACCGCCTGGCCATAGCTGAAGCGCAGCGCCAGCTCCATGTCGATCTTGATTTCGCCCCGGATGCCGCTGACGATCCGGACCACGTCCACCCTGGCCTCGTCCTCGGTGGACGGCATGAAGTCGGTCAAGGTCGCGACACCGGCGTCGGTCTCGAAGGTCGTTTCGAGCACCGCCGTTCCCGGCAGGTAGCGGCGGCTGGTCCGGAAGGCTGCATCCCGCGGCCTGAGCGACCACCGGCCGTGTTCCGGTCCGCCCAGCAGGGCTGCGAAGCAGGCCGGCGAATCGAACCGTGGCAGGCACAGCCAGTCGATCGAGCCATCGCGCGCCACCAGCGCCGCCGACAGCAGGTTGCCGATCACACCGTAGTCTTCGATGGGTCTGGACATCGCATCGCCTGCTCGCGCCGCTGGTCTTGCGGATGCTCGCGGCTGGCTGTCGTCGCTCCCCGGCGGGTCAGCCGGGTATCCATCCTGCCATCGGACGGCCTTTGCTTCCCGCCGTTGGCATCACCGCGCAAGGGGCGGGAGAACCCGGGTGTGTAAACTGCGGGCTTCGGTTGCCGGTGGCCAGGAGGTTCGGATTGAAAACGAGTAAGAAACCCGTACCGAATCGCAGGTCGGCCCCGAGAGCCGCAAGAAACGTCGAATTCTTTGGTGCCCAGAAGAGGACTCGAACCTCCACACCGTTGCCGGCGCTAGGACCTGAACCTAGTGCGTCTACCAATTCCGCCATCTGGGCACGGAAGAGAGCCGCAAGTTTAAAGACCTCCATGGATTTG
>JAEZQX010000131.1 GCA_023441105.1 Pseudomonadota bacterium | reverse complement strand
GATCGGGCATGCGCGGCGGCGGGCTGCCGAAGGGCTGGCGCGACGTGGCGCCGGATACGGAGGCGGCGGAAGCCGCGGAGGCAGCAGAGGGCGGCGGGCTTGCAGGGGTTGCAGCGGACGAAGGCCCGGACCACGCGGCCGGCGCAGGCGAGGCAGCGCCAGGCGAAGCAGATGCAGGCGAGACAGATGGGGACGACGCAGGAGCCGATGCAGCCCACGACGGCGACGGCGCGGCGGCTGGGGTGGACGGTGTCGGCGCAGCAGCAGACGGGTTCGACTTCGCCCCTGCCGCCGCTGTAGAGGTCTCGCCGATCACCTTCGCGTCGCTGACCTTGTCGTCCCGTCCGGCGCCGGATGTCGCCGAGGTTTTCTGCTGGTCCAAACTCAAGGCTGGGGGTTCCTCTGACGTGTCCTTGTTATCGGCATCCTGGTCGGCAGGTTCCGGCGACGTCCGGCCGCGGCTGATGGCGAGATATTGTAGCCTCTCGACCAGATCGCGCCGGTCCTGGTAAACCACCACATGGTCGAAGCCGGCCGTCCTTGCATGGGCCTCGATGGCGGCGTGCGGCACCAGCAGCGGCTGCCGCTGCGCCCAGGGCGCGAGATCCTCGGGCAGGCACTGCAGCAGCGTATCGAGATGGCTTGTCGCTCCGGCGACCCACAGCAGCCGGCCATCGGCGCGGCTCAGCCGTCGCAGGCGCCACATCAACTCCGCCGGCGGATCTTCCAGCAGCGGCTCGGCGGTATATGCCGCGACCACCTCGACCGAGCGGGCCTTGCGTTCGAGCGCCTCGAGCCAATGCGTGCGACCGTCCGGCCGGTTCAGCACCAGCGCGCGGATGCCGCTCTCGGCAGGATCGTCGCCGGCTCGATCGGGCAGCAGCGCGATGAGGTGAGCCGCATCATGCGGCGGCTGGGATGGCGAGTCGACCGCGGGCACGTCGCCGAAGCAATCGCGAAACGCCTCGACGCTGGCAGGACCGACGAGACCGGCGCGGACCCTCGCCGGCCAGGTGATGGCCAGGATCTTCATGGTCGCTGCCACCAGTCGCACCGCGGACGGGCTCGGCAGCAGGATCCAGTCGAATTCATCGAGCCGGCGCAGCACCGGGGCGATGGCTTGCGCCGCCACCGGCGCCAGCCTGACCATCGGCCAGTGCTCGACCGGCAAGCCGGCAGCAGTGACCTGCTGCGCGAGCGATTCGCCTCCTTCCGCAGCCTGCGTCAGGACGACCAGCGCGGTCATCCAGCCAGCAGCGACGCCGCCCGTTCGCCGAGCAGCCGCGCCTGGTCCGCGCTGGCGACGGTTTCCTGCAGCGTTGCCCGCCGGATCGCGCCGTCGCCGTCGGCGAGCAGCGCATCGATCCGCAGCTGGCCGTCGGCCAGCAGGTGCGCATAGGCCCCCAGCGGGGTGCGGCAGTTGCCGCCGAGCTGCCGCGACACGGCCCGCTCGGCCGAGATCGCCAGCAGTGTCTGGCGATGATCGAGGAATGCCAGCGCCTCCCGCACCTCGGCAAGATCCTTGCGGATCTCGATGCCCAGTACGCCCTGCCCCGGCGCCGGCAGCAACAGGTCCGCCGGCAGCACCTGGCGGATGCGCGCGGCGAGCCCGAGGCGCTTGAGGCCGGCGGCGGCGAGCACGATCGCGTCGTACCGGCCGTCATCGAGCTTGGCGAGGCGGGTGTCCAGGTTGCCCCGCAGCGGCTCGATGCGCAGCCCCGGGAAGCGCTCGCGCAGTTGCGCCGCCCGCCGCAGGCTGGAGGTCCCCACCACCGCGCCCGCCGGCAGCTGCGCCAGCTCGGCGTATCGATTGGAGACGAACGCGTCGCGCGGATCGGCGCGCTCCAGCACGCACGCCAGCTCGAACGCATCCGGCAGGTCCATTGGCACGTCCTTGAGCGAATGCACCGCAAGCTCGGCGCTGCCGTCGAGCAGCGCCAGCTCCAGCTCCTTGGTGAACAGGCCCTTGCCGCCGATCTCGGAAAGCGGCCGGTCCTGGATCTGGTCGCCGCGCGTGGTCATGCCCACCAGGGACACCGCGCACGACGGATAGCGCGCCTTCAGCAGCCCGGCGACATGATTGGCCTGCCACAAGGCAAGCCGGCTTTCACGCGTGGCGATCCTGAGCCGGTGCGGCGAGGCCACGTTCGCCTCCATGGCGGCCGCAGCCGCCGCGCCAGGGCCCGTCAGCTGACCAGGCCCTTGACGATGGACCACTGGCGGCGGCTGACCGGCAGCCGGTCCGGGATCTCGCGCAGCACCACCTGCCAGTAGGGATCGCCGGCCTCGCCTTCACCGGTTGGCGTGACCCGCTCGAAGCCGGCGATGGAGGGTCGCGCCACGAGGGCGTTGCGATGGATGCGCACGAAGCGGTCGTTGAATTCGTCCTCGAGCGAGGTCAGCGACTCCTCGATCAGGAACTCGCGCTCGCGGGTGCGCACGGTGATGTACTTGAGCTCCGCCTTCAGATAGACCACCTGCTCGAGCGGCACCAGGATCACCCGGCCGCGCTCGTGCACCGACAGGTGCCGCCGGCGGGTGTTGGTCGCCTTGGCGAGGGCGTCGATGGCGTCCAGGTGCTCCGACGGCATCAGCGTGCGGGCCCGCACCAGCGCCGCCAGCAGGCGCTGGCCGCGCACCGGCTTGAGGAGGTAGTCGAGCGCGTTGACCTCGAAAGCGTCGACCGCGAACTCGTCGAAGGCGGTCACGAAGATCATCAGCGGCATCGGCTTGGGATCGTCGCTGTCGCCCTCGCCGGCGCGGGCCGAGATATGGCGGGCCAGCTCGATGCCGGTCATGCCGGGCATCTGCACATCCATCAGCACGATCTGCGGCCGCTGCGATTCGATCTGCGCCAGCGCCTCCGGGGCATTGGCCGCTTCACCGACGATGCGGTGCGGGAACTCCGGCGCCAGGTCCGCCAGCACCTCCCTGAGCCGCGCCCGCGCGGGCGGCTCGTCGTCAACGATCAGGATTGAAGTTGCGTCTGACATCTCGGCGTCGTCTC
>JAEZQX010000070.1 GCA_023441105.1 Pseudomonadota bacterium | reverse complement strand
GCATCCCTCACCGCCCGCAGCAGGTGCGCGAAGCGGTCCGCGGCGCTCTGCCAGTCAGGCAGCGAGCCGCCCGCGCGGCGGGCCGCGGCGGCCATCGCCTGGCGCAGTCCAGGCCGGCCGATGAGCTGGCCGAGCGCCTCGGCGAGCTGCGCGACGTCGCCCGGCGCCACCAGCATCGCCGCATCCGCGGGTACCGTTCGCGGAATGGCGCCGGCAGTGGTGCTCACGATCGGCAGCCCGTGCGCGATCGCCTCGGCGAGCACCATGCCGTAGCCTTCGTGATGCGACGCGAGCACGAACAGGTCGGCATCGTCGTAGGCGCGATCGACCGCCGCCTCGTCGCGTTCGCCGACCAATTCCACCCGCGCCTCCAGGCCCAGTGCCCGCACCCGCGCCTGCACCGCCGCCGCATAGGCTGCGTCGCGGTCGCGGCTGCCGATGCAGGTCAGGAACCAGGCCGCGGCCGGATCGCGTGCCCGGCAGCTCGCCAACGCGTCGACCAGCTCCAGCTGGCCCTTGCGCGGCGTGAGCGAGGCGACGCACAGCAGCCGGACCGGCCGCCGCGCGTCCTCGAGCTCGCCAGCGCGACCGGCGTCCACTTCGTTCACGTCAGGAGCCGGGTGCTGCATCGCGCCGGCCAGGCTGGCATCCGATGCTAACCAGGTGGTCGCGCCGGTGCCGGGCAGCACCACCGTCACCTGCGCTTCGGGCACGCCGTAGTCGCGCAGCGCCAGCCGGGTCGCCGGGCTGGTCACCACCACCGCCCTGACGCTGCGCAATGCCGCGCGCTCGGACGCCTCGAGCTGCGCGGCCGCCGTCGGCGAGATGCCGGTCTCCAGCGCCAGCGGATGGTGGACCAGGGCGACCAGCTTCAGGCGCGCCGCATGGCGCGCGGCCTGTGCCGGCATGGCGCCCAAGGCGAGACCGTCGACGACCACCGTGCTGCCGTCCGCGATGGATTCGAGCATGCGGTCGGCATCGGCCAGCGCGGCCGCATCGGGGAAAGGAAAGCTGTCCGCCAGGCGATGGACCGCCACCTCGACGCCACGTTCCCGCAGCACCTCGAGGAGGCTGCGGGCATAGCGGTAGCCGCCGGTGCGGGTCGCCAGGTCGCCCGGATGGACGAAATGGAAATCGAGCACGAGCCGCCGGCTCAGCGTAGCGACGCCTCGTAGGCAGCCCACGCGACATGCGACTCGTGCAGCACGACGCGCATGGACTCGATGCCGCCCGCGCCGGTCCCCAGCTCGCCGGCGCGCAGTCGCGTCGCGATCCGGTCGAAGATCTCGCGCGCGAGGAATTCGGTGGTGGTGTTCCTGCCCGCGAACGCGGGCACCTCGTCGAGGTTGCGGTAGTTCAGCTCGGCAAGCACCTGGCGCAACACCTCGCCGGCGCGGCCGATGTCGACGACCACGCCATCGTCGTCGAGTGAAGGCCGGCGGTATTCGACATCGACCACATAGGTGGCGCCATGCATGCGCTGCGCCGGTCCGAAGACCGCGCCGCTAAAGCTGTGGGCGATCATGAAGTGATCGCGGGTGTTGACGCTGTACATGCCCTGGACCCCTGGATTGCCTGCCGCACATTATGCCTGCGGGGTCGCAAGGGGCCGGCCCTGCGGGTGCAGCGCGGGTGCAGCGCCGGCGCTGGTCAGGCAGCCCAGGGTCCTAGAGCGATGCAAGGAAAGCGATCAGCTGCGTCGCTTCCGCTTCACCGAGATCCCTGAATTCCTCCACCACGCGTGCCGCCTGTCCGCCGTGGCGCAGGATCGCTTCGCGGATCGTCAGCGAGAGCCCGTCGTGCATCAGGCGATTGCGGGTGCCGAGCCCCCACAACGGCGCGGTCCTGATCCGGTTCGCGGTCCAGGCGTGCTCGGGCGTCGGCAGCACCGGGATGCCGTCGCCGGTGCCGACATCGTGCAGCAGGAAATCGCTGTACGGATGGATCACCTTGTTGCCCAGGGCCGCATGGACCGTGAGCGTGCCGCCATTGATCGGCGTGCCGGGCAACGCGGTCAGGATCGACGGAACATGGCAGGTGGCGCAACCGACGCGCTCGAAGACCGCTTCGCCGGCCCTGACCGCGCCGGTGATCCGTCCGCGCGGCGGCACCTTGGTTGCGCGCATGAAGTCGGCGAACGCCCGGCTGTCGACACCGTCGTCCTCGGGTTCGGGCAGCGGATCATATTCGCTGCCGAAGCCCACGTAGCGACCGGCCGAAGTATTCTCGTCCGGGAACAGCGGCGTGGTGATGCCCATCTCGTTCAGGTAGGCGTCGGCGGCGAACGACACCAGGCTCGCGTGCTGGCCCTTCCATCCGAACCGGCCGATGCGCGGGCTGTCGTTTGCCTCGAGGACCGGCACGACCACCGGCGTGCCGCGCATCGCCTCGGGTTGCCGGCGGCTGATCGCGGCCAGCGTGCTGTTCGCGATCGCTTCGACGAAGCCGGAGCCCAGCGTGTTGGTAGAGATCCGGAACGTCCGCATCGAATCCTGGTCGGTGGAGTGCTCGACGACGTCCGGGTGGACGGAGCGCGACTGGATCAACGTGCCGCCAAGCGACTCGAAGAACCGGCCGTTCTCCAGCCGCCCGGACCGCACTTCCGCCACCTGGCTGGCGCCGCCGGTCACCACGTTCTGGTGGCATTCGCGACAGCTCTGGGCGTTGTAGGTCGGCCCGAGCCCATCGGCGACCGTCTCCACCTCCTCGAACAGGAAGCGGTTGTCGTTGAACGAGCGCAGGGGAACCACGTTGTCCGCAGTCAGGCTCGAGAAGGCGGGGCCCTGCGGACTGAAGCCATTGGTCCGGTTGTCGTAGCCCGCCGGCGCCTCCTGGCCCCGACGCCCGCTCTCCGGCAGCGCGGCCACGTCTTCCGCGGGCAACCCGGCGTTTGCATGCAGCTTCAACTGGCGCCGGGCCGGGGCCGCCGGCACCTCCGGCGCCTGCAGCGCGCGAGCCGCGCGTTCCATGAGGCCGTCCGCCGGATCGGCCGCCGCCGGCCCCGCACCGTCGGCAGGCGGCGACAACGCGGCTCCGAGCAGGCCAAGGGCGCCCACCATCGCAATTGCTTTCACGACACTCTCTCCTTGTTGCCTTCCCGAATGCGGCAGCCGCCGGTTCGACGTCGGCGCGGCGTAGACGATGCGCCGCGGAGTTGTCGGCAATTTAGCGGCGATGTTTCGGCACCGCCACAGCGGGATGCGGCAGCGCCGACTGCCGCGGCGCCGCGGCG
>JAEZQX010000032.1 GCA_023441105.1 Pseudomonadota bacterium | reverse complement strand
GGTCCGGATGCTTGTCCAGGTGCAGCCGCGACACGAAGGTCTCGTAGCCGCCGACGATGACCATGATCAGCAGGTTCGAGATCATCACCACGTCGATCAGCGACAGCACGATGATCATGATCACCGTTTCCTTCTGCAGGTCGCCGATGCCGAGCCGCTCGGTGGTGTGCTCCAGCGCATGGGGGTCCCAAAGAATGGCCACCAGGTGCCACAGCTCCTCGAGGAACAGCACCACGTAGACCACCTGGGCGATGATCAGCCCGAGGTAGAGGGGGAGTTGCAGCCAGCGGCTCGCGAAGATGAGGGCCGGCAACGGTTTCAGCGGGCGGACCGCCTGGTTCGGATCGATGGACAAGATGGATCTCGCGAAGGCAGAAGACGATGGGGTAACGACGGATCAGCAGGCGACGGGAGCAGGCCGCTCGACGCCGGGTCGATGCGCCGTGCCAGTCGACTGCAGCCGGTAGGCGCACACGGCGGCACGCCCGGCAGGACCAGGCCGCGTGAGCTGCTTGCGGCGATGCGAGCAGGCAGCAAATTGCTGCCGCACCGCTTTGCCGCGAGCGGCGATTCTACCCGGGCGGGTCGACCGGGCAGGCTGCCCGGCGATCGGCGATCTAGGTCCGCCGCATCGGCCGGAAGTCGCCGCCGGCTCAGCCGCAGCCTGCGACGAGGCTCAGTCGAAGGTGGGCGATTCCACCCCGAGCACGTCGTGCAGCTTGGTGCTGGTGGTGGTGTATTGCAGGTGGATCTTCTTGTCCGGGAAGACGTACCTGGCGGCGCCGAAGGCGGCCAGCGCGGCCTCGTGGAAGCCGCAGAGGATCAGCTTCTTCTTGCCGGGGTAGGTGTTGATGTCGCCGACGGCGAAGATGCCCGGCACGTTGGTCTCGAACTTCTCGGTGTCGACCTCGAGCTGGCGCCGATTCAGCGCCAGGCCCCAGTCCGCGATCGGCCCCAGCTTGGGCGACAGCCCGTAGAACACCAGCAGCGCATCGAGCGGCACGTTGCGGGTGACGCCGTCCTGGCCCGCCACCTTGATCGCCTTGAGCAGGTCGTCGTCCGCTTCGAAGCCGGTGACCTGGCCGACGAGGAACTGCATCTCGTAGTCGTCGCACAGCGCGCGCATCTTCGCGACCGTGGCCGGCGCCGCCCGGAAGCCGTCGCGCCGATGCACCAGGATGACGCTCTCGGCCTTGCCGACCAGCGCCAGCGCCCAGTCCAGCGCCGAATCGCCGCCGCCGGCCACGACCACGTTCTTGCCGTTGAAGGCATTGACGTCGCGCACGCGGTAGAACACCTGGCGGTCGTTGAACCGGTCGATCCCCTGCAGCTTGAGCTCGCGCGACTGGAACGAACCGACGCCGCCGGCGATGAAGACCGTCCGGGACAGGAATTCGGTGCCCGCGCTGGTGCGCACGTAGAAGCGCCCGTCATCCTGGCGCTCGACCGCCTGGACCTCCTGGCCGAGATGGAAGGTGGGCGAGAAAGGCCTGATCTGCTCCATCAGGTTGTCCGTCAAGCCCTGGCCCGACACCGACGGCAGCGCCGGGATGTCGTAGATCGGCTTGTCGGGATAGAGCGCCACGCACTGGCCGCCGACCTCCGCCAGCGAATCGATGACATGCGCGCGGATCTCCAGTAGGCCGAGCTCGAAGACCTGGAAAAGCCCGACCGGTCCGGCGCCGATGATGACCGCGTCGGTCTCGATGGGGGAGGAAGTGCCCGCGCGCGCGGGTGCGGTGACGTCTGCCTCGGGTTTCAAGGCCTGCAGGTCACCCGTAAGTGTCTGGTCCATTTGGCCCATTTTATTGCCTGGCCGGGGCCGCCGACGACCAAGGCGCAAAAACCTTACTGCTCATTGGTGATATGGATATAACGCCGCCCCTGTCGGCCGTTCGGCGGCCGACTTCGGCATCGTTGCATCGATAACAACTTCTGCTGGGGGGCCATGCTGGTTCGGCGTCCGCCATGCGCCTATATTCGCAGCCCATCACATGTCGTTGGGTGTATTTCGCCGGCGATGCCATCCGGACCAGGAGAAGGAAGTCATGTCGAAGCAAGCCCCGCCGGAATTGGGAGCATTCGTAGACGAACACCCCACGACGGCAGTGGCCGACCTTCTCGGCGTCATCAACGACAGCGCCGCCCTTGAAGGCGCCTGCAGCCGCGACATCATCACCGCCTATCTCCTCAAGGTCGCCGACTGCGAGGGCGTGCCGGAATCGATCCGGGCACTGGCCCGGCAGCTCTACAAGGAATGGGACCTCGAGGTGGTCAGCACCTCCGCGGTCGCGCTCCTGTCGCTGGGCAACCTCCTGCACTGACCTGCTTGCCGGCGGGCGCGTTGGGCGCCCGTGACAGGCCGGGCCGGGCGGGCTGCCGTCGGCCGGCTGGCTCGCCGCGCCAGCAGCGCCAGCGTCAACCCGTCGCGTCAGGTCTGCGTCAGCGGGGACCGCTGCCGCGTCAACGCTCCATCAACGCCGCGTCAACACCACCGCCAGCTCGGCGAACCCGGCCGGATGCGGCACCAGCAGGAATGGCGGCTTCGGCCAGTCCCAGCGGTCGCCGGCAAACAGCGCCCGCATGGCGTTGACGTCGCAATGATAGGGCGGTCCCTCGATGGCGCCCGACCGCGCGCCTTCGCGCGCCACCTGCGCGAACAGCGCGAACAGCTTGCCGCCCGGGCGCAACCAGCCGGCAAGCTTGTCGGCATAGCGCCGCCACTGGTCGGGATAGATCGCGCACAGGCAGGTCTGCTCGTAGACGGCGTCGAACTGCGCCACCGGCTCGTACTTCAGCACGTCGGCCTCGACCACCTCGGCGCGTGACATCCGGGCGGCCGCGGGAGACTGCAGCAGGCTGCGCAAGCGATTGCGGGTGCGCTCGGTCGCCGCCGGCGCATAGTCGACCCCGGTGACGTCGAAGCCCCATTCGGCCAGCATCGCCACTTCGTGACCCGATCCGCAGCCCGGCACCAGCACCCGCGTCAGCCGGGCATCGTCGGCGCCGACCGAACGGGCGTCGGCGCTCTGGGTCGGCCGCAACTGGCCCGATCGCACCCAGGTCTCGATCTGCGGATTGATGCTGCCGCGATCCCAGGGCGTGACGCCTTCGTCGAACTTCGTCTGCCAGAACGCGACATCCGGGCCGGGGGTGCTTGCGGGACGCTTGTTGGACGGCATGGCTGTTCTGGAGCGGTGGGGTGGCAGCAGTTCAGGCGGCGGCGAGGCGCATGGCCTCGATCCGCCGGTATGCCTCGCGGCTCAGGCAAAGCTCGAGCCAGGCGGCGACCGCCGGATACTCCAGCAGCAACTCGGGTGCCGCGCGCACCCAGGCCAGCACCGCCGCGACGTTCAGGTCGGCGACGGTAAAGCGGTCGCCAAGCAGATAGGCCTGCCGGCCGCCGCCGGCCAGCTTCTTCTCCAGCACGGCCAGTGGCGGCCGCAGGGCGCCGATCGCCCGGGCCAGCTTCTGCGCATCGCGCTGCTCCAGCGGCAGCGCCTGTGCCTGGACCAGCACCGTCAGGGCGTTGGACTCGAGCTCGGTGACCGCCCAGAAGCTCCAGCTCAGGCAGAGTCCCTCCTCGCGCACGTCCCGCGGCGCCAACGGCGAACCGGCGTGGCGGCGCGCGAGATAGAGGTTGATGGCCATCGATTCATGCAGCCGCAAGCCGTCGTCGTCGATGGCGGGCACGTGGCCGTTGGGATTGATCTCGAGGAATGCCGGCGTGCGGGTCTCGCGAGCCCGATAGTCCACCGCCACCAGTTCGTAGGGAATGCCGAGCTCCTCGGCCATCCAGATGGCGCGGGCTGCCCGCGACCTGACCGTTCCATAGATCTTCAGCATTCGATATCGCGCCCCTGTTTCGACCTATGATAGCCAAAGCCTGCCGCCCTCTACCCGCCCGATCGTGAAACCCGATACCCCTGACAAACCCGACATTCCGGCGACGCCCGCGACCGAGCCGGAAGCCTCGAGACCGCTGCTCACCATCGCCGACCGGGTCGCGACCATCCTGTTGCGGCGGCCGCGCGAGCACAACCGCATCGATCCCGACGACCTGCCGGTCCTCATCGACCAGCTCGACCAGGTGGCCGCCGACCCCCAGGCGCAGGTGCTGGTCTTCCGCGGCAGCGGCTCGCGGACCTTCAGTTCCGGCTATACGGTGGAGGCGATCCTTTCCCGCCTCGAGGAGCGCACGTTCGAGAAATTCCTCAATCGGCTGGAGAACCTGGCGCGGCCCACCATCGTGGTGATCCAGGGCGGCATCTACGGCGGGGCGACCGACCTCGCCCTGTGCTGCGACCTGCGCATCGGCGTGCACAACAGCCGGATGTTCATGCCGGCGGCGCGCTTCGGCCTGCACTACTATGCCGACGGCCTGCGCCGCTACGTCAGCCGGCTCGGTCCGACGGCGGCCCGCAAGCTGCTGCTGACCGGCTGCACCATCGAGGCCCGCGAGATGCTGCGCATCGGCTTCCTGACCGACGTGGTGGCGCCGGGCGAGCTCGAAGGGACCGTCGCCCGCTACGTCGAGCAGGTGCTCGGCTGCGATCCCGGCGCCATCGCCGCCATGAAGCGCAGCCTCAACCAGCTCGCTGCCGTCGAGCCGGCGGTACTCGACGACATCCAGGCACGATTCCTGGCGTCGCTGCGATCCGACGCCCTGCATCGGCGACTGGCCGACGCTGCCGCGGCGCGGCGCCGCTGAAGCCGCGGGTCGCACCGGACCGGGCGTCGCACGGAAGGAGAAGCCGATGACAACGACGTCAATCAACCGCCGCCGCCTCAACGTCCTGCTGGCCGGCGGCGTCGCCGCCGCCGTGGCCAGGCCGCGGCTGGCGGTGGCTGCGGGCGCCGCGGAACAGCCGTCCGCGAAGGCGCGCTTTCGCGTCGTCACCGTGGCCGAAGGCCTGGAGCGCCCCTGGTCGATCGCATTCCTGCCGGATGCGAGCATGCTGGTCACCGAGAAGCCCGGCCGGCTGCGCCGGATCGGCCGCGACGGCAGGCTTTCGAATCCGCTGGCCAACGCGCCGGCGGTACTGGCGCGCGGCCAGGCGGGACTGCTCGACGTGGTGCCGAGCCCGTCGTTCGCCAGCGACCGGACCATCTTCTTCAGCTATGCGGAGCCGACCGGCGCCGGCGGCCGTACGGCCGTCGCCCGCGCGTCCCTCGGCGACGCGTCGCTCGCCGACGTGCAGGTCATCTTCCGCCAGGCGCAGGACCCGCCAGGCGGCAACCACTGGGGCTCCCGGCTGGTGTTCGCCCGGGACGGCAACCTGTTCGTCACCCTGGGCGACCGGTTCGAGTTCCGCGAGCGGGCCCAGGACCTCGACAGCCATTTCGGCAAGATCGTCAGGATCGCTGCCGATGGCTCGGTTCCGCCCGACAATCCGTTCGTGAAGCGGGCCGGCGCCTTGCCCGAGATCTGGTCCCTAGGACACCGCAACCTGCAGGGAGCCGCGCTGCACCCGACGAGCGGCGCGCTCTGGACCAGCGAGCATGGCGCACGCGGCGGCGACGAGATCAACATCCCGCGGGCCGGTCGCAACTACGGCTGGCCGGTGATCACCCACGGCGTCGACTATTCCGGCGCGAAGATCGGCATCGGCAGCGAGAAGGAGGGCCTCGAGCAACCGGTATTGCACTGGACGCCTTCGATCGCGCCGTCCGGGCTGGCCTTCTATCAAGGCGACCGCTTCCCCGGATGGCGCGGCAATCTGTTCTCCGGCTCGCTCAAGAACCAGATGCTGGTCCGGATGGAGTTGGACGGAGACCGGGTGGTCGGTCAGGAACGCCTGCTGGAGACGTTCGGCGAGCGGATCCGTGACGTGCGATCCGGCCCGGACGGTCTGCTCTACCTGCTCACGGACAATCCGAAGGGCCGCCTGCTGCGGCTCGAGCCGACAGCGGGTTGAGACGTCCGGATCTCATGGAAGCGGCGCCTTCGGCATTGACGAAGGCGACCGCGCGGTCGCGGGCCGCAGCCGCAAAGGCCGCGGCGGCCGACTTGCTAATGGCCGAAGCTGTGCCGACCGATGGCGACCGACGCCTCGTTGACGATGGACCCGCCACCGCCCGACTTGCGATTGGCCTTCGAGGCCTCCTGCCAGAACCAGCGCCGTGGCGCTGCCTTGGAGTCCACCGCCAGATAGCTCTGCAGGTTGAGACGGCAGAAGTAATCCAGCGATTCGAGCGACGAGAAGAACGGCGTCACCCGGCGGCTCACCGCATCCGGATCGTCCGGGTTCTTGGCCTCGCCCAGGGCGATCTGCGCCGGTTCGCCATCTCCACGCACGTCGATCAGACGCAAACCGAGATGGTCCAGCACCCTGGCGATGAACTTGAACTTGTTCGGATCGTAGATCTCCAGCGGCTCGGCGCGACGCCCCAAGCCCCAGGTGCGATACATGGATCCTGCCACCCGTTCGTTCCTGTTCGTATCCGGCATATTCAACTCCCTGAACTGCCTCACCGGACATCACCGATGAGGGCTCCTCTCAATTCCCAACAACGTCGCACGCCGCGGTCGGTTCACGATGGTTACATTCTGCAAACATTGTTCCAGCTTGCTAAAGTTGCCCGCCATCGTTGCCGATCTGCTTCCTGCGGCGCCCCAACTTACCGGCGCCTCGCTAGCCGACCAGGCCCCGAGGCAAGCGCCATGCCCACACCCCGACTGGGGGATAGCAGGCAGCCGGTGCAAATAGCGCACCCAGAAAGCGGTCCATTCCTCGACCTGCCCTATCAACGCTTCACGGCTGGCAGATGGGGACGCGCGGATCCCGCCTAAAGGCATAGGACTGGAGACCAGCCTCGAGGTTGGCCGGATTCGCAGCCGTCAGCTGCGACGAAAGCGGTAGATCGCCTGGGTGGCGCGCTTGCCGGGAAGCCGCCTGACCTGGCGCCCTTCCTTGAGGAACACCCGTCCGACGATCTTCAGGTTCAGCCGCGCCAGCAGGTCCTCGAAGTCATTGATGGTGGTCAGGTGCAGGTTGGGGGTGTCGTACCACTGGTACGGCATCTCCCGGGTCACCGGCATGCGGCCGAGCAGGATCGACCAGATGTGGAACCAGTGGCCGAAATTGGGGAAGGAGACGATGCCCTCGGCGGCGACCTCGCTCATCTCGCGCAGGACCTTCTCGGTGCGATGGGTTGCCTGGATCGCCATGGACAGCACCACCACGTCGAAGCGGCCGCCATGGAACATCTCGAGCCCCTCCTCGATGTTCTGCTGCACGACATCCACGCCGCGCTTGGCGCATGCCAGCACCTCGGCATCGTCGATCTCGACGCCATACCCTCGACAGCGTTTCGCGTCGTAGAGATGGGCGAGCAGCGCGCCATCGCCGCAACCGAGATCGAGGACATTGCTGCCCGGCTTGATCCAATCGGCGATCGCGACCAGGTCCGGACGGCTGGCGATGGTGGAAGGGAGGGTCATCAGGGCGTCATCGGGCGGTCAGCCGGCGGCAGCGACGACACCGTCGTTGCGGCTCACCGTGGCCAGCACCCGCTCGAAGTAGGCGCGCACCAGCGAGTGGTATTGCGGATCGTCGAGCAGGAACGCGTCATGGCCGTGGGGCGCGTCGATCTCGGCGTAGGTGACGGGCACCTGGTTGGCCAGCAGCGCCTTGACGATCTCGTGGCTGCGCGACGGCGGGAAACGCCAATCGGTGGTGAACGAGGCGATGAAGAAGCCGCAACGCGCCGCCGCCAGTGCCCGGGTGAGGTCGCCGCCGTGATCGCGCGCCGGATCGAAGTAGTCGAGCGCGCGGGTGATCAGCAGGTAGGTATTGGCGTCAAAATAGCGCGAGAACTTCTCGGCCTGGTAGCGCAGGTAGCTTTCGATCTCGAACTCGACGTCGAACGAGAAGCTGTAGTCGCCGTTCTTCAGCAGGCGGCCGAACTTCGCCGCCATGGTGTCGTCCGACAGGTAGGTGATGTGGCCGATCATCCGGGCCACCTGCAGACCGCGTTCCGGCACGACACCGTGGTCGTAGAAGCGTCCGCCGTGGAAGTGCGGGTCGGTCACGATGGCCCGCCGCGCGACCTCGTTGAAGGCGATGTTCTGCGCCGACAGCCGTGGCGCCGCGGCCATCACCACGCAATGGGCGAGTCGCTCGGGGTAGAGATAGCTCCAGGCCAGCGCCTGCATGCCGCCCAGCGAGCCGCCCATCACGGCGGCGAAGCGGGTGATGCCAAGCGCATCGGCGAGCCGCGCCTGCGCCCGCACCCAGTCCTCCACGGTGACCACGGGGAAATCAGGGCCGAAGGGGCGGCCGGTCGCCGGGTTGAGCGACATCGGCCCGGTCGAACCGAAGCAACTTCCCAGGTTGTTGATGCCGACGACGAAGAACTGATCGGTATCGACTGGCTTGCCGGGGCCGACCATGTTGTCCCACCAGCCGGTGCCGTCGGAGGTGCCCGCCGCCAGCCCCGCGACGTGATGCGAAGCATTGAGCGCGTGGCAGATCAGCACCGCGTTGCTGCGGCTGGCGTTGAGCGTGCCGTAGGTCTCGTAGACCAGCTCGTAGGGCGACAGCGACGCGCCGCTGCGCAGCGGCAAGGACTCGTCGAACCTGAGTTTCGAGGGCGTGACGACCAGGGTCACGGGACGGCCTGTTCATCGGGCTGGCTGGCATCCTCCCAGCGCCGGGTCACGAGCGGCTCGCGCTGCTCCATCAGCCGCTCGAGGCCGGTGCGCATGCGCATCGGGTCATCCACGGCCAGCAGCCGGCGCACCCGGGGGACAAGCCGCGAGACATCGGCGCGCAGCACCTCGCGCTTGACCCGCAGCAGGCTTGCCGGATGCATCGAGAACTCGAGCAGGCCCATGCCCAGCAGCAGCGCGGTCGCCGATGGGTCGCCGGCCATCTCGCCGCAGACCGACACCGGCTTGCCGGCCTTCTGCCCGGCCCGCAAGGTGGCGGCGATGAGGCGCAGGACCGCGGGATGGAACTCGTCGTAGAGATGGGCGATGCGATGGTCGGTGCGATCGATGGCAAGCGTGTACTGCACCAGGTCATTGGTGCCGATCGACAGGAAATCGAGGCGCTGCGCGAACCAGGCCGCCGACAGCGCCGCTGCCGGCACCTCGATCATGCCGCCCACCGGCACTACCGCCGCAACCTTCTCGCCGCGCTGGCGCAGCTGCTCGCGGGCGCGATCGATCAACACCAGGGCGGCGTCGATCTCCTGGGAATGCGACAGCATCGGCAGCAGGATCCGCAGCGGTCCGTGCACCGAGGCGCGCAACAGCGCCCGCAGCTGCGTGAGGAAGATGTCGGGCTCGGCCAGGCTGTAGCGGATGGCCCGCTGGCCGAGGGCCGAGGTGCCGGTCTGGGTCAGCTCATGTCCGGACAGGGTCTTGTCCGCGCCGACGTCGATGGTGCGGATCGTGACAGGGCGGCCCTGCATGGCACTGATCGCCGCCGCATAGGCAGCGTACTGCTCGTCCTCCTCGGGCAGCCGGCTGCGGTTCAGGAACAGGAATTCCGACCGGAACAGCCCGATGCCGGCGGCGCCGAGCCGTATCGCCTCGAGCGCTTCCTCCGGCTGCTCGATGTTGGCCATCAGCAGGATGGCGCGGCCGTCGAGCGTCGTGCTCGGCACGTTGATCAGGCGGGCAAGCTTCTGCGCCTCGAGCCGCGCCAGCTGCTGGCGCTCGCGATATTCGTTGAGCACCGACTCGTCGGGATTGACGATCACCGCGCCGGTATCGCCGTCGAGGATCAGCATGTCCTCGTCGCGGATCAGCTTGCTGGCGCTGGTGGCACCGACCACCGACGCGATCTGCAGGCTGCGGGCGAGGATGGCGACATGGGAATTGGCGCCGCCGAGCTCGATCAGGAAGCCCAGCGCGCCCTTGAGCTGCAGCATGTCCGCCGGGGTGATGTCGTGGGCGACGAAGATCAGCGGCTCGCCCGGATCGCGCCGCCGCACTTCCAGCCGCGACCCCGCCAAGGCCTTGAGCAGGCGCGAGGTCACCTGTTCGACGTCGCGGCCGCGCTCCTTCAGGTAGGGATCGTCGATCTCGCGGAACTGCGCCGCCAGCTCCTCGGCCTTCTCGGCGATGGCCCATTCGGCGTTGAGCAGGTCGCTCGACACCATCGCGCAGGCGGCATCGAGCAGCGCCGGATCGTTCAGGATCATGGTGTGGACGTCGAGCAGCGCCCGCGCCTCGGCCGGCGCGTCGACCGGGAGGTGGTCCGCCACCTCCATGAGCTCGGCGGTGACGGCGGCAGCCGCGAGCCTGAGGCGCTCGAGCTCGGCGCCTGCCGCTTCCGCCTCCAGCCGGTAGCGCGGGACGTCGATCAGCCGCGACTCGACCACGCAGGCGCGGCCGGTGACGATGCCGCCGCCGATGGGCGTGCCGAAGACGGTGAACATCAGAGCCCCTTGCCGGCCGGCCCGGCGACTTCTTCGCCGAAGCCGGAGCCGATCAGCTCGACCAGCGCGGCAAGGGCCTTGTCCTCGTCCTTGCCGTCGGCCTCGACGACGAGAACGCTGCCCTGCGCGGCCGCGAGCATCATCACGCCCATGATGCTCTTGCCGTTCACCCGGCGGCCGCCCTTGCTGAGATGGATGTCCGAGGAGAAGCGGGTGGCGAGCTGCGTCAGGGCGGCGGATGGACGCGCATGCAGCCCGAGGCGATTGACGATGGTGACTTCGGCGCGCTTCACGGATTTCCTGTCGGGTCGCTGCCGGACAGACCCGGCGAGCCGCCGATCCTGGCCATCGCAGGCGTGACGAGGCCAATGCTATCGCCAACCGCTGACTGCAACTTGTCGGCGAGCTCCTCGAGCGAGACGTTGCGGCGATAGTTGAGCAGCTTCAGCAGCATCGGCAGGTTCACGCCGTAGAAGACGACCACCCGCCGCGGCTCGGCCAGCTGCACGGCAATCCGTGCCGGCGTGGCGCCGAACAGGTCGGTCAGCACGATCAGCCCGCTGCCGTCGTTGATCCGGCAGGCCAGGTCGCGCGCCGAGCGCAGCGCGATGTCCGGATCCTCGTCGGGGATCACGTCGAGGGCGGCCACTTGCGACGGCAGCCTGCCGTAGATGTGCCGGGTGCAGTGGATCAGCGCGGTGGCAAGCGGCTCGTGCGCGATGACCAGTACCGAGATCATGCGGCGGCTTGCCCCCTGCGGCCCGCAGCCTGCGCCATCAGTTCCTCGAGCCGGCCGACGAAGAGGCCGGCGACGTCGAAGCCGGTCTGGTCCATGATTTCGCGAAAGCAGGTCGGGCTGGTGACGTTGATCTCGGTCAGGTTGTCGCCGATGACGTCGAGCCCCACCAGGAACAGGCCGCGGGAGAGCAGGATCGGCGCCAGATGTTCGGCGATCTCGCGGTCGCGCGGCGACAACGGCTGTGCCCGACCGGTACCGCCGGCGGCAAGATTGCCACGCGATTCGCCGCTCTTCGGGATCCGGGCGAGGCAGTAAGGCACCACCTCGCCGCCGATCAGCAGGATGCGCTTGTCGCCGGCGGCGATGGCGGGAAGGTACTTCTGGGCCATCACCGTGCGGGCGCCGAAGAGGTTCAGCGTCTCCAGGATCACCGACAGGTTCGGGTCGTCGCGGCGTACGCGGAAGATCGATACCCCGCCCATTCCATCCAGCAGCTTGAGCACCGCCTCGTCGTGCCGCGCCACGAAATCCCGCAGCCTGGCGGCATCGCGGGTCACCAGCACGTCGGTGGTGAGCGACGGGAACTCGGTGATCGAGTACTTCTCGTTGTTGTCGCGCACCGCCCGCGGCTCGTTGACGACACAGGCACCCTGGCGGGCGGCATGCTCCAGCAGGTAGGTGGAGTAGACGTACTCCATGTCGAACGGCGGGTCCTTGCGCATCAGCACGGCGTGGAAGTCGGACAGCGCGTGCTCTGCCGGGGGCCCGGCGCGATACCAGCGCGGCGCCTCGCCGGTGAGCGTCAGCTCGACGAAATCCCCCACCACCTGGCCTCGCGACAGCGAGATCTGGCCCTGCTCGCAAGCATAGAGGCGGTGACCGCGCGCGGCGGCCGCCGCCATCATGGCGATGGTGCTGTCCTTCTCCAGCTTGAGCTTGGGCAGCGGATCGACGATGAATGCGATCTTGCGGGGATTCGACGATGACATGGGCACGACCTCGACCTGGTTGCGGGCGCCTGGTCTGCCCGAGGGCACGGTTGCCGCGACGCTTGCCGAACTGGCCATTCTACGCAACCCGTCTGCCCGCCCGGAAGGGGAAGCAGCCGCCGGCGCTCGCCGGTCGAGGATCGGCAGGACAGGCGCCCACGGCGCGGGACCCGGAAACAGGCGGCCCGCGAGGTGCCGGAACGCAACGCGCCCCCGGGTGGACGGGGGCGCGGCGGCACCTGGCTGAGGGGCGGAGACTCCGCCCGAGCCGGCGGTCCGGAGCCGCGCGACGACGCGCGGCTCAACCGGGGGTCAGAGATGGTAGGCGGACTCGCCGTGGGAGGAGATGTCGAGGCCTTCGCGCTCCTCGTCCTCCGAAACCCGCAACCCGACCAGCATGTCGACGACCTTGTAGGCGACGAAGGAGACGATGCCGGACCAGACGATGGTGATCAGCACGCCCTTCACCTGCACCCACAACTGCGCCGCCATGACGTATTCGGCGGGCTGGGTGCCGCCCAGTCCGGGCGCCGCGAACACGCCGGTCAGGATGGCGCCGACGATGCCGCCGACACCATGGACGCCGAAGACGTCGAACGCATCGTCGGCACCGAGCATGCGCTTGAGGCCGTTGACGCCCCACAGGCACAGGAAGCCGGCGACCAGGCCGAGGATGATCGACCCCATCGGCCCGACGAAGCCGGCCGCCGGCGTCACCGCGACCAGGCCGGCGACGGCGCCCGAGGCGGCTCCCAGCATCGACGGCTTGCCCTTGGACATCGATTCACCGATCAGCCAGGCAACCAGGGCGGCGCCGGTGGCGAGGATGGTGTTGACGAAGGCGAGGCCGGCGACGCCGCCGGCGGTCAGCGCCGAGCCGGCGTTGAAGCCGAACCAGCCGACCCACAGCAGCGAGGCGCCGATCATGGTGAACGTCAGGCTGTGCGGTGCCATCGCCTCGCGGCCGTAGCCGAGACGGCGGCCGATCACCCAGGCACCCACCAGGCCGGCAACCCCGGCGTTGATGTGCACGACCGTGCCGCCGGCGAAGTCCAGCGCCCCCTCCTTGAACAGCAGCCCGGTGGGCGCCCACACCATGTGCGCCATCGGCAGGTACGCGAAGGTGAACCACAGCACCGAGAACAGCAGGACGGCGGCGAAGCGGATGCGCTCGGCGAAGGAGCCGACGATCAGCGCGCAGGTGATTGCCGCGAAGGTGGACTGGAAGGCGACGAACACGTACTCCGGGATCGTCCCGGACAGCGTATCCGGCGCGATGCCCTTCAGGAACAGCTTGCCGAAGTCGCCGTAGAAGGAGCCGCCGTTGGAGAACGCCAGGCTGTAGCCGTAGATGGACCACAGCAGGGTGATCACCGCGAAGACCGCCATCACGTGCATCAGCACCGACAGCATGTTCTTCGAGCGGGCGAGGCCACCGTAGAACAGCGCCAGGCCGGGGATGGTCATCAGGATGACCAGCATGGTGGAGGTCAGCATCCAGGCGGTGTCGCCGCTGTCGAGCTTCGGCGCCGCGGCCGCAGCCGCTTGGGTCGCCGTGGCCGCCGGGGCGGCCGGGGCATCCGCGGCCGGTGCCGCCTGTGCCAGCAGCATCAGCGCCGGTCCGGCAACCGTGGCAGGACTGGCCGCCTCGGTCGCCGAGGCGGTCGCGGCACCGAACAGCATGGCCGACATCAGCGCGAGGATCGCGCCGAGCCGCTTCATCGAGAATTCAGTTTTCATGGGTCCCTCTGTTTCCTATCGGTATGCGGCGCGCGGGCCGATCAGAGCGCGTCCGCGCCGGTCTCGCCGGTGCGGATCCGCACGACCTGCTCGAGATTGAAGACGAAGATCTTGCCGTCGCCGATCTTGCCGGTGCGGGCCGATTGCTCGACCGCCTCGACGGCGCGTTCGACGATGTCGTCGGTCACGGCCGCTTCGACCTTGACCTTGGGCAGGAAGTCGACGACGTATTCGGCGCCGCGATAGAGCTCCGTATGGCCCTTCTGGCGTCCGAAGCCTTTGACTTCGGTGACGGTGATGCCCTGCACCCCGATCGCGGACAGGGCTTCACGCACCTCGTCCAGCTTGAAGGGCTTGATGATGGCGGTGATCAGTTTCATGGTTGCTCCAAATGAATCGCTATGCGACGCGGGGCCGGGCGTGGTCGTTTCCGCGTCAGAACGTCTTGCTGACCGACAGCACGACGGTTGCCTTGCCGAGGTCGCGGGTCTTGCCGCTGGGCTTGGTGAAGGTGAAGTCCTCGTCGGTGCCGATCACCGAGGCGCCCCAGGTGAATCCCACCCAGTCGTAGGTCGCGCCGAGCCGGTAGTCGGTGTAGCTGGCGTCGCTGTGGTTTTCGAAGCGCTGGTGGCCGACATGGGCGATCAGGTTCAGGCCTTCGCGCAAGGGGTAGGTGGCAGTCAGGTCGAGGTAGCCCGAGCCGCGCGAATCGGCGACTCCGAAGGTGTCGTCGCCGATCGAATGCGAGTACTTGACGGAGAACCATTGCCAGCTGGCCGCGACATAGAGTTCAGTGGTGTTCCAGAGCGACTCGCCGGGGTAGAGGTACTGCAGCAGCCCGACGTCGCCCGTCCACCCGGCGCCCAGGGGAAACTTGTAGCCGCCATAGATGTCCCATTCGACGCCGTGCGTGTCGGTGAGGAAGTCGTCGTCGACCGTGGAGGCCCAGGTGCCGAGATAGAAACCACTGCCGTGGGCCCAGTCCGCTCCGCCCTGCAGGGCCGGCCGGCGGAAGGATTGCGACACGCCGCGGAAGCGGTAGTCCGACACCAGCGATACGTTGGCCGTCACCCCCTGGGCAGAGGCGACGCCTGGAACTGCGGCGGTGGAGCCAAGGGTCGCGGCGGCGAACAGCAGGCCCGCAGTGGTAAAGCCAGCGCCAGTCTTTTTCACGTTCAACTTTCCTCTCTCTTCTATTGATCCTGCGGGGGCAGGGGCTCGTCATTCGGTCTGTGTCGTCGAACGTCCCGGGTCGACGGCGGCCGGCGACTCTCCAGGTGGATGCCGTGGCGCCAGTGAGGGTTAGCACTTCCCATGCCAGCCGAAAGGCTTCGAAGAATCATGGGTTTAGCGGCGAATCACCTGGCGGCGGTGGTTCCGGCCGAAGATCCCTCTGGCACCGCGGTGGTGCGTAATCAGGAATCACGCACAACGCTGGTGCCGCCGCGGCCGACCCGGCGTCGCCTCGCCGCAGCGCAACGCCGCTTGGGAGCCTAGGCGTGCGTGCTATCCTGAAACCCGACATCCAGAACCAGCGCGGGGGGCAGCCACCCATGGATAAGCAGAATTTCGTCCACGATTTCCAGCAGAAGCTGCTCGAGATGTTCCGGGCCAGCCCGGCAGCCGACCTGGAGCGCAATGTGAAGGCCCTCATGGGCCAGACGTTCAACAAGCTGGAGCTGGTCACCCGCAGCGAGTTCGAGATCCAGGTTGAGCTGCTGCGGGTCCTGCGGGAGCGGGTGGACGTTCTCGAAAAGCGGCTCGCAGAAACACCCGGTACTGCGGCCAGTGCCTACGCCGGCCATTACGGCACGGCCGATCCGCTGAAGGACGCAGGCAAGCCGTCGGATCCGTACACGAATCCGACCGAGAGCTAGGGATCCGGGCCTGCCGGCGGCAGCGCGCCGGGCGCCGCGGGGCGAGCCGAGCCGGGCGTCCGGCCGGTCTCGTCCTCTCGCTTCATCCTCTTCATTCTCTTCATCCAGCCTAAGTCGCAGGCTCGAGGTCCGACCACCCGCCGCCGGCTGCCGCTGCTACCTTCGTCATGCCGGCTGATCGGCAGACGAGCGACGAAGGAGGTTCCCAGGATGAGCGGGTGGCCACGGACCCACGCAATGCGCAACCCGGTCGGAAGCCGCCCGGCGGCCTAGCCCATGGCCAGCCTCGCGGTTGCCCATAGCCGGGCGCTCCGCGGCCTGACCGCCCCGGCGGTGCGGGTCGAGGTCCATCTTGCCAACGGCCTGCCGTTATTCAGCATCGTGGGATTACCGGAAGCCTCGGTGCGCGAAAGCCGGGAGCGGGTTCGGGCCGCCTTGCTCCAGAGCGGGTTCGAATTTCCCCATCGCCGCATCACCGTCAACCTGGCACCGGCCGACCTGCCCAAGGACTCCGGGCGCTTCGACCTGCCCATCGCGATCGGCATTCTCGCTGCCGGCGGCCAGCTCCCCCTGGCGGCGCTGGCGCAGGCCGAACTGGTTGGCGAGCTCTCCCTCGGCGGCGCCCTGCGCCCCATTCGCGCCGCATTGGCATTGGCCTGTGGGCTGGTCTTCGACAACAGCAGGCGCTCACTTATCCTGCCCCGGCAGAACGCTGCCGAGGCCGCCTTGTGCGGCCATTCGCCGGTGCTCGGCGCCGCCACCCTGCTCGAGGTCTGCGACCACCTGCGGGGCCGCCGGCCGTTGCGGCCCACCCCCGACGGCAGGCGCCCGCCAGCGGACGGCGTCTCGTTGCGGCTGGTCTGGCAGGCAGCAAAGCCGGGCGGCGGCGCGCCGGCCGGAGCCACCGATGACCCTGCGGAACCGCCGCAGGCGCGAGCCGGCCCGGACCTCGCGGACGTCGTCGGCCAGGCGCAGGCCAAGCGGGCCCTGGAGATCGCCGCGGCCGGCCACCATCACCTGCTGCTATGCGGTCCGCCCGGCACCGGCAAGAGCATGCTGGCCAGCCGGCTGCCCGGCTTGATGCCGCCGCTCACCCGGGTGGAGGCGCTGGCGTCGGCCGCCATCGCCTCGCTCAAGGGTACGCT
>JAEZQX010000509.1 GCA_023441105.1 Pseudomonadota bacterium | reverse complement strand
GGCCGGCCGCGCGGCTCGGCCCCCGGGAGGGTGAAGTACGCCCCCGTCTTGCGGTCGTCGGCGAGCGTATATCGAAGCTCTCACTGCCGCCTATCGAATCGCCTCCGGCCGGCGTCGTCGATTTCGTCTACGGACCCCTGGCCGGAAGCGATTTTCCGACCCTGTCGTGGTCGAAGGCGTCGCGCCGCGTCGAGCGCGAGCGCCCGGGAAGACTCGCCTATGGCGACCCTCGGGGAGACCTGGGCCTGCGCCGCGCGCTGCAAGCCTACCTGGGCCGTGCCAAGGGGCTCGTCTGCGACCTCGAGCAATTGCTGATCGTCAACGGCTCGCAGCAGGCCATCGACCTGAGTGCGCGGCTACTGGTCGATCCCGGTGACATCGTGGCAGTGGAGAATCCCGGATACCGCATGGCGCACCATGTGTTCGAGGCCGCCGGCGCGAGGCTCCACGGTGTCGGCGTCGACCAGCACGGTCTGCGCACGGACGAACTCGAGAAGGTGCCGGTCGCCCGGCTGGTTTTCGTCACGCCGACGCACCAGTTTCCACTTGGCGCCTTTCTCACGGTCAGTCGCCGCCATGCCCTGCTGGAGTGGGCAGCGAGGCGCGGCGCCTGGATCATGGAGGACGACTACGACAGTGAATACCGCTTCGGCGTGCGGCCGGAAGCCAGCCTGCAGACACTGGACGATCGCGGCCTGGTGCTTCATGTCGGCACTTTCTCCAAGACCCTGTCGCCGCGGCTGCGACTCGGCTACATGGTGCTGCCGACGCGGATCGCGGCGACCTTCGCCGCAGCCAAGCGGCTCGCCGATCGGCATGCGCCGCTTGTCGCGCAACGCGCCCTTGCCCTGCTTCTCGAGAACGGCATCTACGAGCGACACGTTCGTCGCATGCGCCGCGCCCAGCAGGAGCGCCAAAGCGCTCTGCTCGGGTCGCTGCAACATCATCTGGCGGATCGGATCACGATACAAGGCGCCGCGAGCGGCCTGCATGTCGTCGTGTGGATCGACGACTTGTCCGAGGCCGACGAGGAAGCCGTCGTAGCCTCTGCCCGTCGTGAGCATGTCCAGGTCTATCCGTTGGGACCATTCCATGTGCCAGGGCCGAGGCGCGGGAGGACATCGCGTCGGGCCGGCCTGGTACTCGGCTATGCACTACTCACGCCGGAGCAGATCGAGATGGGGGTCCGACGCCTGGCGACGGCCCTGCGCCGGGTCGGCAGGTCGTAGCTTGCCGGCGCGCAGGGTCGGTCGCTCAGCCCAGCACTACCAGCAGGCACCCCTCACGCCAGCCGCTCTGCTGCGATTGGAATCCACAGCCAGCGGGGCGCGAGCCCCCTCGGCCCGGTGTGTCGCACCGGCTGGAACGTCACCTTGTAGCGCCCCCACAGCTGCGTGTCGACCTCTACTACCTGCGGATGCGAGTTCGCAGTGCAGGGCGGCAGCCGGTCGGCCGCCGCGGTTACCGATCCACCCGGAATCTGCTTCAGCGTCCGGCAGCCGATGTTTGCCTCTCGTCTCACGCCCAAACCTCCCTGGCGTGTCCCAAATGTGCAATTTACCCATTTTTTCGGGCAAGGGACATACCCAAGGCCTCGCCAAGGGTCGTTCGAGAGCTGTCTCAGGGCGCCGCCATCGGCAGCCGCAGGCAGATGACGCTGCCCTTTGCCGTTCCCGGACTCCTGGCCTCCAGGCTTCCACCGTGCAAGGTGGCCAGATCCCTCACCGCCGCCAGGTCGAGCTCTGGCTCCTGCACAGCGGCCGACCGGTCGGTTCCCGTGAGGAGAAGGAGAAGACGGGACAGGCGTCGGCCCGAGATGCCGGTGTCATCGTCGATGACGCGCACGACGGCGCTGGGGCCTTCCCTCGTGGCGGTGACGTGAATGTCGCCACCCGAGGCGGTCTGCTTCAGCGCGTGCGTCAGCAGCGTCTGCAGCATCTCCCGCAGTCTGGCCGGATCCGAGCTCACCGCCAGGGCTATCGCGGGAGCGGTCAGGTGAATCTGTCGGCCGCCCGCCTGGGCTGCCGGACGGACACTCCGGATGGCGGCCTTCAGAGCCTCCTGGAGGATGAGCGGGCGGACCTTCAGGCGAGGCTCCGGCATTCCGATCCGGAAGGCCGCTTCATGCGTAGCCTCCTGCTCGAGAAGGTCGGCCATCGCGGCCAACCGCCGGGCCTGGGCCCCCAACTGCCGGTTGCGCAGCGCCTGCGGCTGCTCGGCCTCCGCCAGGTCGGCCACCTTCTCGAGGGGCCCGGCCAGGGCCTGCAGCTGATGGCCCAGGGAGTCGAGGAGCTGGCTCTTGCGTTCGTTCTCCTGCTGCAGCGCGCGCACGCGATTCTGCAGGGTATCCAGTTGCTGGCGAAGGTCCGTGCGGTCCCGCAGGACCTTGCAGTAGGCTTCGATCGCACCCTGCGACGTGTGGATCACCGCCAGTACACCGCTGGCCCAGAAGAGACTGCCGTCCTTGCGGACGTGCCAGCGCTCGTCCTCGGAGCGCCCCAAGGCGCGCGCGACCGCCAGCTCCTGCAGGTCGAGTTGCAGCCTGCGGTCGTCCGCAGTGAACAGGTCGCCGAATTCAAGCTCGAGCGCCTCGGCCTTGCGATAGCCGAACACCCGTTCGGCCGCGCCCAGCCACGCGACGACACGTCCGCCGGCGTTCAGGAAGACGACCGCATGTTCCGAAGCGCTGCCCAGGAGGTGGGTCAACCAGGCGTTGGCCGCGGATCGACTCTCCGATTGCATCTACGCCCCCATGCTGGTCTGTCGGTTGCGCGATTCAGCGCCATGGGAAGACCCGCCCTGCGGACAGTACAGCGAAGCTCCTGCAGACAGTACAGCGAAGCTTCGGGGTCGGCAGCGTGGCGATGGTGGCCCTTGGACCGGGTCGTCCGGCTGGCCGTTCGTTCGCGCCGCGGGGCGGGACTTCAGCCGCCGGCTACGCTTCCTGCTGTGTGTCTCACCTGTTCCCGGATCTTGCGTTGCCGCGGCGCTCCGGCTCCGCTACCTGTATGGGGGGTTCCGCCGCAACCGGTTCGGCATCCAGGTAGAGCTCCACCGGGTCCGCGGACAGGCCCTGCCATGACTCTTCGCCGGTGAGGGTGATGGGCGCCGCTCCGCTCGCCGTCAGCCAGTTGCCGGCGACGAAATAGCCCAGGTCCACGGCGCCGTCGACAGCGCTCCTGAACTCATACCAGCCCTCCCGTCGTGGTGGCTTGGCAGCAGGAATCCAGCCCGAGCGGGGACCCCATAGGTCGCTGGGCGGCGCCGGTAGCTCGACGATGCGCTCGTTGACGCTGGCGGCGGCGTCGAGGCGCTGACCGTCGCCAAGCCGGAAGCTGCCGGGAATGCTGCCGCCGGCAGCAGCGTCCAGGGTGACCAGGTCGTTGTCGACGGAACCGATGACTGCCACGGTCTTGGTGACGATGCCTGCTACCTCGACTTCATGAATGACTGCCTGGCCCGTTGCGAATGGCATCGTGGATCCCGTTTAGTTGGTGGCTTGATGCGATGCGGCGGAGCATCTTCGATGCCCGGAGCGTTGGCGGCGGTCGTCGACCGGCGGCCCCTGGGCCGTGCCGGCAAGGCAAGATTGCACAATTGCGCTGGGCGTCAGCGGCGAGGGGGAGAGGATGTCGATCGGCTGGAAGGGCATGGCCACCGCGCTGCTGTCGGCGGCGCTCGGGACCCATGCCGGGGCAGGGTGGTCGCAGGCAGGTGACCTTGCCGACATCACCTGCCCGCCGGAAGCGGAAGAGCCGCCGAGGACGCCCTTGGGCGTCGTGCTGCGCCGTCCACCCGACTACGTGCGCTACTGGCCGCAGACCTGGATTTGCGAGCCGCGTATCGATGCCGTGGCCAACTTGTGGCTCCCCCACGTGAAGCAGGAGACGGACGAGCGGACCGGCGACAGCTATTACACCCTCGAGCCCCTGTCCTCACCCGAGCCCTCCCGTACGCCGAGGTGGCACGCCCGGCTCTCATGGAAGATGTGGATCCGCGCGCAACCGGATGACCACGCGCCGGCGAGGCTGGTCATCAAGGCGGAGTACGAGCAACCTTCCCTGGCCCGCTTCGACACGTTCGTCTCCCTGACCGCGAAGGGCGTGACAGGTGCCTCCTCGCGGGTGTTCGACGAGGCCGCCTCTGAAGCGTGTCTGAGAACTCGCAACGACTGCAGACATGTCGAGCAAGTGGTGCTCGAGATTCCTCGCGCCGCGCTGGGCGGTGCCATGCGGACGGGGCTGCTCATCGACCTGCTGGGCCACGGTCGCAGCGAACGCCTGGCGATCGGCAAGGAGGCGGTGTGGGCACTCGGCGAGAGGGCAGGGCTGCGCTGACGCTTCAGGGAATGGCTTGTATCCCAGGTACCCTCTTCTTCCACCTATCCGCAAGGTTGAGCCACCAGTCTTCGTGGTGTTGCGCATGAGAGGGGGCTCGGTCTACAAATGCGACACGCGCCTCTTCTCGCATCCCGATGATTGCCCGCATGAAACCGCTCAAGCGCCTGTTCGTTGGAACGATTGTCCTCCTGCTTACATTGACGATCGGCGGGTTGATTCGCCTGAAGCTGCCTTGACAGCCAACGTGGCGACCTGCGCATTGCTCGAGTCGGCGAGGACCCAGCCGCGACGCACTTTCCTTGCTCAAGCGATGGGCAGCGCCGGCATCCTGGTACTTGCTCCACGGGTAGCTCAATCTGCCTACGTCACGGTTCGGAACGTGACTGGCCTCTACTCCGTGGAGGTGGCAAGGATCGTCGCGCCAGTCTCGACTCAGGAAGTGGCGAAGGAAGTGCGGGGTTGGCCGGGACGGGTGGGCATTGGTGGCGGTCGCTACAGCATGGGTGGCCAGGTCGCCATCTCCGGCGGGCTGCATCTGGACATGCGAGGTATGAGCAAGCTGGTAAGGCTCGATGCCGATGCCAAGGTGGCGCGAGTGCAGGCCGGTATGCGCTGGCGCGACCTCCAGGACGTCCTGGACCCCCTCGGCCTGGCCGTGCAGACGATGCAGAGTTACGCCAACTTCACGATAGGCGGCGCCGTCTCCGTCAACGCGCATGGGCGGTATGTCGGGAATGGCCCGGTTGGCAATTCCGTACGTGCCCTGCAGCTCGTTCTCGCGGACGGGTCGGTCGTAGAGGCCAGCCGGACCGAAAATTTCGACCTCTTTCGGGCGGCAGTAGGTGGATACGGCTGCATCGGCGTCATCACCGAGGTCGAGCTCGACCTTGCCTTGAACACCCGGATCGAGCGGTTCGTGGAGCCGGTGGCCCTGGACGCTTATCCCCGGTACTTCAAGACGATCGAGGGCCGCCAGGACTGCATCTTGCACAACGCGGACCTCATGCCGCCCCGGTTCGACCGTCCGGTCGCCGTGTCATGGCGCACCACGAGCAGGCCGTTGACCGAGCCGGCGAGGCTCGTCGCACGAGGCAAGTCTTATGGGCTGAACCAGAACGTCATCTTTGCCATGACGGAGCTTCCAGGTGGTGATGCGCTGCGCAGCAACGTTGTCCATCCGCTCTTGATGTCCAAGCCGGCGGTGACCTGGCGCAATCACCAGGCCAGTCTCGACGTCGCGGAGCTCGAGCCACGGACCAGGGCAGTGTCCACCTATGTCCTGCAGGAGTACTTCATCCCGGTGCGGAACTTCTTCGCCTTCGTGCGCGAGATGGCCCTGGTCATCCGCAAGCACGGTGCCGAAGTGCTCAATGTCTCCGTGCGTCACTCATCCGCTGACTCGTTGGCGCTGCTTCCCTGGGCAAAGGAGGAGGTGTTCTCCTTCGTTGTCTACTACAAGCAGCGAACATCCCGGGCGGCGCAACGTGAAGCTGGCGCCTGGACCCGAGAGATGATCGACACGGCGCTCAGGTTTGAAGGGCGGTACTACCTGCCTTACCAGCCACATGCGACCAGGGAGCAGTTCGCTGCAGCATACCCGGAGGCATCGCAGCTGCGCGCGTTGAAGCGCCGGGCGGATCCGGAAGGAAAATTCTCGAACGAGCTTTGGGCAAAGTATCTCTGACCAATCCGGTCCACACGCGGCTTTCGATGAGCTTGAATGATCGCTGAACGTGGCGCAAGCTTCTCCTTCCAGTCCGCGTGAACAAGAGTCAGCGTCCAGACCTCCCAACCTTGGCGAGAAGTAGTATGTGCCACTGGGGAAGGGAACCGCTGAGGTCTCACCTTCGGCTTGCCAAAGCATCATCTTGGGAGAGGGGTATGTACCTCAGGACGATACGGTTCCAAGCGAAGCGGAGCGCGATGGCAAAGTTCCAGGAGCTGGCGGAGTTCGCGCGGCAGCGGTCCGCCCCCCTTGAGGGGCTGCTGCAAAACTACGTGGCCATGGACGAGACTGGAAAGGGTGTGATGGTCGGCGTGTGGGAGAGCCAGGAGAAGGCCAAAGCCAGCCTCGATGTGGTCAATGCGAACTGGTTGGACGTGCGAGAGGCTGGAAGGCGAGCCGCAGATGGATGAGTACCCGATAGCGTTGCAGATAAAGGGCGAATGAGCCTCCATCTGTGATCTCGTCGCGCTGCGTAACAGCGCATTCGACAAGGCGCTGTCAAGTAACGTGACGGTTTCCGCTTCTCCAGCCTCCCTGAATCCTAGAATTGCCGGATCCCCACGATGCGAATCATGAGTCATGGGTACCACCGTCTCCTCGGGTTGTTTCAAGCCTCCGCTTGAGAGTGGCGGACGTGGTCGCAAGGGGATGAAGGTCCTGGTCGTGGACCATGAAGCCGACGCCTTGATTCCGACCGTGAGCATGTTCCAGGTGATGGGCTACGACACCCTCGCTGCTCGTACTGCCGACGAAGCGCTGGCCTTGGTCAGGGCTCACCTGGACCTGAGCGTTCTCGTCGCTGAAGTGGACTTGAAGCCTGTCGACGGAGTGACGCTTGCACGAAAGGCGCGACACGTCATCCCTACCATCAAGGTCGTTCTTGCTTCGGCATTCCCGGCCTCGACCATGGACCACCGCGAAGGTTGCCCAGGCGAAAACTTCCATCTCCTGCACAAGCCGCTTCAGCTGTCGGAAGTGGCGATCGTGCTGCGCCGCTAGCCGTCAGCTTCAGGATGCTGTTCGCCCTGGTTGCAGTCCAGGTTGTGGAAATGGGGCAGGGTAGTGGAAACGCGATCGGCTGCACTTTCGCGTTGCTCTGTCGTTGACGCGCGACACGCTGCCTTCCGATCTTCAGGAACTTCTTGAACATCCGCAGGCGCAGCTCGATCGACTTGGCCGTGGTGGACGCGCTAGAGCGCAGCGCCTAGGTCCGAGGTCCTCGGGCGATTGCTACGCCACTAGAGTACCCGCCATGGGAAGAATCCTTGATATCCCGGGCGACCTCCTGACCGCTGGTTCTCGCCTGGACAGCATCAGCCCGATGCTTCTGTCCGAGTCGACACATCCGTTCTCACACGAGGACTGGCTCTTCGAGCTGAAGCAGGATGGCTACCGGCTCCTGGCCGAAGCCAACGCCGGGCAAGTGAAGCTCAAGACTCGAAACGGCGTGGACGCCACTCGATGGTTCCCGGAGATCGTGGCTGGCCTGGCCATGGTTCCCGGCGGCCCGCACGTCATCGACGGCGAGGCCTGCATGCAGGACGACATCGGCCGTAGCGATCTCGGCAGACTCCAGAAGCGGGTACTTGCCCGGCGGTATAAGCCGGGAGCGGATCCGGTTGCCTACTGCGTGTTCGACATCCTCGTGATGAACGGCGCCGACGTCATGGCTCAGCCGTTGCTGGAGCGGAAGGCACTACTTGCCGACTTGCTCGCCATCCGGCCGCCATCAGTACGTGAGGTCGGCTTTGTCAGGGCTGAGGGGAAATGGCTTTATCAGCAGGCGGTAGCCCTCGAACTCCGGGGCATCGTGGGGAAGCTCGCCCTATCGGCTTACCTGCCTGGCAGGCGCACCCGGGACTGGCTCAAGATCGAGCGACCGGGCCTCGTTTCTCCTCGGCGGGTGCGACGGTCGAGGACCTGGCTTCTAGGGCATCGCCCGCGTCGAGAGGCTTCAGGGGCAGGCATTGCCTGCTGACATCCAGTACAGGAAGTGCTATGGAATGCAGGATGGGCCGGCTAGAATCCTGCGGTGCTATTCCGACCGTCCCTGCAGCTGACCAGCCTCTCCCGCCGCCGCGGTTTTGCGCTTTGGGTCTTGCTTTCCCTGTTGCTGCAGCTTGCGTTTGGGACGCACCACCCGCTTGCCACGGCCAGCGCGATGGAGATTTGCTCAGGCAATGGGTCGAATGATGTCGGCGAGGCGGGTGCTCTCGAAAGGTCCTTCCACCACCAGGACTGTTGCTGCAAAGGGCAACCCGGACCGGCGCCAGCTCCCTTCCTCGTCTCGGTTCCGATTTCCGCCGGGATCACGACCTCAGAACTCGTAAGCGCAGAGAGGCTGGCCGCCCAGTGGCTCGCCCCGCTTTCCCGCGGGCCGCCTCGATTCTCCTGACCCGACTTGGTTGCCAATCGTGACGAGTCACGTGCTCGTCCGACTAGCTATGTACACTCGTCATCAGGAAGCATCGCATGCCCCGCGCACTTCATCGCATGGCTCTCGCGCCTCTAGGCGCAGCCATGTCCTTTGCCTGGGCTCAATCCGAGCCGCGCGACGCCGAAGAACTCACTGTCCTTCCCACAGTCACCGTCAGCGCAACCAGGAATCCGGACCAGTCCACCCTTACCCAGCCCGACCTTCCGACTGCTCGCCGCCGAATCGAGCAGACGCCGGGAGGCGCGGGCGTGGTCGATTCAGACACCTTCACGGAGGGCCGGGTTTCCACGCTCTCAGACGCACTTGGCGGCGCGACCGGCGTTTACGTACAACCCCGCTTCGGTGCCGAAGAGGCCCGTGTATCCATCCGGGGCTCAGGCTTGCAGCGTACCTTTCATGGCCGGGGTCTCAAGCTGATGCAAGATGGGGTGCCGCTGAACCTGGCCGACGGCAGCTTCGACTTCCAAGCCGTCGAAGCATTGTCCGCACGCTACATCGAAGTCTGGCGCGGCGCCAATGCCCTCCAGTACGGTGCCAGCAATCTCGGCGGTGCCATCAACTTCGTATCGCCGAACGGGTACAACTCCGACCGGTTCCGCGTCCGTGCCGAAGCCGGCAGCTTCGACTACCGTCGGGGATTCCTGTCGACCGGTAACGTCGTCGGCGCCTTCGACTACTACCTGTCGGCCAGCCTCTTTGCACAGGACGGGTTCCGGGACCATGCCAGGCAGGACACGATGCGCTACTTCGCCAACGTCGGTTATCAGCTGGCGCCCGAGCTCGAGACGCGCTTCTATCTGGGCCACGTCCACAGTGATTCCGAGCTACCCGGCTCCATCACCAGGCAGCAACTGGATACCGATCCGAGAGTGGCCAATCCCGGCAACCTGTCGGGGAATCATCGTCGCGACATCGACTGGACCCGCGTCTCCAACAAGACGGTCTATCGGCCAGACAGCACCCAGCAGCTCGAGCTCTTCGTGTACGCCTCGGACAAACGTCTCCACCACCCCATCTTCCAGGTCATCGAGCAGGATAACCGGGACTACGGGCTCGAAGCCCGGTATACGCTGGAAGGCGAGGTGGCTGGACGTCGCAACCGCTTGATTGCAGGCATCTCCCCTAGCCGGGGAACGACCGACGAGGATCGGTTCCTGAACGTAGCCGGTCAATCCGGAGGACGGACGAATGCCAGTCGCCAGACCGCGGCAAACTTCGAGGTGTACGTCGAGAATCAGCACTACGTGATGCCGGCTGTAGCCCTCGTCACGGGTCTCCAGTGGGCCCGGTCGACTCGGCAGCTCGATGACCGGTACGTGGCGGGGACGCCAGCGGATCCAGTCAGCGAGAGCTTCGACCTTCGCTACGAAGCCTGGAATCCCAAGCTGGGGCTTCGCTGGGACCTGACACCGCGGGCACAGCTCTTTGCCAACGTATCGCGCAGCTTCGAACCTCCGAGTTTTGGTGAGTTGACGGGAGGCGCGACGCCGACGCTGAACGCGTCCCAACGTGGGACGACCTTCGAACTCGGCACCCGTGGGCGCACCGCGTCGCTGGCATGGGACGTCGTGTTTTATGAGTCCCGGCTCTCGGACGAGTTGCTCCAGATTGCGACCAACAGTATCGGTGCCAGCATCACGGTGAATGCGCCGCGCACCCTGCATCGGGGCATCGAGCTCGGTCTTGGAGGCGACGCGTTCCGAAGCACCTCGGGAAGGATGGAGTGGCGCATTGCCGGCCTCGTGAACGAATTCAAGTTCCGCGACGATCCTACGTACGGCAGCAATCGGCTTCCGGGTGTGCCGAAGTACACCGGTCGCGCGCAACTTGGCTACCGGTTCAGCAACACCGTGCTCGTTCAGGCAAACGCGGAAGGCGCGAGTAGCTATCCCATCGACTTTGCCAACACCTTCGGCGCGGACAACTACCTCATCTGGGGCCTGCGAGCCAGTGGCGAACTGGTCAGGGGATTATCGTGGTTCATTGATGGACGAAACCTTGCCGATCGGAAGTACGCGGCGACCACGGGCGTGGTGCGCGATGCCAGTGGCATGGATACGGCCCAGTTCTTCCCTGGCGATGGGCGCTCGGTCTTTGCGGGCCTGGATTGGAGGTTCAACTAGAAATGCGCGTAATAGCTGCTTTCCTCATCACGCTTGCTGCATCCCCAGTCGCGAGCGCCCACATCACCCTCGAAGCCACTTCGACCGTGCCCGGCAGCTACGCCAAGGTGGCGCTGCGCGTCACGCACGGTTGCGAGGGTAGCTCCACGACCTCGATCGAGGTCCATGTACCAGAAGGCTTCAGGTTCGCGAAGGGGCAGGCGAAACCCGGTTGGACGATTGCCTACGAACAAGCGAAGCTGACTACGCCTGTGCAACTCCACGGACGCAGCTTGTCGGAGACTACTGCCGTGATCCGGTGGACAGGTGGTCTGCTTCTGAACGATCAGTTCGACGAGTTCACTCTGCTGGGGCAACTCAGCCAAACCGCCTCCGGGTCGATGACATTTCGCGTGCTGCAGTCTTGTGAGAATGGCGCGACCGACTGGAGCGGACCTCCCAGCAGTAAGACCCCGGCACCCATCCTCAAGGTCACGCCCGTAGCGTCGCCGAGCAAGCGCTGAGTGGTATTCGCGAGTTCCGGAGGTCCGGTTCCTTGAGACCGAAGGAGTTCGGTCAATGAGGGCCGATACTTTGCGTTACTCGCGCTCCATTGCGGCCAGCGACTGACTCTCGGTATTCTTCTATTCCCGCATATGTCTGGAAAGAACGTGCCGAAGTCGCTGACACAACTTACCGCGCAGATAGAGAAACTTCAGAAGGAAGCGCAGGCAATCAAAGCGAAGGAGCTCGATGGCGTTATTGCCCGCATCAAGGAGGCCATCGAGCATTACGGTTTGACCGCTGCTGACCTCGGCCTGCGAAAGTCGCGGGTGACGAAGTCCGGATCTGCTGGCAAGACTGCCGCGAAGAAAGGGAAGCCTCGCAAGGCTCGGAAGGCTGGGGTCGTGAAGTTCCGGGGGGAGCAGGGCCAGACCTGGACGGGTCATGGCCGTGCACCAAATTGGTTCAAAGCTGCTCTGGAGGCAGGCGCGACCAGGGAGAGCCTGGCTGTCTAGCCGCCTGCAGGCGGCACCGTTTACCTGGTGTTGGTGCCCGGGCGCATTGAGCTTCTAGGCTGATGCAGAGCAGCCCCGCCTTCTCCTGAACTCCCAAGGAATCTCTTGCCGATGGCCGGACGCCCGGTCCGACCGTAGCCGACCAGGTCGGCCTTGACCGAGACGATGGCGGGCGATCTCGCACATCCGTCTGATACCGAGCGCTGGTGAGGATCGTGAATTGCGGTTGAACTAGCGACGAGGGGCCTTGCCGAGCTTTATTCGTACTTCGGGCATGTCGCGAGGTGCTGCGGAAGCGGCTGCGCCTGCCGCTCCAACGAAGACAAGAACGCCGAGGTAGTAGCCAATCGTGTACCCCCAAGCGTCGGCGACGGCTCCTACCATCGTTCCTTCGACGAATGGCGTCAGGAGAAGCCTGAACAGGCTCAGGAAGCCATCGAGAAAGCCACTCCAGAAGCCGCCGTTGGATATGACGGGGGCGGCGGCAAGGGCGGGCGCCGCGCAAAATGCGAAGACCATGACTACCATGAGAGTCAGGATGTATCGCATGACCGGCCCCGTAATGATGGAGTTCGATTGTCTGCGGCAACGGGAGTGCCTATCCAGGTGAAACCGAGGGTGGACGGGATAAAAGATCGTTAATCGGGCAAGAACCCCTTAGAACAGCCCTTTGGGCCAGCACCCGGCCCGGGCGCTTCCTGGCGGGTTTCCGCTTCTGACCCTGCTGCGCCTCGTTGCCCGACGAGGTACGTGCCTTGCCGTCAGGCCGGTGCTTGCGAGCGGGCGTCAATTTCGGGAAGGGACGGAAGGTCTGGGAGCCGGGTAGTCGCACGAAGAATCACCCCCTTGACGGTCACTACCAGCGGGGCGGAGAAGCCGGCCAGCATCCTGGTCGGCGATGACCAGGAGGATGTTCTCGGGACGTCGTGATGCCTCGCAGCTTGCGCGAGCACTCGACATGCGGGTGTAACCCTCCCGGGTGCGGCGGTTGCTGCCAGGGCGGGTCCGCCCACGATGAAGCTGTCTGCCTGCTGAATGTGCTGCCGTGGCTTCGATGCAGCCGACCTGGATGGCTGGGCGTTCCTCGGAGGATGCATGCATTTGAACAGTGGCTCACAGGCAAATACTTGGCTCTCCCACCTCCTCGGGAGCGCATCTGAGCATGCGGTAGTCTTCATGGATGGGAAGGGACAGGTCCTAGCCTGGCTCGGCGCGGCAGAGATGCTCTTCGGCTACGGAAAGGCGGAGGCGCTGGAGCTAGAGTTTGCCGACCTTTTCACGCCAAACGACCGCCGGCTTCAGATGGACCTGCAGGAATTGGCCGTTGCGCGCGCCCTGGGTCGCTCGGAGGATGACCGCTGGCATGTCCGGAAGGACGGTACATTGTTCTGGGCCAACGGGGTGGTGGCTGCCGTCAAGACCCCGAGTGGCGCAAACGAGGTCTTCTGCAAGATTCTTCGTGACCGAACTGACGTTCGACAACAGCTGGATACCCAGCAGAATCGGGTGCGGGCACTGCAGCTGGACAATCGCCGGAAGAAAGACGCGCTCGAGTCAGTGGGCCATCAGCTCCGCACGCTCATGGGTCCGGTGGAGGGAGCTGCCGAAGTCGAGGAGCCACCGGCCATGCAGAGTCGCCAGCCTCCTGCACGACCAAGGCGGCTCGCCGAGATGGCGAGCTCGCTCGAGGACGCCCCGAAGTCAGGAGAGGGGAGCATTCCTGATCCCAGGCAGAGCACGAGATCAATCATCCTCCAAGAGGCATTGAAAGCTTGCATCGGGAGTGCGCGACAAGCTGCACTGGCGAGCAGTCAGCAGTTGCACCTTATCGCTCCATCGGTGGCAATTGCGCTGGAGGCAGACCCCGCGGCCTTACACCAGATGCTGCAGCGCCTGTTGAGCAGTGCTCTCGAGGAGACGTCGACTGGCGGCCACATCCACGTCATGGCAAGTGTCGAGGGTGCCAACGCAGTGGTGCGATTTGTCGACGATGGCTTTGGCATCGCTGGTACCCGCATGGCAAAGGTGCTGCTTATCCTGTCCGGAGTAGAGGAACTGACGCGCTTGGATGATTCGGACATCGAACTTGCGGCGCTGGCTGAGCTCGTCGCGATGCACGGCGGCAGCTTGGAGGCGCGAAGTCCGGGCGCGGGTAAAGGGAGCCAGTTCTGCCTGCGACTTCCAATTGCAAGCATGTGAGGTTCACTCATTTGGCGCTGCGGTCAGCCATTCGCAGCCGATTGCCCGGTGGTGAAGCCGACCGCAATGACCGTGAAAATGCAAGTGGTCGGAAGGAGAGGGGAGGGGCCGAGCACTGTGACGTGATGGCTCTTTCCTGATGAGCTGTTGCAAGATCTGGAGACCAGATCCGTCTCAAGTCAGTCTGACAACCGAGACTCGAGCGGAGCCTCTGGCAATCCCATTGCCTGACGGCCGACTGCATCCGCCCGCAGTTCCCATGGTGGGCGCGATGTGCGGCCGGACGACACCTGAGCCTCCGCCCGTCGGGCAGAGGGTCGCAGGCAACGGCCCCGGGTACCGCCAGCTCCCCTTGGCCCTGTGCCCGCTACTAAGATGACGCCATAGCGGGAAGGTTCGCTTCCCTCCCAGGAGCATCAACTTAGATGACCGTTTTTCAGGGCATAGGCATTCTATTCACCGTCGTCGCCATCTGCGGCTTCATCAACCACCGCTTCATCAAGATGCCGGATACCCTGGGCATGACCGCTGTCGGCTTGGCGATCTCGGCAGTTGTCACCGGGCTCGGTGTCGCTCATCCTGAGATGACCGCGGGTGCCAAGGCGCTCATCCAGCAGATTGACTTCACGGACGTCGTGTTCCACGGCCTTCTGAGCCTGCTGCTGTTCGCAGGTGCGCTGCACGTCGACCTGACGCGCTTGAGACAGCACCGTATCGCCATCTTCACGCTGGCAACCATCGGGGTCGTCATCTCGACTGCAGTGGTCGGTGGGGGCTTCTACCTGCTCATGGCCGCCATCGGCATGCCGGTCAGCCTCCTTGTGGCACTCCTTTTCGGCGCCCTGATATCGCCCACCGACCCGATTGCGGTCCTGAGCGTCCTCAAGAAGGCCAATGTCACCCCTTCCTTGGAATCGAAAATCGCCGGCGAGGCACTCTTCAACGACGGGACCGCCGTGGTCGCCTTCATGACCATCCTCGGCTTGCTGGCCAATGGCGAGGCGCTCTCGACAGCCAGTGTCGCGAGCGCCCTCGCGCGCGAGGTGCTCGGCGCGTTCGTGCTGGGCGGTCTGGTCGGCTACGGCGCCTCGCTCATGCTGCGACACTTGGACAGCTACGCGGTCGAGATCATCATCACGCTGGCGCTGGCCACGGCAGGTTACAGCTTGGCGGAATACCTCCATGTGAGCGCGCCCCTGGCTGTCGTCGTCATGGGACTCGTCATCGGCAACGTCGGAAAGGCGGCCATGTCCGAGAGCACCCGCGAGCATCTCTTTTCCTTCTGGGAGCTGCTCGACGAGCTGCTGAACTTGCTACTCTTCGCTCTCATCGGCCTCGAGGTGGTGGCCCTGACGGTCGACTGGTCCCAGGTTTGGATAGGATTGCTGGCCGTACCGGTTGTACTGTTCGCACGATTCGCGAGCGTGGGTATCCCATTCTTCGCGCTGCAAAGATTCCGCAAGAGCTCGCCGAACGCCGTGCCCATCATGACCTGGGGCGGCCTGCGAGGCGGCATCTCGATCGCCCTGGCACTGTCATTACCGATGACCGTTGAAGGCCGCGACCTCATCATTGGCGTCACCTATGTCGTCGTGGTGTTTAGCCTTCTCGTCCAGGCAACGACGCTAGGTCGGTTCATTAGGTTCCTGGGCGTAAGGGAAGCACGGACGCGCGGCGCACCAGCCACGGGCGCCATCCTCGAAGGGTAGGGTAGGGTCCCTCCTGCGCTTGCGAGCAGTTGCCGAACCGCATTGCGGTGTCGGCGTGCAACAGGTGCGGCACGGCTGGAAGCCCTCTCAGGCGGCCGCCTGAAGAAGGGCCCTGGGCGAGGGCGCTGCTAACGCCCAGGTTTGCGAAGTACCTCAACATCTTCCAGCAGCCGCAGTTTCGCATCTATAGCGGCACCAACTCCGCTTCCAGGCTGACCTGGTTCACGCCGCAGTCACCACGACTGGCAACGACGTCATTCGCATGCCAATCTCGATAGCCTGCCATCGTCACCTTGACGTCATAGATTCCATCCATCTGATTCACCCCTTCCACCGCGAAAAGCAGGTGGCCGGAGTGGGTTGTCGTGACGGTTTCCGTATAGCCATCTTCCCTGACTACAGTTGCGGTGTAGCCGATAACCGGTTGCCTCGTCGCGCTGTCTATTGCGCTCAGAGCAATCGCTGGTCTTGATTCCGTTGTGCAGATGACCGGTTCGGAGTCGGAGCCGGACGAGCAGGCCACGAGGAGCAAGGCCAGCGATGAGGCGAGGGACACGTGCAAGAATCTGGTTGGAAGCATTGGAGATGAAAGGGCAGGGAGAGAGCAGGAAGGAGCCGTTCGTGATGAACGAGTTATCGCTTCTGCGATACGGGCGGAATGCACACCGGCTGGTAGTCCTGGCGCGGATTGGCAACGGAGGGTGCGGAGGCGCGCGCGCCGGTGACGACGTCCTCGAGGTCCGCTCCGAAGGCATCATGCGTGCGCCCTGAACGGCCGCCATCCGACCAAGGGTGCTACTTGGAAGTGCTCAAGCAAAGTGAGTGACGGCGGGCGAGTCCGCGCGTCGATGACACTCGAGTCTGCAGTCTTGTGGCTGGAGGGGTGACTCAGTCGCCGCGTGACGGCCCAGGCGGCCTCCTATCGGTAGCAGAACGGTTGCCGATGGGAGGCTACCCAGAATCGCGCCTCCTCGTAGCCTCGAAGTGACCTCGAATCAATGAAATCAAGCATCAAAAGTCTGTTCATTGCAACTCTGATGGCTGCCGCGCTCACAGCGTGTGGCGGCGGCGGCGGTTCCGGCGAACCGGTGAGCACCGACGACCAGACGCCGGTTCTGCCCGACCAGGCACCGCAGCAGCCAAGCAACCCTCAGGACCCGCAGGTACCGCAAGATCCCCAAGGCCCACTGGAGCCGCAGGAGCCGGAAGCTCAGCCGCTGCCGATTGCCGGCCAGACCGGCTGGAACTTGTTCGGCTTGCTGGAGTCGCGCAAGCCGCTCGAAATGCTCAAGACACTCCTATGCTCTCAGCTTGCTGCCTCGTATGAAGAACCAGCGCCGCAATCGAGCGAGGAATGTGACACGCGCTTCCCTGGGTTGCAGTCTGGGAACGAAGAGAGTCTGCCGATGCTCCAGGACATCCCATCCGGCACGGAGCTCGTGAAGCGGGAGGGATGCACGTACGTGCCGGCCGAGCAGGCACTCGCCTGCAGCTGGACCTACGTCGGACCGCATCCGGAGTCTCCGACAGGTTTCATCAAGGCCTACGTCGCCATGCCGTTCACGCCGAGCTTCGGTCTCGAGGTCGAGAATTGCGCGGCTGACAAGCCGCACTACTTCCCGGACGGCCTCGCTCGCGGTCCGGCACGCGGCAGCAGTCAAGTTGGGAAGGACCTCGCGTACCCCATGGGCTGTGTGGCGTGGGGCGATATCGCCACCTTCTTCAGCCATGTCGAGGCTGATGTTGAATTCGACGAGTACCAACCCGAGTAAGGCCAAACGGGCCCTGTCCCGCCCGGACCTGTGATTCTCCCGGAGCCCACCCTTGCGGTGGGCTTCTTCATTCCCAGGGACGGTGGGTTGAAAACGAGTGGGCGCAAGGTGCGGCTGTTCCGTCTTGCGATCAGCGAGCAGGGCTGGTGAGCTTGACCATGAAGAGGCAGCGCGAGTGGAACTGCGCGCAGGTCCATATCTATGCAAGTGCGGCCTTCTGACCGGCCGGCTGAGGAGGCACTGGAGGCTGAAACGGCCGGAAGGCGTGGAGTCAGCGGCACGCTCTGCTTCTCGGCATGCCGCAGCCCATCAGCGCCGGAACGTCCGGGTTGTCGGAGTAACCCCGATGAGCGGTGTTGGGGTTCTCGATCTTGCCAACCAAGGTCGACGCGTTCGACACGAGAATGTTCACCACCTTGACCTTCTCGGTCTCGTACCGCTCCCGCGGTAGTACATACGAGAGCAGGTCGTTCGGATCGGTGAACGCCACGATGACTAGGCGGTCGAACGAGCGGCTCCGAACGGACGGCGGGAGCGACGAGCGTGCACCAAGCAACTCCTGCAGCGAGTCCTCCGGCTGCTGGGATTCCCGCACGCCCTCCGCTGGTAGCCCCTGCTGGGCCAGTGAAAGGATGGGAATCTGATTCGCGTGCATGAAGAGAACCGCCAGTCGGTCCACAGTGCGCTGGGCGGCCTGGGCGGCAAGAGTGCTCGGATGCTCCATCCTCATGTCGTTGAGGGTGTCAAAAAGCACCTTGCTACCCAGGCTCTCCGAAATGACGACCAGCGGCGCGTCGGTCGAATCACCTGGGCGGTCGCCCATCGCCGCAAGTAGAGCTTCCCTCATCCGACGCTTGATTTCCTCCCGGGCAATTCCCTGGTATATCAGTGCATCAGCTAGGCAGTCATTCAGCAGGGTGTCCTTGAAGCGCGCGTTCAAGGTGGCTCTTGTTGGGAAATAGGCCTCCGACTCCCCGGCTTCCTCGCAGAGTTTGCTCTTAGTTGTCTGGTCGAAGCAAAGCTGGGTCTTCAGCGGCTTGGTTAGCGAAGACCAAACGAGGCCCACGAAACGAATAGTCCCCACGTTGCTCTCAACTGTCCGGCGAGTCAGGCTGATGCCGTCCACGTGTTCGGGCGAGTAGGGCTCCACGCCGCCTTCAGTGAGCTTCATGTCAGCGATCAGCTTGTTGATCGCATCAGCTCCCCAAGAGTCTGCATGAGAGCACATGCCATGCACGAGTAGAACGTCAACGGGGCGCTGCTGGTCCTGGCTTGCCAGGCCGATAATGCCCGGGAACTCAGGGTCCGCCTCGCTAGTCTGCTCCCTGTGCACCTGACCGGGCCGGTATGGCATGGCGCAGGCGGTGAGAATGAGGAGGAGCGCAAGTACGAGGTACCGCTTCATTGGAGCCTCCTGGAGCGCCATGGGGAGGATTCCGAATTCGCCCTCGATGCGGGCCGCTTGTGGGCGTTACGGCGGACGGCGGCGGAATTTCAGCGTTGCGAAGCCCTAAACTGCGCTTTGCGGGCGAGGGTTGTCAAGCGCGACGGGCCGCGAGACTCGCTTGGCGCTTTCCGGGCTTCGCCCGTCGGAGCGGACGGCCCGGCCTTCTTCCTTCAGACTGGCAGAGCAGGGCGCACATCCCTTTCCTGCTCGCTGAGAACAGAGGAGGGGACGTTCGAACTCGCGGAGCCGCCCTTCGACGACGACTATTCTCTCAGTGGCAGGAGCGGCCCCGCTATCGTCGCTAGGCTCTGGAATGCCTGCTTCGAAGAGCACTGCGCACTCGTGGAGCGCTTTCTGAGCCGCCATCTCAAGTGCTGCGCCCGTGAACCTACGACGCGGCGGAGTTCTGGTGCCCGGCGGCGGCCGCCATTGCCTAATTCCTTGCTCCATCTCGAAGTTCGCCCGCGGGCGTTGGCGGCTGGCCCGGCGTGGCCGTCTGGTAACCGCCTCAGCTTGCGCGCGTGCCGAGCAGGCTCGCATTCGTCGTTTCGGCCGTCCGCCTGGAGGCTACGCGAGTCCAAGTTGGACAATCCACCTGACCTAAGACACTTAAGCAGGTAGACGGCATATAGCCGTAGCAGATCTGCGTAGTGCAGTTGACATAATATAGATTATGCGAAGTCATGGAGATGCCGCCTGGGTCCTGCGCCTATGTCTGCTCCCAGGACTTCCGGTCCCCACGGATCCCGATCCCGGCTCGACGCTTGGGCCTTCAGGGCTCGACGCTTGGGCCTTCACAACCCGCCGGCAACCTTGAGAACCGTTCCAGTGACGTATGACGAGCGCTCCGAGATCAGCCACAGTACCGCCTCGGCGATCTCTTCAGGATTGGCGGCACGGCGCATGGGTATGCGTGCTGCGACTCGCTCAGGACGCCCGGGTTCGCCGGCGGCAGCATGGATCTCCGTGAGCGCCGTCCCGGGCGAGACTGCGTTGACTCGGATGTCGAATTGCGCGATCTCTTTCGCGAGCCCGATGGTGAATCCCTCGACAGCGGCCTTGGACGCTGCGTAGTGCACATATTCGCCAGGGGCTCCGAGGGCTGCAGCGATCGATGAAATGTTGACGATGCTGCCACCGCGGGATTGCTCGCGCCAATGTCTGACCACGCTCTGACTCAGGAGCATCGTTCCCATGACATTGACGGCGAGCACCGCCTCCATGGTCTCCGGGGTCGTGTCGAGGAACGATCCAAGCGGGCCGGTTATGCCGGCGTTGTTGACGAGTCCAACCAGCGGAAAGTACTCGCCAGGAATCCTTTCGACCGTCTGCATGGCGGTCTCCCGGTGGCCGACGTCGGCCTGGATGCAGCACCCTTTTCTTCCCATCTTGAGAACCTCCGCCACCAGCTGGCCTGCGGCATCGCGCCGGGAAGCGTAGGTGAAGCAGACGTCGTAGCCCGCGCGGGCAAGCGCGCGAACCGTTTCGGCGCCGATGCCGCGGCTTCCTCCGGTTATGAGGACGGTGCCCAAGGTGGTCATGAAGTCTCCTGAAGTATGTTGTCGACCAGCCCTCAGTCTGAGCCCTTCCTGGTCGCTCATGAGCAGGTTCCGGCCGAGTTCAATGGTGATTTCTGCTTGGACGGAGATGAAGTCGATTCACCTCCCAAAGGGCATCCCACGGCGAGCATCGTTCTGCCCTGGCACGCGTGCCCCAAATGCCCGTGGCCTCCTCCGGCACCGGCGGCTTTGCCCTCCCCTGCGGCGACCCGGGATGGGCCGGGGAACGGTCCGGACGAGGTCCGGAATCACGTAGTGGATCTACCGGTGAAGGGAACGCGGGGAGCCCATAGCGGACCTACCTGGCGAAGGGAATGCCGGGATCGCCCGCTTCGTGTGCAGCACCCCATCGCGGGTGGATCGCGGTGAGGGTGGTGATCGCGATGACGTGTCGCCGAATATGCGCGTCCATCACGGGCGGCTCGGTATCGGCAGCAACCGGCAGGGTTTCAACATCGAGTGCGTACACCGTGAAGACGTAGCGATTCGGCGTCGTAGCAGGCGGGACGCAGGGGCCGAACCAGCCCCGCTTCCCGAAGTCATTGCGCGACTGAAGAATTCCGCCCGCTGCGGAGAACGGCTGGATGCCTCGTGGCAACCCAGTCCAGCGGGAAGGGACGTTCACCACGATCCAGTGGTACTTGCCCGGAGAATCGGGGGCGTCACGATTCACGGCTGTCACCGCATAGCTTCGTGTTCCTGACGGTGCACCCTTCCACCGCAGTTCGGGAGACAGGTTCTCGCCGGCGCAAGCGGCGCCGTCATTGAGGTGACGTCGACCGATCGGTTCGTTGGTTCGGATGTCACCTGCATGGATGGTGAAGCTGCCGTCGCTTGATGCGATGCTGGGCTGTAGGACGACAAGCAGACAGGTCGCGAGCCGCCAGGCAAGGCAATCATTCATCTAGAGGTCATCCGGGATCAGGGTTCCGTGGATGGTTCCTCCCACGTGGCTCTGCGACAAGCGAGGGTTTGTCTTCGCCGGTTGAGGAGGTTTGATCTGTCGCCTCGCGATCGAAGGCAGCCGTGCGGATCGCTGATGACCCGCGGCTGGGGGCTGGCAATCGTGGAGCCGGTGGATATGCCTGAATTCTCCTGTCTCATCGACAAGAGATCTTCTCGTCCCCGGGGGTTGTTCCCCGAATAGCCGCCAAATGACAATGCGTTGTCTCACGGCCTTGTGTTGAGGAGGCCGCGAGTTCTCAAGCCTTGAGTCAACTGCATTGGCCGAATGTCGAAGGAGCGGGCGGGTGTCAGTCAGGAGTTTCAGAAGTCGTATCAGCCTGGCGGCTGCGCGGTGCTCGGCCATGGCGGCCGTTGGAGCGGCCATGCTGGCTCCCGCGAGCATTGCCTCAGCACATGGCGTGGGAATCGAGCGGATCGCGCTTCTGGGCGACGCCAATACGGCGCTTGATGCAGTCGTCTTCTTTCCCGCCCCGGTTCCACCCGTGACTACACGGCTCGGCCCGTACGACGTGCTGGCACTGCCTGATGCGCCTCCCGCACCGGGGCGTTTCCCGCTGATCCTGATCTCACACGGGAGCCGCGGCAGCATGCTTAGCCACCATGCTCTCGCCAGCCATCTGGCATTGAACGGCGTCGTTGTTGCCGCCCTTTCGCATGAAGGCGACAACTTCCGAGATGCCAGCGGCTTGGGAAAGACCAGCTCAGCCTACTCGCGCGCTCGACACGTTTCCCGCCTGCTGACCGCGACGCTGAACGGTTCGCATGGGCAGCGCATCGATCAGCAGCGGATTGGGATCATCGGTTACTCCGCGGGTTCGATAACGGCGATGATGCTTGCCGGGGCCTCGCCCGACTTCGGGCGACTGGAGGCTTACTGCAAGATCCGCCCGCGCCGGAGCGGAATCTGCGAGGCCCATGGCGTGATCGAAGGCGACGTCCCTCGCGCGGTCGCGATGCTCGACGTCAGGATCAAGGCCGCCCTTCTACTGGCGCCGATTGGTGTCGTGTTACAGGAGTCGTTGGCAGCCGTGCGAGTCCCTGTCGGGATCGTTGCAGCCCAGGCAGACGAGCAGCTTTCGCTGCAGTTGAACCTGCGTCCATTCTTGACACATCTCCGGGAGCTGGCATTGGTGGAGATGGTTCCCGGCGCCGGGCACTTCATTTTCCTGGCTCCTTGCACCGATAGGCAGTCGGCAACTTCTCCTGAGCTGTGCAAGGACCGGCCCTTCATCGACCGGAGCCGCGTTCAATCGATGATCAATGAGCTTGCGATCTCCTTCTTCTCGTACGCGTTCGAGCTGGATGCCAACCAGCCGCAAGGCAATGCCGAGCCGCTGGCGCCTTAGGCACGACGAATGGCTGATGTGTGACGAGGTCGTCCAGGGCCGGACATGGACCGGATCGCATTCAGGCCCAGGGCGCACCGCGCAGGTATCCGGGCGGGCCATCCGCTCTCGCAGTCCAGTTGGAGAACGTTGACGATGTGGAAGAGACACCGATTCGAGGACCTGTTCCAGACCAGGTATCCGATCGTCCAGGGCCCGATGAACAACGCCTCGCCGCCGGCTCTGGTAAGCGCGGTCTCCGGCGCGGGTGGCCTGGGCTTTCTTGCAGCGTCACTGCTTGCTCCTGCGGCCATTGACGCAGCGGTCGGGGAGATCAGGCGACGCACCGCAAAGCCGTTCGGCGTCAATCTGTTCGTCCTGCCGGAGGTTACCGTCCGCCCTGCCCAGCTGGAGGCGGCGATGTTCAGCCTCGAACCTTATCGTCGCTTGCTCGGCCTGCCGCCTGCGACGGTTCCGGTCAAGTTCTGCGAATCCTTCCGGGAGCAATTCGACGCCCTGCTGGACATCGCGCCGCCCGTCGTCAGCTTCACCCTCGGCATTGTCGATCCCAGCGCGGTGCGGCGCCTGCACGAGGTCGGCTCCAAGGTGATAGGGACTGCTACGACCGTAGCGGAAGCTCGCGCCTGGGAAGCGGCCGGGGCGGACGCGATATGCGCACAGGGCAGCGAGGCGGGCGGGCATAGGGCCACCTTCCTGGGCGCCATGGATCAGTCGTGCGTCGGGCTGATGGCGCTGCTGCCCCAGATGCGACCGGCAGTTGGTCTGCCGATCATCGCGGCCGGAGGGATCATGACCGGGCGCGCGACCATGGCCGCCATGATGCTGGGGGCTGATGCGGTACAGCTGGGTTCGGCATTTCTTCATTGCCCGGAAGCCGGCATCAATGCCACCTGGAAAGCGCATCTCGCGTCGGCGCGGGACGACAGTACCCGTCTTTCGCGGAGCTTCTCGGGTCGACATGCTCGAGGGATCGTCAATCGCTACATGCGGGAGACCGACGAGCACGGCGTGCCGGACTACCCTATCCAGAACGCTCTGACCGCGGAGCTTCGCGCGGAGGCAGGTCGCCTTGGGCGCGGGGAGTTCATGTCGCTATGGGCAGGGCAAGCGGCGGGCATGGGGCGCAGCATGCCCGCAGGAGAGCTGGTCCGGACGCTGGCCGCGGAAGCAGATGAGGCAGCTCGATGGATCGCTACGCTGGAGCCGATGGATCCCTCGCCGCCGCGTTCGCGCCAGGCGCCGCCAGCATTCCAGCCGCCCGCATCGAGCTCCAGAACGTCTTGAGGATCTCCTGCTTGGCGGTCATGCGCCGTCGCGCGGGACAGGCAAAGCGCAAGGTCAGGTGGTTCTGCTTGGCATCGAGCGGTTCGAAGATGGCGAGCGGTTCGGCGCCGGGCAGGAAGATGAAGTCGGCGTCCTCGATGCGATGCATGTGCGCGCGCGCCTCGGCATGCCACGGTTCGCACACCGACCGGGCTGCGGCCAGGGCCAGCGATTCGACCTCGCGCAGGTCGAATTCGAACGGGATCACCAGCTTCACCGTGTCCAGCACGTAATGCCCGGTGGCGGAGAAGTTCCGCACCGGCTGGGTGAAGAAGCTGGCGTTGGGTACGCTGACTCGGCGGCCGTTGAACTGGTGCATCGATCCGGTCTCCAGCAGCGTCGTGGCGAACAGGTCGACGTCGAGCACCTGGCCGCTGGTCGATCCGGTCTCGATGTAGTCACCGACGGTGAATGAACGGCTGAAGGTGATGAACACGTAGCCCAGGCCACACAGCAGGAACTCCTTGCTGACGATCAGGATGGCGCCGGCCACCGCCGCCAGCGACAACGCGACGCCCGACAGCTTGGAAGCCCAGATGGTGCCGACGGCCAGTACGCAGACGGCGCCGATGGCGTTGCGCGCCCAGACGTAGCGCCGGCGTGCCTTGTCGCGTGAGCCTGGCGCATCGTCGAGCTGCTGGCCGAGATAGCGTTGCGCCGCTCGCAGCCCGGTGGCGCCGAGGACGAAGACGACCAGCGTGACGAGCATGCGCCCGGACTCGCCGGAGAAGGTGTCGCGGACGAGGTTGAACAAAGGATCAAGCTGCTGGACAAGCATGGGCCGGATTCACTCCGAGTCGAGGCTCGATTGTCACGGCGAACGGCGGGCCCCAAGCCGGCCCTGGCGCGACTGACCGGCTGGCGCCGACCGATGGTCGGGCCTTGTCGGCCGTATGCCGAAGGTCGACGGCTCGCGCGCCATCCCCGCACACGATGGTCGCGGCCAGCCGGCTCGGACGCAACTGGCTGCTGTCAGACCGGCTCGAGGCGATGCCGCGGTCCGTCCGGCAGCCGCACGGCGATCGGATCGCCGGCATATACCACCCCTTCCGCTTCCACCACCCCCATCACCCCGGCCTTGCGCACCAGCCCGCCCTGCGCATCGCGTTCCAGCACGGCGGCCATCAGCCCCGGTCGGAAGCGATCGAGCTGAATGCACGGATTGCGCAGGCCGGTGAGCCGGACGATGGCGGTTTCGCCGATGTGCAGCCGGGTGTCGCGTGGCAGTTCCAGCAGGGCGATGCGGCGGGTGGTGATGTTCTCGCCGATATCGCCGCCACGCACCTTGAAGCCGGAGGCTTCGAGTTCGTCGAACAGCTCCTCGTGGATCAAATGGACCTGGCGCAGGTTGGCCTGGGTGGCATCCCTGGCCACGCGCGAGCGGTGCCGCACGGTTTCGCCGCAATGGGCATCACCCGCTACGCCGCGGCCCGCCAGCAGCGTGATGCTCAGGCAGGTGGCCTTGGAGAAACCGTGGCTGCGGCTGGCCTGCACTGCGGCTACTGAAGCATCCGCCGGCGCCGGACTGGAATCCGCGACGCCGAGGTCAGCCGGCGGCATGGCCGGTCCGGCGTGGTCCATCGACCGGCAGCCGCAGCGTGAAGACGCTCCCCTTCCCTTGCCCGGGGCTACGCGCCTCGACGCCGCCGTCATGCAGGTTCGCGAGCTCCTTCACCACGGCGAGCCCGACGCCCAGGCCGGAGACGGGACTCGCGGGATCGCCGCGGGTGAACAGCTCGAAGATGTGCGGCAGGATCTCCTGGGCGATGCCCATCCCGTTGTCGGTGATGCGGATCACGGCCTCGCTCGACTCGACGGTGGCAGTCAGGTGGATCTCACCCCCGGCCTGCGTGTACTTGCTGGCGTTCCCCAGCAGGTTGAGGAGCATCTGCTGCAGGCGCGCGGCATCCGCCTGGATCACGATGGGGGTCGCCGGCACGGTGACCACCACCGCCTGGCGCTTTCGTTCCGCCTCTGCCCGCAGGCCGTCCGCCGCGAGCTCCAGCGCCTCCTGGACGACCACCGGCGCAAGCCGCAACCGTGGCCGCGAGGCGACCGCCGCCGATTGCTCCGCGAGGTCGTCGAGCAGCGTCGACATCGAAGCGAGCTGTCTTTCGAGCAGCTGCAACGACTTCGACCGGATCGAATCGTCTGCACTCCGCGCAAGGGCCAATGCCGCGTTCTGCAGCGGCGCAAGCATGTTGCGCAGCTCGTGCCCCAGAGAGGCGAGGAACTCCGCGCGACGAGCACCCTCCTCTTCCGCGAAGGCAAGCCGGTTCTGCAGCGCGTCGACCTGCGTCCGGACATCGGTGCGGTCGCGCAGGACCTTGCAGAAGGCGCAGATGGCGCCGTCTTCCTCCCGGACCGCCTCGAGCACCCCGCTGCCCCAGAATCGGCCGCCATCCTTGCGCAGGTGCCAGCGATCGTCCTCCGAGCGGCTGCTTGCTGCCGCGACCGCGAGCTCCTGCCGATCGAGTCCCCGCGCCCGGTCCTCCGGCGTGAACAGCACGCCGAAGTCGAGACCCACTGCTTCCTGCTGCGTATAGCCGAAGCGGCGCTCCGACCCGCCGAGCCATCGGGTGATCCGGCCTTCGCGGTCGAGGACGATGATGGCATTGTCCGATGCCGTACTCAGCAGGAAGGCCAGCCAGGCGTCGAGGCGGCTCGTCACAGTCCGGCCCTGCTCTTTCGCCCGGGCCTTGGCGTGGCCGCCTGGCGGGCGCATTCGGCGCAATGGCCGTAGAAAGTCAGCTCGTGTCGCTCCACGATGAAGCCGTCCGGCGCCATGTGCTTCAGGTCGCCCGGGCAGTCATGCACGTCGAAGACGCGCTGGCACGCGGTGCATTGGAAATGATGGTGATGGGTGCTTGCGGCATGATTGGACTCGTAGCGTGGATTGTCGCCGGGCAGCGGCACCATCTGGATCGCGCCGTCGAGCAGAAGCGACTTGAGGTTGCGGTAGACCGTGGCGATGCTCAGCGCAGGCACCTGCAGGCGTGCGCCCTCAAGCACTTCCAGCGGCGTCAGCGGACGGCGGGCAGCATCGATGACCGTCCGGATTGCCGCCTTCTGTCGGGTCGCTCGCTCTCGAGTTGCGGGTTGCATGGGCAAATGTCGAAGGGTACCAGAAGGTGTTGTCATGACCTGGCACGCCGATCACGGCGACTGTCGGGCCCGCCGTGCCGCTGCGGCCCGCTCCCGCCCGGTCCGCGGTCCGATGCTCAGGCAAGCATGTTGGTGTCGCCGCACACCGACAGGGCCTGGCCGGAGATGGTCCTGGCGCGCGGGCTTGCCGTGAAGACCACCAGGTCGGCCAGCTGTGCGGCGGTGACATATTCCTTGATCGACGTGTGCGAGAAGGCCATCCGCTCGATCTCGTCGAAGCCGACGCCGCGCGCCTGCGCCTTGGCCTCCAGGACGCGCCGCTGCCGATCGCCGGCGACGATGCCCGGCAGCAGGGCATTCACGCGCACACCGGCGGGACCCAGCTCCAGTGCCAGTGTCTTGGTGAAGCCGATGACGCCCCACTTGGAGGCAGCGTAGGCGGCGCGCAGCGCGAAGCCGAATCGGCCGGCCTGGGAAGACAGATTCATCATGCTGCAGTTGCGGGGCTCGTCGGCCTGCGCCAGCAGGTGCGGGATGGCGAGCCGGGCGCAATTGAACTGGCCGGTGAGGTTGATCGCGAGGCAGCGATCCCAGTCTTCCGGGGCAATGTCCTGCACCGCGCCGGTGGGTCCGGCGACACCGGCATTGTTGACCAGGCAGTCGAGACCACCGAGCTTGGCGATCGCGTCGACGAACAGCCGGTCGACCTGCGGGCGCTCGGCCACGTCGCAGACCGAAGCGGACAGCGCGGGATGGCTGCCGGCCAGGGCGCTGACCGCGTCGTGGTCGATGTCGCAGACGTGGACCCGCGCGCCCTCGCGCAGGAATGCCTGCGCGATCTCGAGGCCGATGCCGCCGCCGCCGGCGGTGACGAGGACTCTCAGGTTGTCGATGCCAAGATCCATGAGGTTCTCCTTGGTTGCTACCGCCGGCTGGTGTCTATTGCCTGGCCCCTCGCCCCTCGTCCCTTCGGCGTGACCTGCGCCCTGCCCCGCGGCGGCTTGAACAGCACGCCGCGGCTGCGGATGAAGGCTGCCGCAGCCCGGATGTCCTTCTCGAGGGCGGCCCGCGACTTGGCGGGTGAGCCCTCCTCGAGGCCGCGCAACAGCGCTGCGTGGCAGGATTCCGCCTGGCCCATCTGGAGGCGCTGCGGGCTGGCCCGCATGTCGAGGTTGAGCACCGGCCCGATGCGCAGCCACAAGCCTTCGATGATCGCCATCAGTGCCGGCATCCCCGCCGCCCGGTAGGCGGCGAAATGCAGTGCCTGGTTGGCCCGCACCGCCCGTTCCGCGTCGGGTGCCCCTGAGCGGCATTCCCGGCGGAAGGCCCGGTCGAAGCGGCGGATCGAGGCAAGATCGGCGGCGCTGCGCGAGCGGGCGGCCGTCTCGATGGCAAATCCTTCGATCGCCAGGCGGATGGCGGTCAGTTCGTCGAACTTGGCCGCCGTCATGACCGGCACCCGGACGGCGCGGTTCGGTGCCACCTCCAGCGCTTCGTCGCCGATGAGACCGGCAACCGCATGCCGCACCGGCTGCATCGAGACGCCGAACTCCTGAGCGAGCGAACGCAGGGAGAGCTTGTCGCCGGGCTGGAATGCGCCGCCGATCAGGCGTTCGCGCAGCAGCGCCGACACCCGGCTTCCGAGGGTGCGGTCCGGCGCGGAGGCTTCGGCCGCCGACGCTGCAGCCACCGGCGCTGCCGCCGACGTCACTGCCGACATAGCGGCTGCTGCCGCGGGTCCTGCGACGACCGGCAGTGCTGCCTTACGGCCAGTGCGCGCTCTTTCCCGGGTGACCTGAGCCAAACCTGCTCCGCGGTGGTGGACAAGGCCCCACGACTTGGGGCACGATTGACTGTGATCACAGTTTAGGGCAATGCACCGTCGCCTTCCAGCGCGGTGCGGTCAGTTCCGGGCGTCAGACCGGCCATCAGCCGGCCAGGATAAGCAACCAACGGAGGAGTCCCATGTCCAGGCAGTGCATCAGGTCGTCCCGTCGTGCCGTTCTCAGGAATGTCACCGGCATCGCCGCCGCCGGCGCCCTCGGCATCCCGCTCCTCGCCCGCAGCCAGGGCGACGCCATCGTCCTCGGGCATCTCACGCCGCGCACCGGCTTTCTCGGCCCGCTCGGCGAGCTCGGCGTGATGGCGGCAGATCTCGCGGTCGAGCAGATCAACGCCGAGGGCGGCGTCATGGGCCGCAAGCTACAACTGATCAAGGAGGACTCGGTCAATCCGCAGACCGCCTCCACCAAGGCAGAGCGGCTGATCGAGCGGGACAAGGTGGCTGCCATCGTGGGGGAAATCTCCTCGGCCTCGTGTCTCACCATCGCGCAGGTCGCCCAGCGTACCCGCAACCTCTTCGTGAACACCGGCGGCAATTCCGACGCCCTGCGCGGCGCCAACTGCAACCGCTACATGTTCCATGTCGAGAGCCAGAATTCGATGTACGTGAAGACCTGCGGCCAGTCCCTTCTCAACCAGGGACTCGTCAAGGGCAAGCGCTGGTTCTCGCTGACGGCCGACTATGCCTTCGGCCACGACCTGCTGCGCGTCGCCAAGCTGTTCATGTCGGCAAACGGCGGCCAGTTCGCCGCCGACAAGCTGGTCCCCACCGACGCCACCGATTTTTCCGCCCTGCTGCTGGAGATCCGCAATGCCAAGCCCGACCTGGTGATCTCGAACCTGGCGGGCAACCAGATCACCAATTTCCTCAAGCAGTACGCCGAGTTCGGCCTGACCTTTCCGGTGGCGGGCTTCGGCTTCGATACCGCGGTCGCCTGGGCGGCCGGCAAGGGCAATTTCTCGGGTACCTGGCCGCTGGTGTGGCATCACCTGCTCGAGACGCCGGGAAGCAGGAAGTTCGTGGCGGACTTCACGAAGAAATACGGCAAGCCGCCGGAGAACCAGGCTTGGGGCGACTACAACGCCATCCGGATCCTCGCCCGCACCATGCAGGAGCTCAAGTCGATCGAGGCGCCGAAGATCATCGACCATTGGGAAAAAGGCGCGAAGTTCGACGTCATGAAAACGCGGGAGGCGTACTTCCGGGCCGGCGACCACCAGATGATGCACGAGATGTACACCGTGACCGGCCTGCCGCCGGAGAAGATCAAGAACCAGTGGGACATCTTCACCGCCTCGCCGCCGGTGCCGGCTGCGGACCAGCCGCTCGAATCCATCTCGTCCACGCCAGAAGAGAACGGCTGCAAGTTCAGCGCCTGAGCGCCGGCCGATGACCAGCGCGCCGCCGTCGCTCGCGCATCGTCGGATCGGCATCGAGCCGCTACCGCGATGATGGCGACACTGTTCATCCAGCAGCTTGTCAACGGGCTGCTGGACGGGGTCTACTACCTGTTGATCGCGCTGGGCCTGTCGCTGATCTTCGCGCTCGGCGGCATCGTCAATCTGGCGCATGGCGCGTTCTATGCGATCGGCGCCTACCTGTCGGTGGTGCTGCTGCCGCACCTCGGTTTCGGCACCACGCTGGTGGCGGCACCGGTGGTGGTGGCGATCCTCGGCATCGTCATCGAACGGCTGCTGTTCCAGCGCTTCTATCGCGCCGATCCGATCCTGTCGCTGTTGCTCACCTTCGGCCTCGCCATGGTCGCCGAGCAGGCGCTGCGGATGATCTTCGGCGCGCCACCCATCTCGGCCGTCATCCCCAGCGCCCTGAAGGGCCAGGTGGCGGTCGGCAACTTCATCTACTCGTGGTACCGCTCGGTGCTGCTGCTGATCGCGGTCGGCTGCGTCGCGGCGCTGTGGTTCCTGCTGCAGCGGACGTCGTTCGGCCGGGTGGTGAGGGCCGGCGTGCAGGATCCGGACATGGTAGGCGCGCTGGGCATCTCGCTCAAGCCCTACACCATGGGCGTGGCCGGTATCGGCATCGGGCTGGCAGGCCTGGCCGGGGTGCTGCTGGCGCCGATCTATACCGTCCATCCGGCCATGGGCCAGGAGATCATCACGCCGGCCTTCGTCGTCTGCGTCATCGGCGGCCTTGGCTCCTTCTGGGGCGTGGTAGTGGCCGCGCTGCTGGTCGGGCTGGTCAAGGGGACGATCACGGCGCTGGGCTACCCGCATCTCTCGATGGCCGGCGTCTACCTGCTGATGCTGCTGGTGCTGGTGTTCCGGCCGCGGGGCCTGTTCGGCGAGAGGATCCTGCGCTTTGAATGACCGTGCCCGCTCCTGGCTGCCGCTGCTGGTGGCCGGCGCCGGACTCGTCCTGCTGCCGATCGTGCTGCCCGCCATCGGCCTCACCGTGACCTCGGCCACCGAGGTGGTCATCTTCGCCATCGCCTGCATGGCGCTCAACATCCTGGTCGGACATGCCGGGCTGGTCTCGTTCGGCCACGGGGCCTGGTTCGGCCTCGGCGCCTACGCGGCAGGACTGGCGCAGCGGCATTGGCTGCCCGGCAGCTTCGTCGCACCGGTGCTGCTGTCGCTCGCGCTGGTGGCCGTGCTGGCCACCATCTTCGGCGCGCTGATCCTGCGGCGACGCGGGGTCTACTTCGCGCTGCTGACGCTGGCGCTGTCGGCGCTGCTCTACGTCGTCGCCTTCCGCTGGACCGAACTGACCGGCGGCGAGGATGGCCTGGGAGGCATCGCGCGGCCCCGCTGGTTCGGGATCTCCTTCGAGGAGCGGTTACCGTTCTACGGCCTGGTCGCGGCCGTGGCGATGCTGGTGACCTGGCTGCTGTGGCGCTTCCACCGCTCGCCGGCGGGCTCCGTCCTGGTCGCGATCCGCGAGAACGAGCAGCGGGCACGCTTCATCGGCTACGACACCGACCGCTACAAGCTGCTCGCTTTCGTGCTGTCGGCGGTGCTGACCGCGCTGGCCGGCGTGCTGCTGCTCTTCAACAACCGGATGACGTCGGCCGATCCCATCGGCGTGCCCTTTTCCGGCGAGTTGCTGGCGATGGTGGTCATCGGCGGCATGCGTTCCTTCCTCGGTCCGGCGCTCGGTGCGCTGTTCTTCGTGCTGTTTCGCGACTACCTGTCCAGCGTCACCCCCGACTGGCTGTTCCATTTCGGGCTGCTGTTCGTGCTGTTCATCGTCTTTTCGCCCAGCGGGCTGGTCGGCGTCTACGAGCAGCTGACCCGGCCCTGGCGCAAGGCGACCGTCGAGTCGGCAGCGATGGCCAGCCGCCGCACGCATGCGGTCGAACTGCCTGGGTTCCTGGTGCCGCCGCAACCTGCCGAGGGCAGCGTCCTCGAGGTGCGGGATCTCGGCAAGCGCTTCGGCGGCATCCGGGCAGTCAGCGGCGCCAGCTTCGCGGTGGCGGATCGGTCGCTGCATGCCCTCATCGGACCCAACGGCGCCGGCAAGACCACCGCCTTCAACCTCATCTCCGGCATGTTCGAACCGGACAGCGGCGCCGTGCTGCTGGAGGGTCGGCCGATCGGCGGCCTGTCGCCGGACCGGGCCACGCGTGCCGGCATCGGCCGATCCTTCCAGATCACCAACCTCTTCGGCGGCCTGAGCGTGCGCGAGAACGTGCGCCTCGCGGCACAGGCGCGCGATCCACGGCGCTTCGGCATCTGGATGCCGGCGCACGCCCTGGCGCAGGTCAACGACGAGACCGCGCAGATCATCCGCGCCATGGGGCTCGAGGGCATCGAGGCGGCGCAGGCGAGCACCCTCTCCTATGGCGGCCAGCGGCTGCTCGACATGTCGCTCGCGCTGGCGGTCAGGCCGCGGCTGCTGCTGCTCGACGAGCCCCTGGCCGGCCTGTCGGCAGCCGAACGCGAGCGGGTGGGCAACCTGATCAGGAGCATCGCGGCGCGGCTGCCGGTGCTGCTGGTCGAGCACGACATCGACCGGGTGTTCCAGATCGCCGACGCGGTGACGGTGATGAACGATGGCCAGGTCCTGGTCGACGGCACGGTGGAGGATGCGCGCTCTTCGCCGAAGGTACAGCAGGTGTACATCGGCGCCGGCGCGCACGCGCTGGCTGCCAAGGTCCGGGAATCGGCGGCCAAGCCCGAGGTGCTGCTGCAACTCGTCGACGTCGACACCTTCTACGGCAAGAGCCACATCCTGCGCGGCGTGTCCTTCGACGTGCACCGCCACGAGATCGTCGCGCTCCTCGGTCGCAACGGCGCCGGCAAGTCGACGCTGCTGAAGACCATCGTGGGCATCACTGCGCCGGAGCAAGGGCTGATCACGTTGCTGGGCGAGCCCCTGGCCGGGCAGACGTCGGCGCAGATCACCCGTCGTGGGGTTTCCTACGTGCCGCAAGGCCGCGGCTTGTTCGCCGGCATGAGCGTCGCGGAAAACATGGAGCTCGGCCGGCTGCGTCGGCGCAACCGCGCGGGCGTGCACTGGGACGAGGAGCGGATCTTCGCCTTCTTTCCGCGTATCCGCCAGCGCTGGCGCTCGCCGGCGGACTATCTCTCGGGCGGCGAGCAGCAGATGGTCGCGGTGGCGCGGGCCCTCTCCGGCGACACGCAGGTGCTGCTGCTCGACGAGCCGTTCGAGGGGCTGGCGCCGGCGGTGGTGGAAGAACTGTTCGAGGCTTTCGACAAGCTGCGCCACGAGGTCTCCATCGTCATCGTCGACCACCATCTCGACCTTGCCCTCGCCCTGTCGGACCGAACCGTCGCCCTCGAGCGCGGCCAGGTGACGCACATTGGTCCGTCGCGGGAGTTGAGCGACAATCTCGAGTTGAGACGCCGGACCCTTTGGCTCTGACCGGCAGCAGATCATCTACAGGAGGAGTCGATGCCGGTCGTTGCGATCGTTGGTTCAGGACTCATCGGCAGGGCCTGGGCGAATGTGTTTGCCCGGGCCGGCTGGCAGGCGAGACTGTGGGATCCGGAGGCATCGGTACGGGCCGCCGCGGCTGGCTTCGTTGCCGAGAGCCTCGCCGAGCTGGCGCGTCATGGCCTGGTGAGCAACCCGGCGGCGGCAGCGGCCAGGGTCAGCTCCTGCGAGTTGCTGGAAGACGCGGTGGCCGGCGCGGACTTCGTGCAGGAGAACGGTCCGGAGGTCGTCGAGGCGAAGATCGAGATCTTCGGGCGCCTCGACCGTGCCGCGCCGCCCGATTGCGTGCTGGCGTCTTCCACGTCGGCAATCGTCGCCTCTCGATTCACCGGCGAACTGGCCGGCAGGGCACGCTGCATCGTCGGCCATCCGGTCAATCCGCCGCATCTCGTGCCGATCGTGGAGCTATGCGGGGCCCCCTGGACCTCGGACGCCACGCGGCAGCGCGCGCGCGAGGTGTACGAGTCGGTGGGCCAGGTGCCAATCGACGTGCTGCGCGAGGTGGACGGCTTCATCCTCAACCGCCTGCAGGGCGCGCTGCTCGCCGAGGCCTTCCGCCTGGTCGGCGAAGGTTACTGCTCGCCGCAGGATCTCGACAAGACCGTGTCGGAAGGCCTCGGCCGGCGCTGGTCGTTCATGGGGCCGTTCGAGACGATCGAGTTGAACGCGCCCGGCGGCATCCCGGACTACTGCACCCGCTACACCGGCTTCTACCGGCACCTGCAGACGCAGCCGGCGCCGGCGGAAGTCTGGGACAAGCAGAACTGGTCGGCCGTGGTGGCCGCGTGGGGCAGTACTCCTGACGCCCGGTCCATCGCGACCAAGGCGGAGTGGCGCAACGAGCGGCTGGCCGCGCTGGCCGCGCACCTCAAGCAACAGCAACCCTGGAAGAAGTGAGTCCGACATGGCAGAAGACAGCAACCGTCCGCAACCCCGCAAGGTCATGATCACCTGTGCAGTCACCGGCGCCATCCACACGCCGACGATGTCGCCGCACCTGCCAATCACGCCCGAGGAGATCGCCGAGGCCGCGGTCGCCGCCGCCGAAGCCGGGGCCGCGCTGGTCCACCTGCACGCGCGCAATCCGCAGGACGGCCGGCCGGACCAGTCACCGCAGGCCTTCGAGCCATTCCTCAAGGAGATCAAGCGTCGCACCGATGCGGTCATCAACATCACGACCGGCGGGGCGCCGACGATGTCGGTCGAGGAGCGCCTGCAGCCTTGTGCACACTTCAAGCCCGAGGTCGCCTCGCTCAACATGGGTTCGATGAACTTCGGCCTCTATCCCATGCTGGCGCGCTTCAAGGAGTTCAAGTTCGAATGGGAGCGTCCCTACCTCGAAGGCTCGAACGACCGGATCTTCAAGAACACCTTCAAGGACATCGAGAACATCCTCACCACCTGCGCGCGCAACGACACCCGCTTCGAAATCGAGTGCTACGACATCGGGCATCTGTACACGCTGCGGCATTTCGCCGACCGCGGCCTGGTCAAGGCGCCCTTCTTCATCCAGTCGGTCTTCGGCATCCTGGGTGGAATCGGCGGGCATCCGGAGGACGTGCTGCACATGAAGCGCACCGCCGACCGGCTCTTCGGCAAGGACTACCAGTGGAGCGTGCTGGGTGCCGGCAGGAACCAGTTGCCGATCGCCGCGATGTCCGCGGCCATGGGCGGCAACATCCGGGTGGGCCTCGAGGATTCGCTGTGGATCGGTCCCGGCAGACTGGCGCGCAGCAATGCCGAGCAGGTGCGCGCGGCACGGGAGATCGTGGAGCAGCTGGGGCTCGAGGTTGCGACCCCCGAAGATGCGCGCCGCATCCTCTCGCTCAAGGGCGCCGACAAGGTCAACTTCTGATCGCGGCGCGCAGCCTTCAGGAGGCGGCCCAGCCGCCAGTGTCGACGCAAGCCGCTAGTGCCGGCGCTCGATCAGCTCCTCGATCTGGCGCAGGCTCACCGGCTTCACCAGGTGATGGTCGAAGCCGGCCGCACTCGAGGCCTTGCGGTCCTCGGCTTGGCCATAGCCGGTGACCGCCACCAGCAGGGAATGCCGGGTGCACGGCAAGCGCCGCAGCGTGCGTGCAACCTCGAAGCCGTCGATGTCCGGCAGCCCGATATCCAGCAGCACCACTTCCGGTGCGAACTCCTGCGCCATGGCGAGCGCCGCCCGCGGTTCGGTGATCGCCCGTGCCTGATGGCCCTTGAGCGTGAGAAGTTCCGCCAGGCTTTCGGCGGCGTCGACGTTGTCATCCACCACCAGCACCCGCTTGGCGTGCGGGGCGGCCGACTCGGCCTCGGCCGGGTTGTAGCGGATGACGCGCTTCGACGGCAGCGGCAGCGTGACGACGAAGGTGGCGCCCCGGCCGATGCCCGGGCTGGCCGCGGTGACGGAGCCGCCGTGCATCAGACTGAGGTTCCTGACCAGGGAGAGGCCGATGCCGAGGCCGCCCTGGCTGCGGTCCAGGGAGCGCGCACCCTGGGTGAAGAGGTCGAACACTCTGGGCAGCAGCTCGGGATCGATGCCGTGGCCGTCGTCGCTGACGGTCAGCTGTGCTTGCCGCTGCTTCACGGCCAGGGACACGCGGATGGTGCTGCCGGGATCGCTGAACTTGCAGGCATTGCCGACCAGGTTATCGACGATCTGGGTGAGCCGCACCGGATCCGCATTCATCCACACCTGGCGCTGCGGCCGCGAGAGCAGCACCTTCTGGTCGCGCGCATTGGCCAGGGCCTTCGCGCCTTCCAGCGCCTGGGCGAGCAGGTTGCCGAGCTCGACCGGCTCGAGGCTGAGGACGATCTTTCCCTGGTCGATTCGGGATGCGTCGAGGAGGTCGTCGAGCAGCCGCGACAACTGGCCGACCTGGCGATCGACCAGGGCGCTGATCGCGCGGCGTTGCGGATTCTGCTCGTCCGTCAGGCGCAGCATGGCCGCGGCGTTGCGCAGCGGCGCAAGGGGATTGCGCAGTTCATGTGCCAGCATCGCCAGGAATTCATCCTTGCGACGATAGCGCACCAGCAGGTCGAGGTCGGCAGCCGGCTGGGGCGACTGGTCGACCGCCGAGGCCACCAGCTGCGCTACGCCGCCGTCCGGCCCGCCAACCGGGACCACCGAGAAGATCGCCACGCGAGGCGCTCCGTCGCCGCTGCTGCGCATGGGTGCCTGCAGGCGAACCGTTTCGCCCGATGCAGCCCGCGCGCAGGCGAGACGAATCTGCGCCTGGACCTGCGGATCGAAGTCCCACCAGGTCGTGAGCCACAAAGGGAGGCCGGTGATGTCCTCGAGGGCCTGGCCAGTGGCTGCCAGCGCCGGTGCGTTGACGAAGCCGATGGCGCCTTCGGGCGAGAGCAAGGCCGTGAAATGCGGCAACGCGTCCAGCACCACCGGGGATAGCGGCGGCAGGTTCGAGGGCGCTGCCGAGCCGCCTGCGGACGTGTCCAAGCCTGTCCCGGCGTGACCCCTGGCGGATTTCTCGACCGGGCCTCCCGACACGCCCTTGACGGTCGTGCCAAGGCGCGGCCGACGGCCAGTCGGCGGATTCCGGGAGCTGATGATTTGCGACAAGGTGCAGCCAGAGTCAAACGGCAGCCGACGGCTCAAGTCGACCGCGTGACCAGCAACGCGATGCCGGCACCCAGCACGCCGGCCAGTAGCGCCAGTTCGGCGAAGCGGGTGGCGAAGGTCTCCAGGCCGGAAGCGGTCCCGGCACGCCCTTTGCGGGGATCGGTGGTGCGGCGGGGCTGACGATAGCTGACGTGCGACATTCTGTCTCTCTTGACTTGCGGGGCCGACGATTGCGGCCGTCGGACGCCTGGGCAACCAGCATGCCCGGCTGCGCGGTCGCCTGGCCGCGCAGGTTTCAAGGGCTTGCAGGCCGGGCGCCGCCACGCTGCCTGCCCGGCGGTAACATCGGCGGCAGCCTCGGGCAGGTTGGACACCGGTAGTCGCAGCGCGCCCGGGCACGGTGCTTGCGCCAGCGGCCCCTTTTCTGCATCTGAATTCCCGCCTGTTCCCTTCAACGACCGGGTCTGCCTTTGTTGCTGCCCGGAGGCCCCACGAGGAGATGCCGTGCTATCGACCACCGCTGCGAAGGCCCACAAGTCAGCGACTCCCCGCTCGCATGGGCCGCGGTTCCTGCAGGTCCGCGCGGGCTCGGACGGGGGCGCCCCTCAAGCAGAGGTCCAGGCCGGGCTGCTGCGACCCAAGGCGCAGCTGTCGCCGAAGTTTTTCTATGACGTGCTCGGCTCGCATCTGTTCGAGGCGATCACCGAACTCGACGAGTACTACCCCACGCGCGCGGAGGCGGCGATCTTCGCGTCCCGCGCGTCCGACATCGCCGCCAGCGTCGGCCAGGGCGCATCCCTGATCGACCTCGGCGCCGGCAACTGCGCCAAGGCGATGAGTCTGTTCGGGATCCTGCAGCCGGTCCGCTATGTGGCCGTGGATATCTCCGTCGAATTCGTCCGGCGGGCCGTGGAACGGCTGGCCACCGCCCATCCCGCGATCGCCATGGTCGGGGTCGGCATGGACTTCTCCTCGTCGCTCGACCTGCCGCCTGAGCTCGCCTTGGAACTCGAGGGCGAGACACCGCTGTTCTTCTACCCCGGGTCGAGCATCGGCAACTTCACGCCGGCGCAGGCGCTGGCTTTTCTGAGACGGATCCAGTCACAGGCGCCGGGAGGTGGCTTGCTGATCGGCGTGGACCTGGTGAAGGATCCGGAGGTACTGCGACGCGCCTACGACGACGCGCTGGGCGTGACCGCCGCGTTCAACCGCAACATCCTGCGCAACGTCAACCGGCTGATCGGCAGCGACTTCGATCCGGCGCAGTGGGACCATGTCGCCCTCTTCAACCAGGTGCTGTCGCGTGTCGAGATGCATCTGCAGTCGCGCCAGGACCTGGTGGTTCGCTGGCCCGGCGGCGAGCGCGCATTCGCCGCCGGCGAGCGGATCCACACCGAGTCCGCCTGCAAATACACCATCGAGCGATTCGATGCAAAGCTGCGCGAGGCGGGGTTCCGCGCGGTGCGGCACTGGACCGACGAAGCCGGTCGCTACGCGGTCTTCCACGCGGTGAACTGACCGATGAGGACTGGCCCCCGATGAATGCTCCCGACCGCTTTCCCACCATCTCCGCAGCCGGCCGGCGGCGCGGGCTGCTCGAAGACTATCGGCGGGTACGCGCGGCGACGGCCGCACTGGCCGCACCGCTGGCGCCGGAAGATTGCCAGGCGCAGTCGATGCCGGATGCGAGCCCGGTGAAGTGGCACCTCGCGCACACCACCTGGTTCTTCGAGACCTTCCTGCTTGGCGAGTTCGTGGGCAGCTACAAGCCCGCGAACCCCGAGTATCGCGTGCTCTTCAATTCCTACTACAACGCGGTGGGCGACAAGCATCCGCGGCCGCAACGCGGCCTGCTCACGCGCCCGTCGCTCCAGGAGGTCATGGACTACCGCGCTTGCGTGGACGAGGCGATGACCGCAGCGATCGCTCATGGCGCGGTCGGTGACAGCGAGGCCTTCGATGCCCTTCTCGTGCTGGGCCTGAACCATGAGCAGCAGCACCAGGAGCTGATCCTCACCGACGTGAAGCACCTGCTGTCGTGCAATCCGCTCGGGCCGGCGTATGCCGTGCCTGCCACCCCGCCGCAAGCGGCAGCGCCGGGCAAGGAAGCCGCCCTCGCCGGCGAGCAGGCGGCGGAGAACGCTGCCTCGTTTCTCGGCTTCGACGGCGGCATCGTCGACATCGGCCATGACGGCCGGGGCTTCTGCTTCGACAACGAGCTGCCGGCGCACCAGGTGCTGCTGCAGCCGTTCGAGTTGGCCGACCGGCTCGTCACCTGTGCCGAGTATCTGGCGTTCGTGCGCGACGGCGGCTACCGGCGCCCCGAGTTCTGGCTCTCGCTTGGCTGGGATCGGATCCAGGCGGAGGGCTGGACCATGCCGCTCTATTGGCGGGCAGCGCAGGCGCCTGCGGAGGTGGCGGGCCCGATCGAGGTGTTCGGCCTGGCGGGCTGGCAGCCCCTGGATCCGGCCGCTCCCGTGGCGCACCTGAGCTACTTCGAGGCCGATGCCTATGCCCGCTGGGCCGGCTGTCGCTTGCCGACCGAAACCGAATGGGAGCATGCGGCTGGCCTCACGCCACCGATCGGCGAAGATGCCAACCTGCTCGAGCGCGGCGAGTTGCGTCCGCTGCCGGCAGCCTCGCGCGGCGCCGGCGATCGCCGCTCATTGCAGCAGATGTGGGGCGACCTGTGGGAATGGACTGCCAGTGCCTACCTGCCCTATCACGGCTTCAGGACCTCGGCTGGCGCGGTGGGCGAGTACAACGGCAAGTTCATGTGCAACCAGTTCGTGCTGCGCGGCGGCTCGTTCGCTTCGCCGCGCAGTCACATCCGCAAGAGCTACCGCAACTTCTTCCCGCCGGAGGCGCGCTGGCAGTTCAGCGGCCTGCGGCTGGCCCGCGACGTGCCGAGCTAGCGCTTGGCCGCAGCGACGCCGATCAGGCGCGAGACGCGCACCGGCACGTCCTTGCGCTGCAACTCGATCACCCGGTTCTGCAGCATGCGGTCAGCAACGGTCATCCGCATGCGCAGCCGGACGTACTCCGCCCATGACGTGATCACGTAGCGCTCGACATAGCGCTCGTCCTCGCTGACGTCGCGAAACACCCGCCAGCTGGCTGCGCCGTTGCGGCGACGGGTCGCCTCCACTTCCTGGATCGCCTGCAGGAACGCCGGCCGATCGGCCTCCGCGATGCGGTACTCCACCTGCACGAGCACCGGACCATCGGTCGGCATCGGCTCGACTGCGACCGCCAGTTCCGGCAACTGGGCAAACGGCGTGACATCCGCCTCGTCGCCGAGCTTCACGCGCACCCGGTGGTTGATCGCGTACAGCAGCACCATGAGGCCGGCCGACACGGCCATGGTGGGCTGGATGTCGATGGCCGAGGCGAGCGCACCCCAGAGGAAGCTGCCGAGCGCGAGTCCGGTCTGCAGCGCCAGCAGGTTGATCGATACCGCCCGTGCCCGCACCCACGCCGGGGCGGTGCTCTGCGTGCCGGCAGACAGGCTTGCCAGGACCCCGACCCAGGCGGCGCCAGCGAACAGCGCGCCGAGCAGTGCGACACCGGTGATGGTCGTTGCCGCCACCAGCAGCGTCGCGCCGGTCCACAGCACGATGCTGGCGCGCACGACCGTGTTGAGCGAGTACTTCTGCAACTGCTCCGGGATCGTCAGGGCCGAGACCACCGCCCCGGCGCCGAAGGTGCCGTAGAGCAGGCCGTAGCCGCCGGGCCCGAGGTTCAACTGGTCGCGCGCCACCAGCGGGATCAGCGCCCACAAGGCGCTGGCGCAGACGGTGAAGCTGACGTTGAGGATCACCAGCGAGCGCATGGCCGGCGAATGCCGCGCAAAGCGCAGGCCGCTCTGCACGCCGGCGAAGAGCGTCTCCGGCACGCCCGGCAGGCTCCGCTCCACCCGCCTGAGGCTGCTCACGCCGAACATCATGACGATGAAGAACAGCGAGCTGGCCAGCAGCGCGCTGCCCGAGCCGAGCCAGGCGGCGACCGCTCCCGCTATCGCGGGGCCGATGGCCCGGGCGACGTTGAAGGCGACCGCGCCCAGCGCCACCGCGCGCGGCAGATCCTCCCGGGCAACCAGGTCGTTGATGCTCGCTTGCTGTGCGGGCATGTAGAAGGTGAAGCCGGCGCCGCAGATGAAGGTGAGCAGCAGCAGGGTCCACGGGTTGACCCAACCGGTGACGGCGATCACGCCAAGCAGCGCGGTCGACAGCAGCATCACCAGCTGGGTGACGATGATCAGCCTGCGCCGGTTCATGATGTCGGCCAGCGAACCGGCGATCAGCCCGAAAAGCAGGAACGGCAGCGTGCTTGCCGACTGCACCAGCGCGACCATCAGCGCCGACGGCGTCAACGTGGCCATCACCCAGGCGGCCATTGCCGCCTGCATCGTGTAGCCGAGGGCGGTACCGATCGAGCCGGTATAGAAGAGACGGAAGGAAGCGTCCCGGAGCGGGCTCGCAGCCAGGTACTGCGCGAGGCGTGAAGATGCGGTCGGGGCGGGCGTCGGCATGTCCCCCCACTATACAGCCGCCACCGCCGGCGCGCGTCGCCGGCGCCGCGCGATGATGCCCGGCGCTACTTCAGCTCGGTGCAGCTGATCTCGATTGGATCGCCGACCGGTTCGACGTCGATCAGGCCGGACCCGCCCGGGCGGCGGAAAGCCTTCAGGCGCAGCCAGCTGCAGGAGGCGCCCTTGAAGATGGCCGCCGCATGCGCATGCTGCTGCACCACCCTGCCGCGCTGGTCGGTGGTGCTGGTCCAGTCCGAATCGAGGAAGTAGGCTTCGCTCGGCCGGCGCCCGAGCAAGGCCGCGCTCAGGCTCTGCAACTGCAGGTCCATGCGGCTGCCGCCGATGGCCTGGCGCGGGCCCGGCAGGGGCGCGCTGTTCAACGCAACGAGGGAAGACCCGCGGATGGGCGTGGCGATGGCCGTGGGCGTTGCCACCGGCGACGCCAGCGCGGTTGCGCCGATCCCTGCAGCCGGCAAGGTGCTGTTGCTTGCCAGCAGCGTCGCGTTGCGCAGCGGCGTCGCGCGCAGCATGGCGGCATATTCGGATGCGCCGGCAGGAAGGTCGGTGGCCACCGGCGCCACCGCCAGCAGGTCGGGTACCGGCAGCCAGCTCTCGAACTTTCCGGCGAATCCCGCCAGCCGGACCTCGTAAGTGCGCTTGCCGCCGCGGCTGCCGGCCACCGTCCCGAGCCAGCAGTCCGCCGCATTCTGTCCCGGCCGGTAGGTCAGCGGCGCCAGCGGCACCACGAGCTCACGCAGGCGCGTCTCCTCGGCCGACAAGGTGACATAGCAGGTGGCGAGGATGGTCAGGCTCTCGTTGTCGCCGATCTGCAGGAACAGGTGCGGATAGTCGCTGAAGGTGTAGCTGCCCGCCGGATCGGCAGGATGGGCGATCTCGCCGAGGGGCCGCGAGGCGCGGATGTAGGCATAGAGCGGCGAACCGTCCTGCAGCGCGGTGACCGCATCCTGCTTCGCCTGCTCGAAGGTCGGCCATGCCTGCCTGGTCAGCACCATCTCGGCGACACCGGCGATGACGCGCTCGCTGGCCGGGCTGGCGGCCCGGGGCCGGGTCGTGCCGGTGAAGCCTTCCTCGTCCACGCCGGTGGTGGCGCAACCGGCTGCGAGCGCGGCTGCCGCGACCAGCGCGGCGATCGTCCTGCGGGCTGCCAGTGCCCGGTGCAACTCGGCGGATCTGCTCTTCATGATTCTCAGGCTGTCGTCGTGACCCGGCGGCCGAGGCAACGGCCGCGGGCGGGCTGCGGGAAGTTCAGAGTATCCCTGCTGGTCCCGGCCCGACATGCCACTCTACCTCCGAACGGTTCCTGCGGGCCTGTATCTGGCGTCGTAGTCCCTGGCTTTGCCGCGCAGCCAGTCCGCCAGCGGCTGGTTGTGGTTGCGCTGGGCATAGTCGGCCGCAGTCAGGCCCGCCTCGTTGCGGATCGCCGGATCGGCCCCGGCGGCAATCAGCTGGCGCGCTACCGCGTCGTGCTTCTGGCGCACCGCCAGCATCAACGGCGTGCTGCGGTTGGGCGATTCGGCATCGATGAAGGCATGCCGTTCGAGAAGCCAGTCCACCATCTGTTCGTTGCCGCCGGTTGCTGCATAGTGCAACGCTGCCCAGCCGGGACGGTTGACCTGGGCGCCCTTCTCCACCAGCAGCGCCGCAGTCTCGACACTGCCATGCAAGGCGGCATACATCAGCGCCGTCTCGTTCGCGCGGTTGCTGATGTCGGGCTCGGTACCGGGGATAGCGAGGAAGGTACGCACCACCTTGAAGGCTCGCTCGGCAGCCGCCAGCACCAGCGCCGGCGTGCCGTTGCGATCCCGGGCGGCAATCGGCACGCCGCGCAGCAGGTAGACCCGTACGTCGGCATCGTCGTCGCGAGCAATCGCGGCAAAGAAGCCGCCGGGAGCTTCCTGGGCAGGCGCCGGTAGCGGAAGCGCCAGCATCAGCAGCGCCAGGACAGCCAGCAGGCGCCGCGCCCTCGCCGCCGAAGCTGCCACCAGGCCCGCGGCCAACCTCCCCGGATGGCGCGCCGGCGCCGCCGCGGATCCGGAAGCGGGCTCGTCAGGCGGCGACACGGGTCGCGCCGAACAAGCGGTGGTAGTTCGCGGTGGTGAAGCTGGCGACGTCCTCGACAGGCTGCTGGCGCAGCGCCGCGATGGCGGCGGCAACATGGGCCACCCAAGCCGGCTCGTTGGTCTTGCCGCGATTGGGAACTGGCGCGAGATACGGGGAATCGGTTTCGATCAGCAACCGGTCCTGCGGCACCCGCGTTGCCACATCCTTCACGACCGCGGCATTCTTGAAGGTGACGATGCCGGAGATCGAGATGTGGAAGCCGAGATCCAGCGCCGCCTGGGCGACGTCCCAGTCCTCGGTGAAGCAGTGCATCACGCCGCCGGCCTCGGCGGCCTTCTCTTCCCGCATGATGCGCAGCGTGTCGTCGCTGGCGGCGCGGGTATGGATGACCAGGGGCTTGCCGCTCTCGCGGGCGGCCCGGATGTGGGTGCGGAAGCGCTCCTGCTGCCAGGTCATGTCGCCGCTGGCGCGGAAGTAGTCGAGGCCGGTCTCGCCGATGGCCACCACCTTCGGTGTCCGGCTGAGCTCCACCAGCGTGCGCACCGTCGGCTCCTGCACGTCGGCGCTGTCGGGATGCACGCCGACCGAAGCGCTGAGCTGCGGGTGCTGGCGTGCCAGCTCGGCCACCCGCGGCCAGTCCTCCAAGGTGACGCTGATGCACAGGGCATGCTCGACCCGGGCGGCCGCCATGTTGGACAGCACGTCCGGCAGTCGTTCGGTGAGCTCGGGAAAATCCAGGTGGCAGTGGGAATCGACGAACATCGGCTATCCGGTTGACCGCGCCGGCATGGCGCGGGAGGGCCATCTGCGGCCCGCCGGATGGCCTTGTTCAGCCGGGCATCAGACCGTGTTGGATGGCCGCGATGATTTTAGCGTGGAGCCGAGCAGGTCTTCGATCTTGGCCCGCGCCTGCATGCTCGCATCGGTCCGGGTGAACTGGATGCCGATGCCCTGCTGGCGACCGGTGGTGCCGGCCGGCGTGATCCAGGCGACCTTTCCCGGGATCGCCACCTTGGCGGGATCGTCCATCAAGGTGAGGATGACATAGAGGTCGTCACCGAGTTGCGCCGGCCGCTGCGTCGGCACGAACAGGCCGCCGTTCTCGACGAACGGCATGTAGGCGGCGTAGAGCGCACCCTTCTCCTTGATCGACAGCGAGATCACGCTCGGACGCGCCGCGAGCTTGGCGGAGGTTTGGGTATCGGTGGCTGTGTCGCTCATCTGTCAAAGGCTTCCAGGTACAGGGCAATCGACTCCTCGGCGAACAGCCGCGGGTTCAGCGGATGCCGCACCAGCACTGCCTGGCGCTGCAGCCTTGCCGCCGCCCGCGTCAGCCGCTCGAGCGAACAGCGCCGGCAGATCTGTTGCAGCCGGGCCGCCGACTCCGGGAAGAAACGCGGCGCCGACCCCGAGCACACCCGCACCAGGTCCGCCACCCAGCGCTGCAGCAATGCGTACCACTGGTCGACCTCCGCCGTCGCGACCACGTCGGCCACGGCAACCAGTGCAGTGTCCGGCAGCGATCCGATGGCCTCCAGCAGCCGCCGATAGGCGGTCTGCGCCGCAGGGTCAGCGAGGTGGCTGGCGTGCAACGGTGCGCCGCCGGAGTAAGCCAGCAAGCGGTCGGCCTCTGAGCCGGCGATGTCGCATTGCCGC